>NZ_JAAGNX010000002.1:714989-1035443 GCF_010500615.1 Oceanipulchritudo coccoides
ATCCCGTCCGCCTGCGGCGCCAGATCGAGCACTTTGCTGGTCGCCAGGCAATGGACATTGACGGCCTCGGGAAGGAAATTGTGCGCCAGTTGGTTGAGCGCGGCCTTGTTCGCGATGTGGCAGATCTCTATGGCTTGGGGGCTGATGAGCTGGCTGGCTTGGACAAGTTTGCCGAAAAATCAGCCAACAATCTGGTCGCGGCGATTGCCACCAGTCGGGAAGCCGATCTCTGGCGTGTTATTCACGGGCTGGGAATTCCCATGATCGGGGCCGAGGCGGCCAAGTTGCTGGCCTCCACGTTTGGAACAATGGAGCGGCTCACAAAGGCCTCCACGGAAGACCTTGCCGCGATAGATGGCATTGGCCCCAAAATGGCCGACAGCCTCGTTGACTACTTCAATGAGGATGCCAACCGGGAGCGGATCCGCCGTCTCTTCCAAGAGGCCGGTCTGAAAATGGAGTCGTCGCTGGAAAGACATAATGACGAGGGTCCATTGAGTGGAAAAACCCTGGTCCTGACCGGTACTTTGCCATCCATGACACGTGATGAGGCCAAGGCCAAAATCGAAAAGGCAGGCGGTAAGGTGACTGGCAGTGTCAGCAGGAAAACCGATTTTCTGGTCGCTGGCGCGGAGGCCGGAAGCAAGCTCGAAAAGGCCCGCAAGCTTGATGTCGCTATCCTCGACCAGGAGGCCCTTCTGGCGATTCTTTCCGACGGGTCCTGACCCGTCCAATCAGCCCGACCTTAAATTTGCCAGTCCTGCTGGTCGCTTTTCTCGTGAAGCCCGCACTCGCGCTTCAAGCCTCCAAAACGGGTCGATTCAGCATCCATGCCAGCTCCCAGCGGAGCCGTGCTGTGCCAATCGCCCACGCTGACATAACCTTGCTCCCACAATGGATGAAAGGGTAGCTCGTTGGCCTTCATGTATTCGTAAACTTGTTTTTCGGACCAATCGATAATCGGATGGATTTTCGTTGTTCGCTTCTGTTTCTGGACGACCTGAAGTTGTGCCCGCGTGCTGGATTGGACCCGCCTCAGCCCGCTGATCCACGCCTCCGCCCCCAGGTCTTTCAGCGCCCGGTTCATTGGCTCGACCTTGTTGTCACGGTTGTACGCTTCCAGCTCTTCCAAACCCTTCTCCCAGCGCTTGCCGTGGATCGCTTCCTGCCGGGCCGCCGTCCAGAGCGGAGCATACACTTTCAGGTTCAATTGCATCCGCTCCACTAACTCCTCCACAAATTGATACGTTTCTGGAAATAAATATCCCGTGTCCACGAATATGACCGGTATTTCCGGCCGGATTTGCGTCACGAGATGTAGCATCACCGCCGATTGGATCCCAAAACTCGTCGAGAGGACCACTTTCTCCCCAAATTGCTCCAGCGCCCAGCCGACCCGCTCCTCTGCCGTCGCGGCCTCCAACCAGGCGCTTTCTTCGCCTTTCAGACTTGCTTCCGTCTTAATCATAGATTTGTTGGGCAAAATACTTATGATAAATGTCGGCTTGGCAAGCGGATTTCTTGCAAAACGGGTTGTGAAGCGGCATGAAGCTCGGGTATGAAGGGCTGAGGAGAATGGCAAAAACAGGGACAGTTTATCTGGTGGGAGCCGGTCCGGGAGATCCGGAATTGCTGACAGTAAAGGGCAAGCGGCTGATTGAGAGCTGTGATGCGCTGGTGTATGACTATCTGGTGGACGAGTCGATCAAGGGCTGGATAAAGCCCGGCTGTGAGCTGCATTACGTGGGGAAGCAGGCGGGATTCCATTCGATGAAGCAGGAACTGATTGAGGCATTGCTGGTTGAGCTGGCGAAGTCCGGGAAGTCGGTGGTCCGGCTCAAGGGCGGCGATCCCTTTGTTTTTGGCCGTGGCGGTGAGGAGGCGGAAGCATTGCGAAAGACGGGCATCCCATACGAGGTGATTCCAGCGGTGACAGCTGCCCTTGGGTGCGCGGCTTATTGTGGAATTCCCCTGACGCACAGGGAATGGAGCAGCTCGGTGACCTTTATCTCCGGGCATGAGTGTCCGGACAAGGAAGCGACAATGGTCGATTGGGCATCACACGCACAAAGTGAAGCCACTCTCGTGCTTTACATGTCGATGGGCCGGCTGGGGGAAATCTGTGACCGGCTGGTTTCAGAGGGCCGCGACCAGGAAACCCCTGCGGTGGTCATCCAGTGGGGAACGACCGCGCGCCAGAAATCGGTCCGGGGAACGCTGGGCAGTATTGCCTGGCTGGTGGAGGAGGCGGGATTGGGGCCGCCCTCGATCGTCATAATCGGCAAGGTGGCCGGGCTGGGAGAAGTCCTTCAGTGGTTTGATCCCTCGATCTGAGTCGCTGTTTACGGGCACAAAAAAGCCCCGGTCTGCCTGGGCAAATCGGGGCTTGGAAATTGATTAATTAAGAGCTTAGGCCTTCTCGACCTTGCCGGCCTTGAGTGCCTTGGCGGAAACCCAAACCCGCTTCACCTGGCCATTTGGCATCCGGACGCGGACGCGCTGGACATTTGGCTTGAAGGTACGCTTGGTGACCGAGGCAACGTGCGTGCCGATGCCGCCGCTTTTCTTGGTGAGACCCTTGCGGTGGATTTTACTTCCGCTGACGCGGCGTTTGCCGGTGACTGAACAAATTCGTGACATGATTGATTCTCCTGTAGAAAAACGGCTGAAGGTAGGTCGCCCCTGCCTGATGGCAAGTTTTTTTTAAATTTTGCCCCGTCGGGCGTGTAGGGCCTGAAACTTATGCCCCATGTTATCGGGATGGAGCAGTTGCATAAGGGTCTGTTTTTCGCGTGAAAACCCTGGCGGGGAAGCGGCAACAATCTGGGTGATGAGGCGCTCTGAGTGATGCATGAAAAAGGCCTCCTGCTTTTGAAGCTGGATTTCCTCGAATTCCCAATGGCGAAGAATGTCGGTCATTTCATCCCAGACGAGGTGGCAAGTGATATCCTGCCTCCCGGGGTCGCAGAGGAGGTCATTTCCCATCCGGTGGCGGGAGTAGGAGCGGGCGGTCCCATCCGGGCGTTCGGCAAGAATGGTGGAGCGGTCCAGCCCGTAGTCGAGAGCGAGAAACAGCCCTTTCCATGGGCTTTGACAAATTTTCTCCATCAAGGCATGGGCGGCAGAGGGCCAATCAATGGTGTATCCGTCGGGGGCCTTTGTTGGCAGGTCGGGTGGGGTGTGAAACGGTTCGGACAAGATCAATTCAAACTGACCTTCCTGGATCTTCACGCCAGCTTCCTTCCATGACTTGCCCTTGCGGACAAAGCGGCGAAATGGCTGGGCATCGAACAGTTCATTGGAATAGACGACGCAGGGGGATTCGAACTCCAATGGATCCTCCTTGCGAATCTGCATGCACTGCTTGAACGGAGGATTCTCAATGCTGCCAAGGAGGCCGCCCTTGCTTTCGGGACCAATCTCAATGAATTGCAGATTCGAGAGTTCCATATCCACAAGGTCCTTAATTGCCGCGATGATCAGCTTGGCGAAGAGCGGGCCCATGCTGGTGGAGGTGTAGAAGTCGGTCTCCCCGCTCATGCCGACACGTTTACGGTCGCTGGTGTAGTAGCCTTCATGAGGAAGATAAAGGGCGCACTCGATAAAGCTTTCCAGTGGGATAATGCCTCCTCCGGCATCAGCTCTTTCCTGCAAGGCACCAAGCATTGCCGGAGAGATTGAATTGCTGGGTGGGGGATCCATACCGGGGATTATTGCGCCTTTCCCTTAAATGATCAAGACTGGCCTGCAATCAGGGCCTTGTATTACGGCTTCGGTAAACGGGTTGAAAAAAGCGTGCATGCCTTGAATTGAGTGCCCATAGTGCCGGCTTATGATCAAAGATGTCTTGAAATTACTGCTCGAGGGGGAAGCTGTGCGCACGGAAGCCATGGCTTCTGTTCTCGGTGTTTCCGAAGCAGAGATTGAAGCAACTCTGGCCAAGCTGGAGGAGGAACGCATGTTGCTTGGCTGGCGTCCGGTGATCAATCCAAAGGCGATTGCCGAGAATGAAGTGCAGGCATTGATCGAAGTCTCCATTGTTCCCGAGAGGGACGGAGGGTTCAACCGGATCGCGGAGCGCATTGCCCGTTTTGACCAAGTCGTCACTTGTTACCTGATGAGTGGAGGCTACGACTTGATGGTCATCGTGCGCGGAAAAAACCTTCTCTCCGTGGCGACTTTTGTCTCTGAAAAACTGGCGACCCTCGGTGTTGTACAATCCACTGCCACACGCTTCATGTTGCGTTGCTACAAGGTGGATGGATTCCTCATCGACACGGAACAGGACGAGCAGGAGAAACCGGCGATCAGCCCGTAGGCGATTTACCTGTTCAATCGTTAAATTAATCAAATGAATTACGAGACTGTCATAGCTCACCATGTCCAGGGATTGAACCGTTCCGGAATCCGCGACTTCTTTGCCCTTGTGCAGCAGATGCCGAATGCCATCTCACTCGGGATTGGTGAGCCGGATTTTGTGACGCCATGGAACATCCGTGAGGCCGCCATTTATTCGCTCGAAAAAGGGAAGACCAGTTACACCGATAATCTCGGACTGTATGCGTTTCGTCGGGAAGTTGCCCGGTATGTGGAGCGGAAGTTTGGCCTTAGCTACGACGGGCAAACCGAGTGCCTAATCGGTATCGGCGTCTCGGAAACGATGGACACGGCAATTCGGGCCTTGGTGAATCCAGGGGACAAGGTGCTTTATCATGAGCCTTGTTATGTGAGTTACTCTCCGAGTGTTCAGTTGGCCGGTGGCATACCCATCGCCATCCCCACCCATGCAAAGGACAACTTTGCCCTGCGGCGGGCCGATCTGGATGCGAAATGGGAACCAGGTTGCAAGTTGCTTATCCTGAATTTCCCGACTAATCCCACTGGTGGCGTTGTTGAGCGTGAGCAGCTCGAAGAAATTGCCGCTTTCGCAATTGAGAAGGACCTCATTGTCCTCAGTGACGAGATTTATGCCGAGCTGACCTATGACGGTGAGCATGTCAGCATTGCTTCCTTTCCCGGCATGCGGGAGCGGACGGTCTTTCTCCACGGTGTCTCAAAGGCTTTTGCGATGACCGGTTTCCGTATCGGATACGCCTGTGCCCCGCATCCGATCATCGAGGCCATGATGAAAGTCCACCAATACGCCATCATGAGCGTTCCGATCTTTATCCAGGAGGCAGGCATCGAGGCCTTGCGGAACTCCGATGACGCCGTTGCTTCAATGCGCGAGTCCTACCAGCGTCGTCGCGACTTGCTGGTGCGTCGCTTTCGCGAGATGGGCCTGAAGTGCCATCTCCCGCAGGCGACTTTCTACACCTTTCCAGACGTTACACCGACCGGTCTGGACGGGAAAACTTTTGCCACTCGTCTTCTTCAGCAGGGCGAGGTGGCGGTTGTCCCGGGCACTGCCTTTGGCACTGACGGGCACGATTTTGTCCGGGCAAGCTTCTCGACGCAATACGCGAAGATCGAGAAGGCCTGCGACCGCATGCAGCGATTTGTTGAAAGCCTTTAAAATATAATGCGAAAAATGGAAACAGTAGCCCTTGTCGGGCGTCCCAATGTGGGAAAAAGCCGGTTATTCAACCGGCTGGCCAGCAGGCGTCTGGCTATCGTACATGATCAAGCCGGGGTGACCCGGGATGTTAATTCAACTGTCGTGAAAAACCACTACACGCTGCTCGACACGGGCGGGATCGGCCTTGTTGTCGATATGGATCATGAAAAGTTAATCGAGGCAGCAGAGGCGCAAGTGTGGCTCGCTATCGAGGCGGCGGACTTGATCTGCTTTGTTGTCGATGGCCGGGAGGGGCTGACGGCACTGGACGAGACCATCGCTGAAAAGCTCAGGGAGAGCGGAAAGCGCGTGATCCTTGCCGTGAACAAGATTGACCATGAGGGCATGGAGGACCAGGTGGATGAGTTTACCGGTCTTGGATTTGAAACGTATTTTCCCGTTTCGGCGGAACATGGCTACAACAGCAGCCAGTTGGAAAGGGAGATTGAGGTCGTCGTGGGTCCCGCACCCGAGGAGACTGATGAGCCTGAAGAGTACCGAATCCATATTGCGTTTGCAGGTCGCCCCAACGTGGGCAAGTCCAGCCTTTGCAATCACCTGCTTGCCGACGAACGCCTTGTTGTCAGTGAAGTCCCGGGAACGACACGGGACAGCGTCATGCTGGATCTTGATTTCCAGACCAAGGATGAAAAATCCATCCCCTTCCGTCTTGTCGATACCGCCGGCCTGCGAAAGCGCAAACGGGTCAGCCATTCCATCGAATACTTCAGTACGCTTCGCACCCGTCAGTCGATCGAGCGTTCCGACATTGTCTTTCTTGTTGTGGATGCTGAGAGTGGGGTAACGCGTCAGGACAAGGCCCTGGCCGGTGAAATCATGGACGCGGGCAAGTGCGTGGCCCTTCTGGTTAACAAGTGGGATCTGGCAATTGACAGGTTTCGTGGAAACCACCCCGACGGCTACGAGAATATGGAAGAATTCAAGCGGGCCTATGCCGCTTCCGCCTTGAGTGAGCTCTTTTTTCTTCCAGACAGTCCGGTGCTCTTTGTTTCCGCCTTGCGAGGTTTCTCGATGGACAAGGTCCTGAACCAGGCGCGCGCTCTTTGGGAAACTTCCGGCAGGACATTGTCGACCCCGAAGGTCAACGCCGTTGTTCATGGTTTGATCGAAAAGAAACAACCGCGCTATATCGATAACAAGCGATTCAAGGCTTATTACGCAGTGCAGACCGGCAATCGGCCCTTCCGTTTCAAGCTGTTCTGCAATCGCGCGACCAAACTTGATGACGGCTACCGCCGATACCTGCAAAAGGGATTTATCAAGAACTTCAAGTTACAGGGTTGCCCGGTTCAATTTGAATTGAGAGGGAAGGAAAAGCGTTACGCGGACATGGGTAAGAAAGGGTCTCGCCGATGAAGGTGGTTTTCATGGGGTCCGACCCGATTGCCCTGCCTGTCCTGAAACACCTGCTGGGGCTGAAAAAGGCCACTTTCGAATTAAGCGCTGTTTACACCCAACCGGATCGCAAATCCGGCCGCGGGATGAAATTGCGGGCCAACGAAATCAAGACATGGGCCCTTGAGGAAGGCCTGCCTGTGCACCAACCGCTGAAGTGTGGTGCGGAGGATGCCGAGCGAATGAAACAGGAGGGGGTCGATCTTCTTCTCGTGATGGCTTACGGTCAGCTACTTCCTTCCAGTATTCTGAAGGTGGCACCGCTCGGTATACTGAATCTGCATGCTTCAATCCTGCCTCGTTTGCGGGGCGCATCGCCAATCCACACGTCAGTCGCCCTTGGTTTGCCGGAAACGGGTGTCAGTTTGATGCGGATCACTCCCAAGATGGATGCCGGTCCGGTCGCGGATGTTGAGCGTGTGGCCATTGGGCCGTCAGACACCTCCGGTGATGTGCATGCCAAGCTAGGCCAGGCATGCATTCCCTTGATGGATCGTTGCCTGGATGCCATCGCAGCTGGAAACCTTACTTTTCACGAGCAGGACTTATCAAAGGTCACCTATTGCCGGATTATTGAAAAGAGCGATGCCGATCTCGATTTCAATCAGCCGGCAGAAGTGCTTGCGAGCCGTGTGCGTGCATTCACTCCATGGCCGGGTAGCCGTTTTCCCTACCACGGGAAGGAAATTCATATTCTCGAGGCAGAAGCCTCGCTCGATGAAACCTCGGCTGAGCCTGGCAGCTTGGAAATGGATCCCCCAGGCACCCTCCGCATCGCCTGTGGATCGGGATCGCTAGTGGTCAAAAAACTCCAGCGTCCGGGGGGCAATCCGCTTGCCGTGGAAACTTTTTTGAGGGGATTTCACATGGAATCCGGGGAAGTTCTCCAATCGAGGGAAATGCGTGCCTTGGAATCCGCCACTCCCTTTCCTCATCGACGCCGTGGAAATTCCGCGAAGGGGAATACTTAGGTCGTTGACCGTGATGGATTTTATGACAATACCTTGTTCATGATGAGCAGGCAGTTTGCAAAAGTTTTATTCCTTGTCGGTTTATTTGGTCTTTTGCCCCTGACCGGGTGGACACAGGTCAATTCCGTCAATGTCCAGTTGGCCAATTTGCGCAGTGACATCAACCGTCTGGATCAGGTTGTGCGGAGCCTTCGTCTGGAAGTGGAGTCCCTTCAACGGGAAAACCGCCAGATGCAGGAATGGGTCAAGGGACAGTTGCAGACTACTTCCCCGGATGCCGTCAGCTCGGAGCAGTTGAATGCCGTGCTTCGGCAATTTGAACAGAAAATCCAGTCAGTTAACCAGGTGAGCAGGCAAACGCTGGTGAATGAAGTCTCCAAGGAGATTGAAACCCTTGCTGAACAGACCCAGAAGGCCATCAATGCCTTGGCAAAAGCTGTTGAAGGACAGCCCCAGCTTGAGCAGGTGATCGTCTTCAATGACAATTATCCGCGCTCGGGGACATCCTACACCGTCAAGGGCGGCGACTCGCTCGCCCGGATCGCGCGTGAACTGGGCTCCAAGGTGGATTGGATCCGCAATGCAAACCGCTTGTCTTCCGATATTATTTATCCCGGACAGGAATTATTCATCCCTTTGAAAAACGATTGATATGGCGAAAAGAACTGGACTCGGCCGTGGACTCGGCTCCCTCATCAGTGGTGGCGTAGCTGCGAAGAAAGCTGCCCCTGAAAAGGCAAAAGCAAAAAAGACCGTCAAGAAGAAGGCGGCCAAACCTCAGCGGAAGCAGAAGAAGGCTCCCTCTAAAAAGAAAAAGGCGCCAACACAGGTAAAGCCGGAAAAGGCACCTGTTCTAGAGGGCACCAAGCGCATGCCTTCTCGGAAACCTGTCGAACCAGTCAGTGAGAACCTGATTGGACTTCATGAACTCCCAATCACACGGATCATTCCAAATCCGCACCAGCCACGTCGTGAATTCCATGAGGAAAGTCTACTCGAGCTTGCCGAAAGCATTCGCTCAGAAGGCTTGCTGCAACCGGTGGTTGTCCGTCTGCAGGGCGAGAAGTACGAGCTGATCGCTGGCGAACGTCGTTGGCGGGCCTGCCAGAAACTCAAGATGAAGCTCGTCCCGGCGCGAGTCATTGAGGCTTCGGAATCATCCAGTGCGATTCTCTCTTTAATTGAAAACCTTCAACGCGAGGACCTGAATCCCATTGAAGAGGCAATGGGTTACGCGAGCCTGATGAAGGATTTCGACCTGACACAAGAGCAGGTGGCCGAGCGGGTAGGGCGCAATCGCGCTTCAGTGGCAAATTCCCTCAGGTTGCTCCAGCTTGCCCGGGAGATCCAAGGCTACATCATCAAGGGGCATCTTTCCGTCGGACATGCCAAGGTCCTTCTTGGCGTTGAGGATTCTGAGAACCGGCTCCTTCTTGCCCGCCAATCGATTGAGCGTGGCTGGAGTGTGCGCGAGCTTGAACGGCGGGTTGAGTCTTTCCGCAAGCCCGGGGATCGCCCGCAGAAATCACGCTCTGTCACAACAGCTGAGCTGAGTGCGATTGAGGACCTGCAGAAACAGCTCTCGGGGGCCTTCAGTACCCGGGTCACCCTCAAGCACACGCCGAAAAAAGGAAAAATCATCATCGAGTACTATGGAAACGATGATCTTCAGCGAATCATGGAGGAAATGGGCCTTCATTGAGGATGGATTCCCCTTTCTAGATTTTACTTGAAACTTGGCCCAGCGCGGTCCAGCGTTCTCGGTTTTTCCAAATTTAGCCACACGTCATGGTCAATATCATCATTTCCTTCCTTACTTTCGTCCTGATTCTCACCAGTCTCTTTCTGGTGCTGGTCATTCTCATGCAGCGCGCCAACTCGAACGCTGGTATGGGCTCTGCTTTCGGCGGCGGGGTTACGGAGTCCGCCTTCGGCGCTGAGACGACGAACATCCTTACACGTGCCACGAAGTGGTCAGCAATTGCCTTCTTCGTGATCGCCCTTGTGCTATACCTCCTTTACATGAGCCGTGAAGGGCGCCTCGCTCAAACAACTGAGGTTGATTTGCCTGACATTCCGGTGGTCGTTGAAACTGCCCCGGCAGAGGAAATGCCAGTCATCGCTGATGAAGAGGCAATGGCGGGTATGCAGGCAACGGCTGAAGAAGCAACCCAGACGGTCGCTGAGGAGGCCGAGAGTCTTTCGCAGGAGGCCGCAGAGCTTCCTCCAGTCGAGGAGCCTGTATCCACCCCGGCGCCTTGACGGATTTTCCGTGAGGGCATAGGGTTTTCCTTATGAATTTATCTCCAAAGCCGTTCCGTATAATTCGGAGCGGCTTTTTTTATCTTGTCCTTGTCCTTGTTCTCTCGCCTGCACTGAAGGGCCAGTTCAAGTTCAGGGAACCTCCAAACCGGCAACTCCCTGACAGCCTCAACGAGTCGGTCGGACAAGACTTCTGGGAATGGTTTTTATATAACCGGGCAGCCGGTGTCTTTGAAATTGGCGGCATCTTGACGCATCGCCCGGCAGGCGCCTCCTCTGTTACTTACAATTTCCTGATGCAGGGTGACTGGCAGACTGATTTGCAGGACACCTCCATCACCCTAACGGATGAATCGGGTGAAACCACTTCGCGTCATGTGATCAAGGAAGGGTTACAGACTCGCATGATCAACTCTGATAAGGAAATCTTCCTTGATGAAGGTAATTGGCGTGAACCGGTTATTCACGGCTTCCCCATAACCTGGATGGACCTGTTGATGCCATACTACGATTGGGAAGATGTTGTTTACCTCGGGCCGGACCGTTATCTCGGACGACCCGCTCATCGATACTCCCTCGCCAATCCAGATCCGGAAGCCTTGCCTGCCAAAGTTATTGTCACTCTTGATGCCGACTATGCCGCTGTCTTGAAGGCCGAGCTGCTTGATGGCAAAGACTCAATCATTAAGCGCATGCGAGTTGGAGGGATCAAAAAGTTTGAAGACAACTGGATGTTCAGTGAGTTGAACTGGGAAAACAGACGCCAGCGTTCAAGCATTCGTCTAAAGGTTTACTCGTATAAAACCTCCTCACGCTGACTCGTTTCAAAATGCTTACTGCCCCATTCACACAAGCACACTTTTGCGTGTAGTGAATATTCATTATCCCGGTTCTTGGAATCTTCTTTCCGGTACTTCGATCGGCAAGTGCATGCTGGCCGTGAAGGCAATACTTTTTTGTTGTATTTTTTTTTAATGTTTGTAAATCATTGAAGCCGAGTATTCTGAATCCAATACAAGGGAGAACAGATGACAATAAAAACAACACCATTGAGTTTTGAGATTGATGCCGATCTCGCATCACAACTCGAAAAGCTCCGCAAGGAGTTGGGAGGAGCTTCCTTCTCGAAACTCATCGACTACGCAATCGACAAGTTCGATTACAAAAAAGTTGCCCGCAAGGCGGGTGGCAAACGCCGTCAATTATCTGTCCGCCTGGCGGACGATAAACGCGGCTCACTGGAAGGGATTTCCAAGTCAGAAAAAGTAAGTATGGCTTATCTGATTAGGATGGCTCTGGAATCCCTAATGGAATCCGCAAACAAAAAAACCGTACATAAGGAACTGAAAATGGCGTTAGCTTCCAAAAAATCAAAACCCGCTAAGAAGGCCGCTAAAAAGCGCGTCCGTAAGGTGGTAAAGAAAGTGGCCAAGAAGGCCGCCAAGAAAAAAGCAGTAAGAAAACCGGCTAAAAAGAAAGTCGTGAAGAAAGCTGCCAAGAAAAAGGTGGTCAAGAAAGCCGCTAAGAAGAAAGTAGCGAGAAAACCTGCTAAGAAGAAGGTCGTGAAGAAAAAAGCCGCTAAAAAGCCGGCCAAAAAAGCCGCGAAGAAGAAAGTGGTGAAAAAGGCTGCCAAGAAAAAAGTGGCCAAGAAACCAGTCCGTAAAGCTGCGAAGAAGAAAGTAGCCCGGAAACCGGCCAAAAAGAAGGTCGCGAAGAAAAAAGCCGCTAAAAAGCCGGCCAAGAAAGTCGCGAAGAAGAAAGTGGTGAAAAAGGCTGCCAAGAAAAAAGTGGCCAAGAAACCAGTCCGTAAAGCTGCGAAGAAGAAAGTAGCCCGGAAACCAGCCAAGAAGAAGGTCGCGAAGAAAAAAGCCGCTAAAAAGCCGGCCAAGAAAAAAGTCGCGAAGAAGAAGGCTGCTCCTCGCAAAAAGAAGAAGTAAGGTTACTCCAAAACTTGTAATTTTATTTACCGGTTTAAGCATCCCCCTCAAACGAGGGGGATTTTTTTTGAAATAAGCAGAATGTCGTTTGAAAAGCCTGCTGTGATGGATACCTCTATTAGACGGGAAGGCTTAATTTCCCCAAAACCAGATACGATGACACCAAAACCAGCTGACCGGGACGGAATCCATTCTTCACTGCAGGCATTGAAGGATCGGATGGGAACAATTATCCGGGGTAAATCCGACGTTCTCGACAGCGTCTTGATTTGCCTTCTCGGTGGCGGGCATATCCTGCTGGAGGATTTGCCGGGCATGGGAAAGACCACCTTGGCCTACGCCCTCGCCCGGGCCTTGTCAGGAAGCTTTCAGAGAATCCAGTTTACCAGCGACCTGTTGCCCGCTGATGTGCTTGGGGTGTCGGTCTTTAATGAGAAGGTACGAGACTTTGAGTTCAAGCCCGGCCCGGTCTTTGCGAACATTATTCTGGCTGATGAAATCAATCGGACAACTCCCAAGACGCAAAGCGCATTACTCGAGGTGATGGATCGCGGGCGCATCTCGATTGACGGGGAGACACATCTGGTGGGCCAGCCGTTCATGGTCTTTGCAACGCAAAATCCAGTAGACTTTGAAGGGACTTTCCCCCTTCCCGACAGCCAGATGGACCGGTTTTTCATGCGTCTGGAGATGGGGTATCCTTCCTACCAGGACGAGATGAAGGTCCTTGAGGCAGGTTTTCGCCATTATGACCAGATTGCAGACGATCCGATTGTGGATCTGGAATCCGTTCTCCTCTGGCAGTCCATGGTGGCCGGAATTTTTGTGGAAGAGAGTGTACTGGATTATATTTTGAAGTTGGTTGTCGCGACGCGTAGTGAAAGCACGTTTCAGGCGGGCTTGAGCCCTCGCGGGGCACTTTCCCTGAAAGCCGCTGCGCAGGCACGGGCCCTTTATCTGGGACGGGAATTCGTTCTTCCTGAAGATGTTGAGAAAATGCTTTTGCCTGTCTGTGCCCACCGGCTCAAATCCACACCGCACGGGAGTAATCCCATGGAGGAACGACGCCGTGTCGAAGGCGTGCTCCGGCACATTCTGGAAACTGTTCCCTTACCGCGCTGAATAACCATATCCTCCTGAATCGCTCGGACCTTGACGGATTGCCGGGTAGGAATTGCACTGATCTTCGAAATGACTGAGCATAAAAGTGACAGGATCCTGATTATCGATGACGATGATGAAATCCGATATTCCCTGAACCGGGTCCTTTCATCGCGCGGATATGAGGTTGAAGAAGCCTCAAGCGGTGAAGCAGGCATTGAGGCCGCGAAGGCCAGCATTTTCCAGGTGATCTTCCTCGATAACCGGATGGAAGGGATGAGCGGTCTGGAGACACTTCAACATCTTCGAACAGCTGCCTCTGAATCCATGGTTATTCTGATGACGGCCTTTGGAACCACCCAGACGGCAATCGAGGCCATGAAATTCGGAGCCTTCGACTATATTATAAAGCCTTTTGACCTTAAGAAAGTCCTCGATCTTACGGAAAAGGCACTGCAATCCTTTGCCGACTTGCAAAAGTCCCGTTCGGGGACTGCGCCACTGGTTAACAGCGAGGACTACCAGGAAGGCATTGTGGGTTCCTCCGAACCCATGCAAGTCGTTTTCAAAGCCATTGGCCAGGTTGCGACGAGCAATGTCACGGTCATGGTCACCGGGGAGAGCGGTACCGGCAAAGAATTAGTGGCACGATGCATTCACCAGCACAGTCTGCGGTCTTCGAAACCCTTTATGGCGGTGAACTGCGCGGCTATTCCCGACAACCTGATTGAGTCGGAGCTTTTCGGTCATGAAAAAGGATCCTTCACGGGAGCAACGCAGCAGCGAATAGGGAAATTTGAATTGTGCGATGGAGGGAGCCTGTTTCTGGATGAGATCGGAGATATGGCTTTGCCGACCCAGACAAAAATTCTCCGGGCACTTCAGGAGGGTGAAATCCAACGCGTTGGTGGTGAAAAAACGATCAAGGTCGATGTCCGCTTGATCGCAGCGACCAATCGCGATCTTGAGAAGATGGTCGAGGAGAAATCCTTTCGCGAGGATCTTTATTACCGGCTCAATGTGATGCGTATTCGTATCCCAAGTTTGAGGGATCGCCTTTCGGATGTGCCTTCATTGGTTGATTTCATGCTTCAACGTCTGCAAAAGGACAGGCGGATGACGGTGAAACGGGTTTCCGATGAAGCGCTCCGTGTGATGATGCAATACAGTTGGCCCGGCAATGTGAGAGAGCTTGAGAACACGATACAGCGATGCGTGGTCATCGCACAGGGTGACACCGTGCTGAAAAAGGACCTGCCGCAAGAGATTCTGGAAGCGGTTCCTGATGCTCTCACCGAATCCTCCGGCAAAGAGGGCCTGAAAAGCCCACTCCAAAAAGAGGAAGTCAGAGAGGAGTTAATCGGGAACCAACCACAGCTTTCCACTCTTGGCCTCGACGCTCTCTGGGACGAGGTTTACCAACGCATGAGGGAGGGAACGGATCGTCAATTGCTTCAGGCCGCGGAAATGGAAATAACCCGGAGGGTCCTGAAGGAGACGGGAGGAAACCAAGTGAAGGCGAGCACCCTTCTGGGAATCACCCGGGCAACCCTGCGAAAGCGGATCGACAGCTACGGATTGGCAGATGCCTGAGTGTCCGCGGCGGAACTTCCTTTACTTCTGCCGATCCCTGGAGTGGCAGTCGCAAGGCTCATGAGCCGCATGCCGGACAAACGAAACCTCAAGGCATCTCTCCACAAGAAATTCACCACGTGTTTATGCTGGTAGAAGTCTATCTCGGATTGTATCTCCCGCAAAGTGGTTGCCATTCCAACTTTTTCCACAAGGCGGCGTTCATTGAAAAGATACTGCGGCTTGAAGAATTGGATAAAGGGGAGGAAAATGCGAACACGTTTGAAGAGAGAACGGGCAAGGACAAAGGAAACATAATCGTCCTCCCCGATATTATAATGGCGGCAAAGCGCTTGTTTGAAATTGAGATCACCCACAGAGATAGAATAAGATGCACTGAGTGCTTTTTTTGTAAATGCCTGAATGTAGAAATAAAGTGATTATTGGGGCAGGCCTCAGTGGCCTTGTGGCTGCTTACTGGTGTAAAGAGCAAGATCCCAGCCAATCGGTTTGCCTGTATGAGAAGCAGCCGGAGACACTTTCCTGGATGAGGCGGGCCCGTCTGGGGCCTACCTGCCTTGGGCAGGTCTGGGATCAGCCCTGGCGTGAGGAAGACTTTCCGCGTGGCCTTCCTTGGATCCGGGCGGCCCTCGACAAATGGGCAGGCACTTCTTTGCGGGACTGGTTCCAGTCACACTCCCTGCCGGTGCAAACAACTGGTACTGGCACTCTTTTTGTGGAAAAGCCGAATGCCTTTGCAGAGTCGTTGCAGCAAGTCGTCAAAGAAACGGGGGTCAAAATCAAAACTGGCTATTCGCTCGAGTCCATTTCGAGGCAACCCGATGGCACTTTCCGGATATGGAGCCGTGATGGCCAGGCGGATGTCTGCCAGGGCCTGCTTATAGCCACTGGAGGCGAGCGCAATCATGGGATGGCGCTCGCCCGCGAGCTTGGAGCCACGGAAAACCCTTGCCTCCCGGCATACCTGAGATTGCGGCTGGCAAGTTCCAGGCTGGCGGATTCACTTGGAGTCATTGAGCGCGAAGTCCGTGTCCGCTGTCCGCGTACCGGAACCGCCGTGACCGGGATGGCCCAGCTTTCGGCACGCGGTCTGGAAGGTCCTGCCATCTCGGATTTAAGCTCCCGTTTTTGCGAGGACTGGAAGCAGCGGGGCTATCGGATCAAACTTGAGCTGGACTGGATTCCTTCCCAATCCCCTTCCTCAATCCGAAGCGAACTGGATTCCCGTTGCCTGACTGGCCGTCGCAAGGGAATTGGTGAGACAGCTCTTTTCGGTCTATCTGAGCGGCAATGGCATGGCTTCCTGCAACTTGCCCGGATCGATCCTGAAACCCCGTGGCTGCGCCTGAAAGGAAGGCAGCTGCAGACACTTGTCCAGCGTCTGAAGAGCCATTCCCTCAGCTTCAGCGGAATGGGATTGCCTTCACACGAGCGTGTGTGGGCGGGAGGGATCCTTGCGGAGGAAATCGACTGGGGAACCGGAGCCTCCCGTTCGGCGGATAGGGTTTATTACGCCGGTGAGATAATGGACGCTCTCGGGCGACCAGGCGGAGCGCACCTCAATCTTATGTTTGCCAGCGCCTATCTGGCGGGAAGCGGCATGGCCCTTTCTTCCTGAGAACCTGTCTGGCTCAATCGCCGAACTGGGCCGGCTCAGTTGGGATCTGGTTGTTGGTTTTCAACATCAGGACCGGCTCTTTGGTCTTTACCCAGACCTGTTGCTCCTTGAAAATCCTCGCCGGGACAGATTCACATGCTTCACCAATGGTCTTGACCGGCATACGCCGCCCTTTCGGAGTCTGGTTGAAGTCGTAAGCCGCCTTGCAGATTTGTTCCTCAAGGATCGCAGGGCTATCTTCCTCCGGCATCTGCAGCACCCAGCCGGTAAGGTCAGTTTTTGGAAGAACACCTTCCGGATCGGAAATGAGGATCGCGAATTGTTTTGGCACGCGTGGGGCTGGAGGATTTTCCTCCTGGAGAACTTTCAGTTCTTGTTGGATATCCTCGATGATCGCATTGACTTGCCGAACATCCAGCTCGTTGCGGGTGAGAATATGTTTCACTAAATCCAGATCTACTTTGGCCATGACAAAAAGGGGATAGGCTCATTCCGTGGCGTGGCAAATCTATTTCCCCGACTTTGCTCAGAGGGCTGAATCTGTCTGGTAAATCCGCTGTGTGCGGGCCGAAAGCGAGCAGAGGGATTCCCATTCAATCTGGTTGGACCAACCCGCGTATTGGCTCACGGAAATACTGTGTGATGGCGAACTTCCGATAAAAGTCGCCTTATTGCCAACGGCAGGGGAGGCGGGCATGTCAGTCACATCGACCATTGTCTGGTCCATTGTCACACGGCCAATGATCGGGCAGAGGCAATCCCCGATGATGACTTGTCCGGTATTGCTCAAGGCTGTTGAAAGACCATCTGCATAGCCTGCCGTCAGCACGGCAATGCGGGAGTCACGCTGGAGCCGATACATCTGTCCATACGAGACAGGAGTGCCTTTCGGCAATTCCTTGACCAGTCCGACGCGTGCATGAAAGGAGAGCACCGGTTCCGTGATGGCTTTACCCAGAAGAGATTGCGGCGCAGGGCGGATGCCAAACTGGAGAAGTCCCACACGGGCCGCATTAAAGGGGCCGTCTTCCGGAAACGACTCAATACCGGCGCTGTTATCGGCATGAATAAGAAGATTCTCCGTCTCACCGGCGGGGACCTTTGCAAGACACTCGAGAAAGCGAGTCCGCTGGATTGTCGTAAATTCAGGATCCTTGTCGGCCGATGAAAAGTGCGTACAAAGCCCTTCAAGTCGAAGGAGAGGGTGGGTAACAATGGCGCTCAGGAGCTCGGGAAAGCGTGGAAACCAAATGCCCAGACGCCCCATGCCAGTATCAATTTTCAAGTGGACACCCACGCACTTTCCCTGTGCCTCCGCGGCACGACCAAGCTCTTCCACTTCGCGGACGGATGATAGCACGGGGCGCACATCCAGTCTGACGGCCTCGGGGTATTCACTTGGGAGGAGGACACTGAGGATGAGGATGGGCCATCCCACACCGACTTCCCTGAGCGCTGAGGCCTCTTCCAGGTTGGCCACGGCGAAGGCATCCGCGTTTGCCCGCATCAACCGGGAGACAACCGGTGCCAAGCCGTGTCCATATGCGTTAGCCTTCACCACGGAGATATAACTCAGGTAATCCGGCATGGCCTGGCGGATTGTCTTCAAGTTACGTTCAAGGGCACCCAGATCAATGGTCGCCCACGCGCGTAGTTTATCGGGTGTTCGGCTCATTTTTGTGGATGCCGGGTGGAGGTCCACCTGGCAAACTCAGGCGTTTCGGCCGAGTAGAGTCCGGGTTTTTGGGTGGACGTGAGCAAGTCTGGCCAGGCTTTCAATATTTGCGGGATTTTTTCAGCAGGATAGGAAATTCTGTTGGCTCCCTCCGGCAACAAGGCAAGTCGGTTTCCCAGCTCAACCACCGGAAGTTCGGTAGCCTCTTCCACGGAAACACTTTCCAGCTCAAACTGTGCCGGGGGACCGGGGAGGAGGGTCGCCAGATGGAGACGATCCCGTCGCCATGGAGCCGCCACCCGGCACGCAGGTCCACCGGGTTTTGATAGACTGGCGCAGGTAAGCTCCAGATTGTTATAGGTTAAACACTTCCAGTTCTCCAAATCCGGTTGTTGCAGAAGTGTCCGGACAAACATTGCCGCCAACCTGAGACCGAGTGTCGAACCGGGTCCGCTTGAGCAAATGATCCCACTCAGCGAACTCAGATCCAGGGAGGACTTTTCAAGAAGAGATTCCACACCCGGCTTAAGGTCTTCCAAAAAGCCGCTGGAAAAAGATTCCATGCACAGCCATTTGTCTTCTTCGAGTATTCCGACAATCAATGCCGGTCCTGCAGCATCAATCAGCAACCAGCGTCCATCCTGCCAGTGACTAGTCATATTGCCGCCTTAAGTTTGTCGGCAGAATGCCCAGTTCCTCCCGGTATTTAGCCACGGTCCGCCGGGCGATTGTAATTCCCTCAGATTTCAGGATCTCGACAATCTTCTGGTCGCTCAGGGGTTTACTTGGGGTCTCCGATTCGATGATCCGGGCAATCCGGTCCTTGATGGATTTGTTCGATACTTCCCGTCCATCCTGTCCCTGGTATCCGGGCGTGAAAAAGAACTTCATATCGTGCAAGCCGATTGGGCTGCGGATATATTTTCCGGACACCGCGCGACTGACCGTGGTCTCATGAACCCCAACACTCTCGGCCACCTGATTCATTGTGAGCGGACGCAAATAGGCCCGGCCCTTTTCGAAGAATTCCGCCTGAAACTCGAGTAGCTTGCGCGTGATTTTTTCGATGGTTTGTTGGCGCTGCTCGATTGCCGAAATAAGGAATCGCCCGTTGCGAAACTGGTTTTGCAGGTAATCCCGGTCTTTGCCGATGAGTTTACCCCTTGCCAATAATTGCTTGTACTCGGAACTGATTCTCAAACGGGGAACATATTCATTGTTCAGAATGATCTGCCATTCATCGTTTTCATCTTTTTGAACGGTCACATCCGCCTCGATCACCTGATTGACGTCCTCCGAAAAACGGCGGGCAGGTGCTGGATCAAGCAAGGCAATCTCGGCTATGGCATCCTCCACCTCTTTCACGCTTACGCGAAAGCTCCTTGCAATCTCAGGGATTCGCCGTCGCAAGAGGAGGTTCCATTGCTTGCCGATGATTTTCGCCGCAAGCGAGTTCTCCAGCCCTTTCCGTTTCAACTGCAGGAGGAGACAATCGGCAATTGACTCGGCACCGATTCCCGGCGGATCGAGTCCCTGAAGCAACTTGATGGCATTCTGAATCGCCATCAGTGGAAGCTGCGCCATGAGGGCCAGGTCGGAGGCATTTGACGTCAGTATTCCATTGTCATCCAGACTGCCCAGAATGTATTCCAAGGCGGAAATAATTTCGGGATCTTCCTCAACCAGTCGCGCTTGCTCGAGCAGGTTTTCCTGAAATGACTGATCGGTGGTCAATGAATCGAAGAAATACTGGCGTCGCTGGGCATCCTCGCTCGTGTAAGGAATTTCACCAGCCGCTTCATTCATGTATCCCTGCCAATCCTCACCCATTCGTTCCAGTACTTCAAACTCGTTGGAAAAATCGAGATCCTCAGCCGACTCGTGGGCCGGTTGCTCGATCTCGGGCGGGCTTTCGCTTTCGAATTCGGTATCACCGGTATCATTTGACGAGACAGGCTCAGAACCATCCTGTTGCTCCTCGATGGAGATATCATCATAAGGCAGCTCTTCCAGAGTCGGGTTTGCTTCAAGCTCCGCCAGGATGGCGGTTCGTAGCTCCATTGCTGGTACTTGAAGAATCTTAAGCGATTGCCTCAGTTGAGGCGCAAGCACCATCGACTGAGTCTGCTTCTGGGTCTGTTCAAATCCCTGGCGAGGCATGGATCTTATTCGTCCTTGTCCGGGTTCAGTGCCATACTCACCGGCAGCTCGCTCATGTCATCCACATAAGCCTGCCCGTCCGCGTACAATTCTTTCAAGTAGAGGGCCAGTTTTTCATTGGTCGGGCCATAGCCCTTTGCGTAGAGCAGCTTTTCAAGATCCACCATCAGGTCCTTGGCACTCTGGTATCGCTTTTCCCGCTCCCTCTCGAGGCATTTGTACAAAATTGGTTTAAGCTTCGCCCCGTCCTTCGGGAGCAACTCCTCAAAATCTGACAGGGGCATGGAACAGATGTTATCCCTCGATTCCTCTGGTGTCGCCCCAACGAACGGATTGTATCCCGTCAGCATTTCGGCCAGCACGACACCACAGGAGAACAAGTCTGCGCGCGGATCCGTGACTTCCAGATGTGCCTGCTCGGGCGACAAGTAATCACTGCGTCCGGCAATGATCTCCCCTTCCTTGCTGTACATGAGATTGAAAGCCTTCGCTATGCCGAAATCCGTCAACTTCACATCGCCGGACTCGCCCAGCATGATATTTTTCGGACTGACATCCCGATGGACAATGCCCAGATGTTTGCCGTTTGCGTCACAATGGTCGTGGGCACAGGCAAGTGCTCGTGAAAGTCGCGAGATGACAAAGGCGGCTAGATCCCAGGGAAGGACCTTGTCGAGGGCCCGGTGCTGCAGCATGAATTGCTCAAGGTTAACCCCACGGACATACTCCATGACCATGTAATACTGGTTGTGGGCATGACCAAGGTGATAGGTCTGTACGATGTTGGCATGGATCAAGTCCGCCACCAGTTGGGCTTCCCCGATAAAGTTCTTCCTGAAGAGCGGAAGCTGGCTGTATTCCTGGCGAATGATCTTGATCGCCACACGCTTCCTGAAGCCGTCACTGCCCTCCTGGAGAGCTTCATAGACACAGCCCATCCCGCCCTGCGCGATAGGACGCAGCAACTGATACGGGACTTTGTCTGCAAATTTGCTCACCGGTCGCATGAGACAGTTTTTTGCTGGAATCAGGCCCTCTTGCAAGCGAAGTTTTCAAACTAGCACGATTTCTGCTTTGTTGGGGCGCTGGGGACATCCTGCTGGTTGACAATGGGCAGGATTGGACTACCCATACCGTAGAATGATACGGCTAACAAAACGAGCAATTGCGGCAATCCAGGGGTTATCTGAGGAGCGTGCCGCGCCGGGACAGCTGATGCGGGTCTCAATCAAATCCGGAGGGTGTTCCGGATTGGAGTATGCGATGGAGTTTACGCAACCCGAGGAGACCGATGAGAAACTTGAACAGGACGGCATGGCCTTCCTTGTCGACAAAAAGAGTCTCAAGCGCCTTGAAGGCTCAGAGATTGATTTTGACGACGGACTCACTGGCAAGGGATTCCAAATCACCAATCCCAACGCTGAATCAACCTGCGGTTGCGGAAAATCCTTCAACTGAGGACAGGTTTCACTTCCGGGGACTAAAGACGGGAACACTTCACCATGAGCCACCCACGTCTTCTGTTCATTGTTGGTCCGACTGCATCCGGAAAGACTGAGATTGCCCTCCGTGAGGCTGAGCGAAACGGAGCCTCAATCCTGAGCTGTGACAGCCTGTGCGTTTTCAAGGGAATGGATATAGGGACCGCTAAGCCCACTCCCGGTGAACAAAAGCGCGTGCCTCATTACGGGATTGATCTGGCTGAGCCGCGTGACCCCTTTTCTGTCTCGAAGTATATCGAATACCGGGATCAGGTCCTGGCAAAACACAGGGAGGAGAAGAGACCGATCATTGTCGCCGGAGGAAGCGGGTTTTACCTGAAAAGTTTTTTTGCCCCGGTGATCGATGAAATTGAGGTTCCCGAAAAAGTGAATTTACACGTTCAGGGAATCCATCAGTCAGGTGGATTGGAGGGCATGATAGAAGCGCTTATCGACTTGCATGAGGGAAACCGGGAATTTCCCGGGCTTGATCTGCAGAACCCGCGTCGGGTAGAGAAGGCCCTTGTCCGCTGCCTTGCTTCAGGAAAGAAATACGGAGAGTTGCTCAGTGCTTTCAAATCGCAGCCTGAACCGCTCGCTGACTGGGACAAGGAGGTTTGGTTGATTGAACGGGACCGTGAGGATTTGCAGGAGCGTAATCGTCAACGGGTCCACCAGATGCTTCGTGCTGGTCTGATTGATGAGGTCCGGCGCTTACGCGCCGAGGGATTTGAGCAAAACCCCAGCGCCAGCGGGTCGATTGGTTACAGGGAGGTTCTGGAGTATCTGGATAATCCAGGTTCCGAGGAAGATCTGGCCGAGAACATTTATATTCATACCAACCAGCTTATGCGCAAGCAGCGCACCTGGTTTCGTCGCCAGATACCGGTGACCCGAACACTCAAACTGACCTGAGACTTACTCGACTTCTCCCCTTGGGCCCAGGAGGGCGTTGAGGCTCTGGTCGGTTATTTCGCGAAGCCGCGCCCAGCCCATCGACTGATTCATGGCGAGGTTGCGTTGGCTGAGGAATGTCTGATACGCCTCGGATTCTGTATCGATTTCCGGTATCGACCTTTCCGCTACATAGGCGAATATCCCCTCGTTGGCCTGCAGGACCATATCCGTGAGGGACCCAGCCTCAAGATAACGGACTTGTTCCCAGAGTGGGCCGCCACGCAACTGTGTCGGAAGGTTGAGGCCTGTGAAGGAATCCAGTTCCTCGACTGTCAACCCGAGGGATGAGGCCAGCTCTGAAAATGAAGAGCCCTCAAGTCCTGCTTCAATGGACTGTTTGTACTCTGCGCCCTTTTCGGCAAAGAGGCGGCGTTTCTCAGCCAGATTGTAATCCCCTGTCACCGCCTCACGGACTTCCTCAAACTCCGGCATGCGGGCTTCCGTGATGCCGTTTGTCACAAGGACAACCGCCCCATTGGCAGTCTGGGCAATATCGGAGAAATAGCGGGCGGGATTACTGGTGTAGATCCACATGGAATTCAAAAGTTCGGCCGGGGCCTCGGGGATGGATGGAGCCTGATCCCGGGAATAAGCGGGAATCGGCATCGTCCGGATCTTGAATTCATCAAGCAAAGCCTTGTAAGCATCTGAATCAAGGAGCACGCCGTCCTGCCAGATTTTCAGGCTGAACTGCTCGCTTTTCTTGGCGGCAATCTTCGCTGCCTGCTCAAGCCGCCAGTCGGAAACCACCTGCTCGCGCACTTCGTCAAGGGTGATTTCCACCGGTTCAGCGCCCTCCTCGGGCTGTGGAGTATATTGGGCCTTCCGTACGGCGAAAAATGTTTCCAGCGCGCCGGCGTCCGGCATTGGTGCTTCGTCGAGATAAGCCTCGGCTTCAAAAAGCAGACCCGTTACTGAAATGGTCTCGGGGATTTCGTACCGGCTGGGGTTTTCCATGTAATATTGGTTCAGCGCTTCATCACTGGCTTCCAACTCAGGACTAAAGCTCTCATAGTCAAATGTGGCCAGTGCGACAGTGTAGGAGGTTTCCCGATCGATAAAGTCCTGCTGGCTTTCGAAGGGGAGGGCATAGACCGGGCCGCCAAGCGCTTCCCGCACCTTCGAGATGCGATAGTCCTCACGCAGGACAAGGGCCACTGATTCGCGATCAAAGCGGGCATTGCTCTGGAGCGCTTCAATCATCCGCTGGTAGGCCTCAGCGGAAAATTCACCGCTTTGAGGATCCTGGAAAATCTGCAGGGTCTCGACAAATTTCGCGAGGGCCTCCTTGTCCGGATCAGGGATTCCCAATTGATTCGCCAAACCGAGAGCTGCCACACGGAGGTAGGCATAATCCATCAACTGCTCGCGGCGCAGACGCAGTTCAGGGTGCAAAATCGCACTAATTTCGGCAGTGAACCCCATGGCCCGTTGGTCAGCCTGCGAGCTCAAATCGTAGCCGTAGTATTTGAGGGCTTGGCGCTGCTGGGAGCCACCGCTTCCGAAAAAGCTTTGCGGTCCGATCGTCAGGACGAAGGTCACAATGATGACGACCAGAAGGCCGCCAAAGAGCCATTTATTATGTTTGAGAAAGAAATTCTGAAGCTTGGTAATCATAAAATTGATGCAATATTAAAGGCGGGGATGCTAGGTGTGGAGTACTCCCTGTCAAGGTTGTGGCGCATCTCTCCTTCAGTTGGAGAAGTGAGATTGGATATCCTTTTTGCAAAACGGGTCTTTTTCATGCCAGCGAAGGGCCTCATGGTACTCTATCAGCAGGTTATCCGACTGCAGAAGGCCCTTTATAATGGCTGACTGCCCGAATTGCTCGATTGAGCTTTTGAACTTGGAAAGGGTGTACGCAGAAAGAGGTTTGCTTGGGCGGAAGCCAATCTTTTCCGTGGTGTCTTCCCCGTCATCCATGGAGACTTTAGTCACCCAATCCATATCCTCCAGTGTCTCGAGTGACTCGTTGAGGATATTTACAGGGACAGATAATTCCTCGCTCATCTCGATTAATGTGGGGGCCGGCTTACAGGCATGGAAGCGGCGGGCCAGGTTGACAAAGGTGGAGAGGACCAGAATTTCACGGGCAATCGGGCTGATTCGCTTCCAGGCAGACTGGTTGGCAAGGTAGCTGACATTCTGGACGGCATAGGTGAGCTGACCTCCAAGGAGAATGAGTACCCAGAAAAAGTAGAGGCCAATCATCAGGACCGGAATAATCCCGACCGAGCCGTACAGGCTCTGGAAGGAAATGACCCGGTGAACATAGAGGATGCTGAGGTAATTATTCAGGAACAACAGGGCAGAGGTAAGGAGACTTCCTGTCAGCGCCGCCCTGAAACGAACCGTGGTGTTTGGAAAAAAGCGGTAGAACAGGGCCAACAGGAGGACCAGCATGGCAAATGACAATACCGGGCTGAAATTCAGCAGGGCGCCGGTCATTTCGCTGCCAAACGGCACCCAGTCCGTCATTTTGGCCAGGTTGGAAGCGGAAAAGAGGGCGGTTGACCCCAATCCAAGCAGGGCCCCCAAGCTGATAAAGGTCCAATAAAAGACGATCCGCTGGCTCCATGGCCGTCCTTGGTGAACTCCCCAAATCTGATTGAGCGTAGTCTCCACAGAGGTCAGCAACTGTATAACGACCCAAATCAAGATGATGCCGCCGAGAGCCCCGAAGGCCTTTGATCCGGATGTATTCACTTGATTCAGCAAACCCTCGGCTCCGTCCACAATTTGGGAGAGCAGCTCATCGAGGGCGGTGGCCATTTCAGCGCCTTCAGAATCGGAATCCAAGGTGACCATCTCCTGCAGGGAAGGGGCAATAAAGAGGAGGGCCCGCTTGATTTGTGTCTCAGCATTCGTCTGCACAAACGAGCTGGAAAGGATAACGATGATGGCGACAAGCGGCCCAAGGGCGATCAGCGAGGAGTAGCTCAGCGCCGCGGCTCGGCTGAAAAGCCGGTTTTCGTTCAGGCCTTTCCAGGAAATGGTCAGGATTCTCAGGAAGGATACCCAGCGGTTGTGCCTGCTCTCGCCCGTGCCCCAACCGGATTCCCAGATATCTTCCTGGATAAATTTTCTGGCACGCTCAATTCGGGAGCCGGGCTTGCCTTCCGATTCGGTTTTTTGCGGGGGACTTTTTGATTGCCGGTCCATCAAACAAGAACCGGATCGGTCAGGATCCGAGGAGGAGAGGAACCAGGTTGCTGTACCAGATGACACCGAGCGCACCGGCAAAACCAAGAATTGCCGCACTCGTCATCAACACAAAATTCAGGGTGATGGTGCAGGTATACAGACCGACGGCGAAAGAAAGGGAGGATAGGGAGAGCCAGATGCCGGTAGGGTCGCCGTTCAACCAGGCGGCTGCATAGACAATCGTGAAAAATCCGCCTCCGACCATCGCGCGGAAGCGCAGAAGCGGGAAAACTTCTGTCGCATTCAGAAAGAGGAATGCCCCCATGACCAAGTCAAATGCCCCGAGAAAAACAACCGGGTTTTGGAAGAGCTTGTGCATGGACCCATCCGTTTCATTCATGATACCGTCAATGATGCTCCAGCTTGGATACAAAACCGACAGTGCGGAAATCAGGAGCAGGGTACCAAGGATCGGGACCGAAAATCCCGCTGCCCGATCTTCCCATTCCCTTTTGGTGCGAACATGCCTGGTCTCCTTGGTGTGGCCTTCGGCGGCCGCCAACATTTCATCCACTTTAACCTCAGGAAGGGACTCCTCCACGGATTCCAGTTCCTCGTCAGCTGCCTTCTGCCGAAGGGAAAGGCGTTTCTTTTCCGGAAAGACCTGTCCCATCAGGGCATCGTTGGAGCGGATCAAAGCCCAGCTCTCCATGCGCGGATCAAAATAATAATGATCGGGGGTGATTTTGCCCGCTTCCGCAAGGGTCAACAACGCATCGATGGAGAAAGGCCCACTGGCGGTTTCTTCTTCGGGTCCACGGATAAAATATTCCTCAGCCATGCCTCATCCGAGGGTGCGAATATTCAACTTTCCAGCAAGCAAAATTGACAATGCAGGGCCCTATTGGGGTAAATTCTCCTTCAGGAAGCCGCGCTCGAGGATATCTGCATTTTTCACAATATTGCGCAACCAGAGCCGGTAAATCTCATTTTTCCGACTCTCGGAAAGCTGCCAGGGCAAATCGCCTTGGACCAATTTCCGGCGCAACTCATAAAGGCACAAGGCCGCGCTGACCGAGATATTAAAACTCTGGGTGAAGCCATCCATGGGGATGTGGACATGTTCATCAGCTGACTCGAGGACAGTCTGGCTCAGTCCTTCCTCCTCGGTACCGAACCAGAGGGAAGTGTTTTCATCGAGAGAGAATTCATCCAGTGGAACGGATCCCGGATCGAGGCTTGTGGCAACAATCCGGAAGCCCTTCTGCCGCAGAGCTTCCATACAGGTTTTTGTATTGTCAGCTGCCTCCTCCCGGTAGCGATGGAGTGTGATCCATTTTGAGGATCCCATGGCTACATCCCGGTTCACTGTATACTCGTAGCGGTTTTCAATGACATGCAGGTTTTGAATGCCGAAACATTCACATGACCGCATAACCGCGCTCGCGTTATGCGGCTGGTAAATGTCCTCGAGGACCACCTGTATCCGGTCGGTCCGGCGAGCAATGACCGCTTCCATTCGCGCCCGCTTGGACGGGGTCACGAATTGGAGGAGATGCTCGACGAGTGCCGCCTCGGTCTGGGGATCAAGGGCAGACAAAATCAATAGGGCAACGGGTGGGCTTCACAAAGCTCGAGAGCCACTTTGCGAGCTGATTCAAAAGCGGCCTCGCTCTCGACATCTCCCAGGACCAGGTCGATAGCTTCCGCGATCTTCTGGAAATCAGACTCAACCATACCCCGGCTTGTGCAAGCGGGAGAGCCCAGCCGCAATCCACTCGTCTGGAACGGGCTACGGGTTTCGCCGGGAACGGTGTTGCGATTGGTTGTAATGTGGGCCTTGTCGAGGGCGATTTGAGCCACTTTTCCGGTCAGGTCTGGATGACTCTTGCGCAGGTCGATTAAAATCAGGTGATTGTCGGTCCCGTTACTGCTTAGTTTGTAACCTTTATCGAGGAAGGTCTGAGCCATGGCCGCCGCATTTTTGCGGACCTGGCTCTGGTACGCTTTGAATTCTGGCTTCATGGCCTCGCGGAAGCACAGCGCCTTTGCGGCAATGACGTGCATGAGGGGCCCGCCCTGCCCGCCGGGGAAGATAGCGGAATTCAATTGCTTGGCATATTTTTCCTTTGCAAGGATCAAGCCACCCCGCGGCCCGCGAAGGGTTTTGTGGGTAGTTGTCGTGACAAAATCACAAAACGGGACGGGGTTTGGATGTTCGCCCGCGGCGACGAGTCCGGCGATATGGGCAATGTCGGCGAGGATGTAGGCCCCGACTTCCTTGGCAATGCCAGCCATTCGCTCAAAATCAATAATGCGCGGGTAAGCAGAGGCCCCGACGGTGATCATCTTCGGGCGCTCCTTGCGGGCCTGTTCCTCCAGGGAATCATAATCGATCAGCCCTGTCTCGGGATCCACACCGTAATGAACGACTGAATACAGCTTGCCAGAAAAATTGACTGCACTCCCGTGCGTCAGGTGACCCCCATCGGACAGGTTCATCGTCAGGATTTTGTCACCCGGTTCGAGAACAGCCGTATAGACCCCGAAATTCGCCTGGCTGCCGGCATGTGGCTGGACGTTGGCGTACTCGGCCCCGAATAACTCCTTGGCCCGGTCGATGGCGAGTTGCTCGGCAACATCGACCCATTCACAGCCCCCGTAATAGCGTTTTCCCGGATAACCCTCAGCATATTTGTTGGTAAGAACACTGCCGGTCAGCTCCATGATCGCGGGCAAGGTGAAGTTCTCCGAGGCGATTAGCTCGATGTGGTTTTGTTGTCGCTTCCATTCGCCTTGGATGGCGGCGTACAGCTCCGGGTCGAGCTGCTGGGTTGGAGTCGGGTCAAGATGGTTGATATTGGATTCGATTGTGCTCATTTTAAAAATTCAGTGTAGAGTGCTATTCAAAAGTTCCCCGTCAACTGCAGGATTCTTCCTCCAATTCCATGAACTTCGCCACTCGCCGCTCGTGACGCCCGCCTTCAAAGGCATTTTCGATGAAGCAATCGACCAAGCGACAGGCTTCGTAGGGGGTTGTGTGGAGGGCTCCAAAGCATATGACATTTGCATTATTGTGCCGGCGGGTAAGGGCAGCCTCGTCTTCATGTTGGACCAGTGCCGCCCGGATTCCCTTGAATTTATTTGCTGACATGCTCATTCCGATGCCGGTTGTGCAGCAGAGAATACCGATTTCCGCCCGTTGCTCCGTCACGTCCTTGCAGACTTCCCTGGAAAAGTCCGGATAGTCCACAGAAGCGGGTGAATCGGTTCCATGGTCGATGATCTCATGACCGCCGGATTGAAGGTGTTCCAGAAGCGCTTGGCGGAGCGGAAGAGCTCCGTGGTCAAAACCTATGCTGATTTTCATTGTTGTGGGGATTCCTTGAGAAACTTGATGATGGAAGGGACAGCCTCGGCCAGGTGATCCCTTGTTTCAACATACAAATCAAGAGGGCCGCCAAAGGGATCAGGCACCTCCTTTGATCCTGATTCAACCCATTCCCGAAACCGGTAAACAGGGGCCTTCAGATCCGGATGGTGCAGTCGAATGGCTTCGATATGGCCCGAGGTCATTGTCAGGATAAGATCTGATTCGTCAGCAAGCTGGTCTGAAAGGGGACGACTCCGGTGTGCGGAAATATCCAGATTGACCGGCTGCAGAGCCTTGCAGGCATTTCTTGATGCTGGATCCCCGGAGAAGGCTGACACCCCAGCCGAATGAACAATGATGGAGCGAAGCGGTTCTTCCTCAGCTTTCAAGGCGTGCTTGAGCAGACTGGCCGCCATTGGGCTCCGGCAGACATTGCCGGTACAGACTACGGTAATTATTCGAGGATGGCCTTCCATAACTGCTCAATTGAGATTGAAGGAAGGATGCCTCAGTTGCCTTGTCAAGCGCGCGACTTTAAAGGCGGGTGTCGTCGGAATAAGGCCGGTCGTCTTCCGAATCCCTCGGAATCGTTTCATCCTCAAATTCATCTCCCGGAAGAGCTTCCATTGAGTCGGAATCCTTGGGGACGGAGGCAACCGGATCGCCGACAATCCGGGTGACGCGGATATGGATCGGGTCGACGGTTTCCATGCCAAACTGATCCAGCAAAGTTGCCCGGATCCGTTGCTTGATCATTGTCTCGACATCCTTCAACCGGTGATTGGCGCGGAGATGCACAGCCACTTTCACGCCGACATTCCTGCCTTTCATGAAGTGACGGCAGGCCGCTTTGTCGATTCCCTCAACGCTATTGGCGGCGTTCTGCATGACGCTCCGAAGCGTTTGAGGGGCAATTTCAATCGTGCCTCCCTGGGTCTTGAAGGGAACAATGCCTTGGTTTGCCCGTCGGTAACTGCGGAAAAGATACAAGGCCACCAATAGAACCACGGCAACCGCCGCGTAGTAGAGGTAGGGAACCCTCAACAGATGTTCAAGCGATTCAATGGTTGTCTTCATGGGTAGTCCCTGTCTTCGAGGGGGTTAACTCTGCCTTATTCGGTTTCCGTCTCTTCAGGAGAAGCGGCGTCTTCCCGGCGCACGCCATCCACGATCACATCAACCTTGGAAACATCCTTGTTGGTCATGTTTTCCACTTGGTCGCGAACGGCCTCCTGGACACTTTGGGCCACCTTGGCCAACTGGACCCCAAAGGTCAGGATCAGCTTTGCCTTGATGTGGTAGGATCCGTCAGCAGCCTCTGAGATCGAGACTGCTGAACTGCTGTCGCGCTTGCCACCAAATAGACCTGCGATGTCGTCCTTGATGCCACCACTGGCAAGCCCGACGACACCGGGAACTTCCTTGGCCGCCATGGCGACGATGTTGGCCACAACCTCGTTGTTGATACTGATGCTCCCGAGACCGGAGTCCTCCTGGAGGGTATCGAAATTTTCACTCTGCTCTTCTTGATGACTTTCTTCCATGACGTGTATTGGGTTAAATGGTTATTTTAGGGACGGTGCTTCGATTCGAAAAGAGTTTTCGGTGTTCGTTGCATGAATTCCTCGATAAAGCGGGTGGTATAGTTGCCCCGCACAAAATCCGGATCATTGATAATGGATTGGGCAAAGCTGATATTTGTAAAGATACCACGAATAAGGTATTCATTCAAGGCCCGGTTCATACGGGAAAGCGCAAGTTCGCGGTTGCGACCAACAGTAATGACCTTGGCAATCATGCTGTCGTAATATTTTGGAATCGTGTAGCCGCCGTAAATATGGCTGTCCACCCGGACACCGTGCCCGCCCGGCGGGTAGTAAAGACTGATCTCTCCCGGGCTGGGAGCAAAATTCATACTGGGGTTTTCCGCGCAGATCCGGCATTCAATGGCATGGCCTTTCATCTGGACATCCTTCTGCTCGAGAAGAAGCTTCTCGCCTGAGGCGATCCGGAACTGCTCCTTGATGAGATCGATTCCCGTGACTTCCTCGGTGACAGGATGCTCCACCTGGATCCGGGTGTTCATTTCGATGAAATAGAAGTTCCGGTGCTTATCGACGAGGAATTCGATTGTTCCTGCATTCCAATAATTGCATGCCTTGGCTGCCTTTATGGCGGCGTCGCCCATTTTCTCCCTTAATTCGGGCGTCATGAACGGGGAGGGGGATTCCTCAATCACCTTCTGGTGGCGTCTCTGGATGGAACAATCCCGCTCTCCGAGGTGGATGACATTACCGTGCTCGTCGGCCAGGATCTGGAATTCGATATGGCGGGGTTCCTCGATGAATTTCTCGATGTAGACCGCTCCATTACCAAAGGCTTTCTCCGCTTCGGAGCTGGCTGCCGTGAACTCCTTCTGGAAGGAAATAGAGTTGTGGGCGAGGCGCATTCCACGGCCACCGCCTCCAGCAACGGCCTTAATGATGACTGGATAGCCGATTTTCTCGGCAATTTTGAGTCCATCCTCAGGATGTTTAACGACGCCTTCGCTGCCCGGGACGGTCGGCACTCCAGCCGCGGCTACAGTAGCGCGCGCGGTCGCCTTGTCACCCATTTGGCGGATGTGCTCTGAATTCGGGCCAATAAACTTGATTTTGCATTCTTCGCATTGTTCCGCGAAGTCCGGATCCTCCGACAAGAAGCCGTATCCCGGATGGATTGCATCCACGTCCGTGATTTCCGCAGCGGCAATAATACGCTCCGCCCGGAGGTAAGAATCACTTCCAGCGGCGGGACCGATACAGATTGCCCCGTCGGCGAGCTGCACATGAAGGGATTGTTCGTCCGCTTCCGAGTAAACAGCCACAGTTTCAACTCCGAGCTCCTTGCAGGCCCGGATGATGCGCAGGGCTATTTCCCCACGGTTTGCGATGAGGATCTTCTTAAACATTTTATTGGATTGTTTGCCGATCGCGTTATTTCAGCCTGAACAAGGCCTGCCCGTATTCGATGTTGTCCCCGTTTTCAACCAGGATTTCGGCGATGCTGCCTTTTGCTTCGGCCTTGATCTCGTTCATGACCTTCATTGCCTCGACAATGCAGACCACGGTGTCATCGGAGACGCTATCACCAACGGCTACGAACGGCGGGCTTTCCGGTGAGGGGGAACTGTAGAAGGTGCCGACCATGGGAGATTTGATCAATTTGCTTTCATCGACTTCCTTGGCTGCCTCCGGCGCCGCACTGGCTTGTTCAGCCCCACCGGCAGGCGTTGCGGGAAACGGCATTGCCGTCGAATTGAAGGGGACTGGCGTTCCTCCCTGAAAGATTGCCTGGACTTCATCGCTCTTGCGGCAGAGACGCAATTTGAAGTCCTTCTCCTCAAGCTCAAATTCGGTGAGCCCGCTGCGTTTCACTAAGTCGACTATCTGTTTTATATGTTTGAATTCCAAGGTTGGTTCCTCCTGTGAATAGTTTCTGTATTCTGGCGAAGTTTGAAAAGGTTTCGCGCCCGAGGGCAATGGAAATCGACTCGGGACCCTATGGGCCTGCGGAAGTGCCCTGCTGTCCGGGAAGGCGTTTTTGGAACCATCGGAGCGGGTTCAGGCGAAGCTTCCAGATGGGGTTTTCCAGGGGGCCAGTGATATCAAACTGGAAATTATCACTCACCGGAGTCAGCATTTTGCTCACAAACCCGCTAAAGAACTGGGCGTCCGCCTGCAGTTTCAGCTGCTTGTCAATCACGTCAACATCACCGGTTAAGCTCAATTTCAATACCGGCCCGGTAAGGAAACAGCGGGGAATACTCAGGACACCGTCGCTCAACCGCCACTCAATACTGCCTGATTTCAAGTCAAGGGTGCTGAATCCGAGACCGATGCCTGAGAAAAAGCGCGAAAGGCCACCGAACAGATGGATTTGCCCGATATCTGCCCCACTCAACGTGATTTGTCCTGAACCCCGGTTGGTCAATGGATTGGGACCCATCGACAAGTCCATGCTGGTATCGATCTTGCCTCCGCCTGTTTCCGAGGCCAGTGCCATCCGATATATGCTGGAACTTTCATCGGGAACAGCCTGCGCCAATACCGCCCCGTAATCCGCGTCGATCAACTCAAAATCTATATGGGTCTCCCTGATGGCGGGTTCCTGCCAGTGGCGAATATCCAGGGTTCCTGTAAAAATCCCATCGGCAAGCGTTCCTGACATCCGTTCAAGGATAATTGCCTCCCCCGTAACCCGCCCGGCAATGGCTAATCCGCTCAGGCTCCACCCGGCAATCTCGCTCATCGCATTGCGGTGGCTCAATTCTATCCGCAGATCGGGAATCATCTCTTCCAAATTATTTCCGTCTTCTCCTTTTTCCCTCCAGATAGTACCGGCCACATGAATTTCGGGATTCCCTTCCAGTTTCATTTCCTTGAGGGCTGGAACTCCACTTGCCACCTGCACGATCGGCCATGGAGCGTCACTCTTCAGGTCCATGAGCATGGGAATTCTCCCTTCCTTTTGGGCAAGCCGGGTTGGCCATGCCAGTGAGCCCCGGATGAAGGTTTCCCCAATGCGCCCCTTCAAGTGCTCCAGATACGCCCAGTCCGCATTGCTCCTGACCCGCACTTCCATTTCTTCCACGGGAACTCCCCGATAGCTCACATTGTGCCCCAGAACACTCGTCATGCTGTTCACGGAGCCCCGCTCACGCCATCGACCCCACACTGTGACATCCGCCTTGGGTGGCTTATCAAGCTCAATATGGGTGAAGATTGGTGACCACCAGTCCCCAAGGATGGAATCCAGGGCTTTGGGAAAGCTGGAGCCGTAGGCGTTGAGTGAAAAGCGCGAGGAAGGAAAATCCTGGAAATAGGCGCCCTGGGCATACTCGTTGGCTGATCGCTGGACATGGATCCGGGTCAAATCCAGTTTCTCACGGGAGAGGAAGAAGTTGCTCTTAAGGTGTGAGAAGTCTGTTTGCCCAATATAAAGGTTATCTGACAGGAGGATCCCCGAAGCGCTTTTGTCATTGGGGGAGAGGGTAGCGTGCAGATTTAGGCGACCCGCTTTGGTATCCTTCAAGAGCCGGTGATACGGAAGGTCCGGGAAAAAGGCATGCAGGACTGGATTGGCAAGGTCTGCGCGAAGGTCAATTATCCAAGGCTTCGAACTATCCGGTGTATCCGGATTGACTGGTTCAACCTGCCTTGCTGATCCAGCTGCGAAGAGGTTTTTGCCGCTGAGGGACCAACGAAGGGCCGGGGAGGCCAGGCCAAGGGAGGTTTCGGCAATCATGACATCGACAGGGAAATTTTCACTGAACGGGTCCGTAAAGTTAATCCGGATATTCTCTGGTGCGAGCAGTGGGCCGGCTTGGATGGGATTCCCGGTGGCGCTGAAGGAGATGGGGACGGGCGGTTCCAAGGGCCAGGGAACAAGAGCTCGGGGAATGGTTTTCGGGTTTAAAAAAGTCAGGATGCTTTGTCCGCTCAAGCTGGTCAGGGTGATCCTTTCTGAATTGATCTGCAGACCTGCGCGGAGGCTCACTTCTTCAATCTCTGCCATCGGCAAAACCAGGGATTGTGAGAGAAGGAACAAATCGAGTCGGTGATTGAGGGCGTCTTCTCCGGACCATTTGACAAAGCAATCGAGGTCGAGGTTGGTTGGGAAGCGTTGTATTCTCACCAGCAGGTTCCTGAAAAAATCCTTGGACTGGCCGGGTTGTTCCGTGTCCCTGCTTCCCAGTAGTGGTTCGATCGGGCACGACCCGGTGAGATAAAAACGCATGCCACGAGTGCTGAGATTCAGGTGATCAACAACCAGTTGGTTTTGCTTTTTCAGAAGATGTGCATGGGAGATCCGCATGACGGACTCGTTCAAGCCGGAAGGGGAATCACTTGCTGAAATGAACAGATTGACCCCGGTTGAATTGATCTCGTCGATGGGCAAGGGCTGGTTGAAAAGAAGATCAAAAAAGGATACATCGATCCGAATCATATCTGCGGTCAGAATGGATTCAGTATTGCGTGCCCGCATCAGCCTGAAGTCCTCTAAGTGGAGTCCACCCCGGAGGTCAAAAACCGCTGCTGACCAAGCGGTATTCAATTCATTCCCGAGGACTTTCCCCATTGTCCATTGGGCCAGGTTGTCGGGGAGCGGGACTTCCTTATGGAGACTGTTGAGCGTCACCAAGCCGGTCAGCATGACCGCGATAAAAGCCAACAGGATGTTCAGGCAGTGAAGAAAGCCGCAACCGGCTTTCCAGCAACACCAACGAAAGATGCGTATTCCTTGACCCATGGGATCAGGGGACCGGTTCCATTACTTCGACTGCGGGTTGCTCTTCGAGTGGCTCCGGGGTGTCCGGATATTCAGCAAGAAAACTGTCGAGGATCTCAATCATCCTAATTGGGAGGAAGCCTACCAAGCCACTTTCCGGATCGCCGATGTATTGGCTTGTGCCGCCAAGCCGTTCTGAGAGGTAGAGCCGAATGGTTTCAGCATCTTCAGGATTGGAAGGGTACTGGACAGATGCCTCGACGATATATTTCCATTCGAGCTCCCTGTCGTCGGCCAGTACCAGCGGGTCGCTGAAGGGCCGGTTTGTGAACCGATCAACGCGTACGGTGCCCACAAAATCCCGTAAAGCTGCCTGCACAGCGCGGGCGATATCCGAGCTTTCCGGGTCCATTGGCACTGCCAATCCGGAGGGTCGGTGAATGAGCGATAAGCCTGAAATCCTGGCTGTTCCGGGCAGTTTGCGGATGATGCGCTCCCGGTAATTAAAGGGATCAAGGGAAAGAGAAGAGAGCACATACGGGCGAACCAGGAATACAGAATCTGATTGGTCCGTGGAGGCATAAAAGAGTGTTTGCCCCTCGTCCGAATAAAGCCCTCCAATCTTGAGTTCGACGGATTCCTGACTGCCTTTGCGGACTTGAAGCCGGCGCTGAGGTTCATTCAATCCGAAGCGAACGAGGTCTGCTTCTGAAGGAGCATCCGTGACAAATCGTTCTGCCTCCATTGTGTTCAAAAGCTCCTTCATTGCGTTCACCGCTTCCGCTGCCGCCGGCATGGATCGAAGCTGTTTTTCCTTATCTGTGTAGAGGACTTGCCAGGAATCATTCTCCAAACGCTGCAAGGTCACTCCAAGCTCCCCGAAATTGATGGCCAGACTGCTCCAGTCTTCGCTGTAACGTTTCAAAACGCGCTTCTCCCGCAGGTCCTCCTGAACCGATCGCAGTCGCTCCACCTTGCCCGCTTGAACCCGGAAAACTGTCGGAAAGCCCTCCAGCCTTGCCAAATAAGTCATCCCTGCTTCTTCACCCTCAGTCACTGGTGTGAGGATGATTGACTGCCTTTCACTCGACCCTTCCAGACTCAGGCGGATGGCATTGCCGTTCAACGTGATTTCACCCTCTTGAGTATTCTCAAAGCCTTCCACTTCGAGCCCTTGCCATTCGGTCAGCAGGGTCTTGACGCGATCGGCGTCTGCAGCGGTTTCTATTGGGGAAACAAAGGCCCATTTGTCTTCATTCCTTTCAAGACGTACCCGGATGTTGCTCGCTGAACGGTCTTGGATTTGCATGGCCCGGGTTTCTTCCACCGAAATCGAGAAAATCCGCCTGTCGAGAAACGCTTCCAAGTCACGCTGGAGCGAATCCAGTAGTCCCCGAGCAACTACATAAATATATTCACCATCTGGTGATAACAAGTAGAGGCGATTTCCAATTTCCGTAGGAGCGCCAAGGGAGAGGTCCAATGATGATTCGCCCCCTTCAAGGGTGAGGGTGATCGTGGGATTGGCGAGATCGTAGGACTCGAGGGATTGCCCGGAGGACTCCAGCCCGGAAACCGGAAAGCGTGATTCCCATGCCAGACGTCGGAGTTGGAAGATGAGCTGCTCGACAGCAAACGGGTTTGCTTTCCACTCAAAGGGTGAGGAGACAAGCCACTGATCTTTTTCACGCTCAAGAATCCACTCCTGATCGGTTTGGAGGCCCTTGATCTCAATCCTTTCAAGATCCTGGACAAAATCAGGATTGATGATCAGCCGGGAGGATTCATCGAGAAGGTTTTGCGTACTCTGGACCTTGTCAAAATAGAAGATGATGCAGGCCAGGGCGGCATTCAGGGCAAGAAGCAGGATGGTCAGTTTAAAGCGCATGGAATTAAATCAGGATTTGCGTACCCAGTAGATGAGAAGCCCACAAAGGGCCAGAGCTCCGGGAACAATCAGGTACATAAGGCCAATTTTTTTGAGATCGTTCTGACTGAGGGAAAGCTGATAGGTGGCGACCGGGCGTGGAGGGATCACCAGCATTTTGTCCCGGTCGAGCATCCAGTTGATCGTATTGAACAAGACAGAGACATTTCCAAGTGAGGAGATGCGCTGGTTGGAAAATATGTCCGGGGAACCGAAGACAACCAGGCGTCCGCCTTGAACCTTGATGCCCAGTTGACTTGAGGCCCGTCTTTCGGTTGCGACGGCGACCGGTACAGGACCTGAAAAGTCCGGTCCGGGATTGAAGGTTGGGGCCTCTTCCTGCTGGTAGGAGGATTCACTCCACGATGTATTCGAGGTGGCAAACAAGGGGATAAAATGGAGCCGTTCATCGGCTGGTTGCGGGTTGCCGGGAATGACCGGGCGATTGAGACCGGTAATGACGTAAGTCTGGTTCTGGATAAGGGAGCTGGTGATGGGATGTTCCCCAAAATTCCGGATAAGGATGCTTTGGGTCGATTCCCGGTAGGCGGGATCAGGCTCAATAACCAGTTGGTCTGGAAGGAGGAGGCCCCATTCCCGGAGCAAGGATTTCATGCCTGTATCGACACCGGGCCGCGTCCACAGAATTACCCGTCCAGCCTTGTCGAACAGGTAGGTCCGGATCTTATCCACCTCAGATGGCAGGAGTGGGCCCTTGGGATCCGGGATCAGCAGGATGGCGGTATCCTCGGGGACGCCACTCACGGCCGTCAGGTCCAGCTGTTCGAGGGTGAAGTTGCGCAACTGCAGTTCACGGGCAATCTGGGAAAGGCCACCCCTTGGTGAGGTGTCGTCGGGCGCTACTTCCCGGTGTCCCGTAAGGAAATAAAGTTTAGGGGATTTTTCCTGGGAAACCTCCATGATGGCAGCGGTGAGGGCAGATTCTCCCTTGAATGCCACGGCTTTTCGATCAACGAAGGAGACCATCTCATCCGCCCGGACGAGGCGTTTCCGGTTTTCGGAGTAGATAAGGATGGCGTTGACCTGATCGAGACCAAACTCTCTCGCCAAGGCATCCGCCTCGGCCAAATCCTTGTATATATCAACAAACCTGACAGAGATGAGAAATTCCCCATTGCGGCGGCTTTGATAAGCATATTCCGCGAGGAGTTGTTCCACGTAACGGTAAAGAACTTGCTCCTCCTGACGGGGAGAGTCGGCAGGAATCGTGACAACAATTTCCACCGGTTCCCGCAGTTCCGAAAGATAGGCCTTTGACTCGGGGGACAAGGCGTATCGGTGGTTTTGTGTCAGATCGTACCGGACAAAATGCTTCAAGGCAAAGTGGTTCATCCCGAGGATCAGGGAGAAAATCAGGAGGATCTGAAGCCAGTGGTTACCCTGCTTCAGACGGTTGGCAAATTGGTATAATTCCCAGCGGCGCATGATGGATCAGCGTTTGGATTCCACGACAAGGACAGCTAAGCCAAGAACAGCGAAGCAACTGGAGAGATAATAGATAAACGGACGGCTATCTATAATTCCCCGGCTGAAATCCTCAAAGTGGTCGAATACTTGGAAATAGGTTAACGCGGCATCCGAGAAGATAGAGGAATCTCCCGGGTCAAATTGAAGAAGGCGGATGGACGCCACCCCGACAATCAGCATGAATAAGATACTGAAGGAAAGCATCCCGGCAACCAGTTGGCTGCGGGTCAAACTGCTTGTGAAAATACCGATACCAACAAAGAGGGTGCCCGAAGCCGCGATGAAGAGAAATCCCCCGAGCAGGGCTCCGATATTGAGTAGCTTCTCACTGATTTCCGGTTGATTGACGACCATACTTGTGATGACCGGGTAGGCGAAGGATATGACCCACACGAGAAGATAAAAACCGTACGCGGCGATGAACTTTGCCGTGACAAGGTGAGCCGGCCGGATAGGCGCTGTGAGCAGTGTTTCAATGGTCCCAAGCCGGCGTTCCTCAGCGAAACTGCGCATGGTCAGCATCGGGACAATCAGCAACACAGGGACCCAGAAGAGGCTGAAATACAGGGTGGCTGGCAATTGCTCCTGCTCCTCGGCACTGACGGTCAGGAGTGTGATGTAATAAAAGAAGCCCATCAGGAGCAGGGAAAGCACCATCGCGAGATAGGTGCTTGGAGCGTAGAAGAGGCTACGCAGCTCATGCCGGATTAGATAAATGAGTTTCAGCATCAGGAATCTGTTGGGAATGGTGCGCCCGTTTCCTTGTTTTCATCGCCAGTGAGTTCCCAGCTGCGCTGAGTGGCTGTGAGGAAAATGTCTTCCAGACTTGGCTGGACCGCCTGAAACTGGCGAACGGCAAGCCTGTCCGACTGGATAAGCTGCCGGAGGATACCTTCCCCATTCTGCCCGTTCTTGGGATTCACGAGGTTAACACTAAAAGAGTCCTCCTGTGATTGTGGATGGATTTGAATTTCCCATAAGTCGCCGAGTTTGCGCAAGGCATCCATGATCTCCTGCCGTCCACCCGATACTTCAAGGCGATACCTCGATCCGGGCAGGAACTGTTTCCGCAACTCATCCGATGTCCCTTGTGCCACGAGGCGGCCTTGATTCAGGATAAGGACACGGTCGCAAGTGATTTCCACTTCGGAAAGGATATGGCTTGAAAAGAGGACGGTTGTCTCGCCTCGCAAATTAGCAAGCAGGCGCCTGATCGCAATCACTTGATGGGGATCCAGCCCGATGGTCGGTTCATCGAGGATAGTGATCGCCGGAGAGGCCAGTATTGCGTCCGCGATGCCGACTCTTTGGCGGAATCCCTTGGAAAGGTTGCCGATGATTTTCCGGCGAGCCTTCCGGTGTAACTCACATACTTCAAGGGCACGCTCAATGGCTGCCTTCCGGCGAAGCAAGGGGATGCCTTTGATCTGGGCCCGGAAACGCAGGTATTCGATAACCCGCATATGCTCGGGCAGGGGATTGTTTTCGGGCATGTATCCGATGAAATTCTTCACTTCATCCGGGTGGTAGGGTACCGATTTGCCGCAAACCGAGAGATATCCGGAATCAGCGGGCAAGATGCCGGTCAGGATGCGCAGGGTTGTGCTTTTCCCGGCTCCATTCGGGCCGAGAAATCCGACAATCTCACCCTTTTCGATGCGAAAGGACAAATTGCGTACGGCTTTATGCCCGCCAAAGCTTTTGCTCAGGCCGTCTGCGACGATGCTGGTTTCCTTTTCAGGCATTAGATTTATAAGACGGTTCCGGACGGGAATCCGTTCGGAACTTTGTGGCAGTGTGGGCTCTTGTCCGGATGCGTCAAAACCGTTTCCACAAGGAAGGTGAAAATAGGACCAGAAGGGCAAAGAGCTCAAGGCGCCCCATGATCATGAGAAAGGACAGGAAAATTTGTGAATAAGCATGCAGGCCGGCAAAATTGTGGGATGGTCCGACTTCGGCAAAGCCCGGACCAATATTGAAGAGGCAGGCAGCCATGGCTGAAACTATTCCCTCAAAACTCATGTTGGGCTCCAGGAAGGAAACAATGACGGTCCCGGAAAAGACAATCAAGGACAGGATCACCACATAGACCACGATGGACTCTTGTTCCCCAAGGGAGAGGCTTTTTCCGTTCACTTTGAGTGCTCGAACGACTCTCGAACGATACGCTTTCTCAATATGCTGACCGGAGACCTTGAGGGCGACTATGAACCGGATGACCTTGGTCCCTCCGGCGGTGGAGCCGGAGCAGCCACCGATGAACATGAGCGCCAGCAGGAGGATATGGGTCACCGGCAGCCAGAGGTCAAAATCAACAGTGGCAAAGCCTGTAGTGGTCATGATGGAAATCACCTGGAAGGTAGCCGCCCGGATCAGGCCGTGTGAATCCGGGTTGTCCCCCGAATGAGTCACAAGAAAGATGAAGATCAGCAGACTAAATGAGAGGATAAGAACAACGTATGCCTTGAATTCGGTGGAAGTTTTCAGGGCCTTCCAGTTGCGGCGCAGGAGTTCGATAATCAACAGAAAACTGGTTCCTCCAATTGCCATGAAGACGATAATGGCCCATTCCAGGGCGGGATTGGCGAAGTCTGCAATGCTGCCGGACCTGGTGCTGAAGCCGCCTGTGCTAAGGGTCGTGAACATGTGAATAATGGCTTCAAACCAGCCCAGGCCGCAGATCCAATAAACCACTGTGCAGATCACTGAGAGACCGAAGTAGAGGTAGAGCAGGTGGAGAACGCCGTCTTGCACCCGAGAGGTATTCAGGTCCGCGGCCTGGGCCGAGGATTCACGCGAATACAGGACCTTGGCGCCCGCGCCCAGAAAGGAGAGGACAGCCACGAAAAAGACCACAACTCCCAGTCCGCCCATCCACTGGCTGATGGCGCGCCAGAAATGCAGGCTTCGGGGAAGGGTTTCCAGATCGCTGAGGACGGAGGCCCCGGTCGTTGTGAGCCCCGAAGCAGACTCGAAAAAGGCCCCTGAAAATGAAACATCGGGTAAAATAAGGAAGTAGGGAATGGCTCCAACCAGACTGGCCAGAAGCCATCCGGTACCAATTGTGGCAAGGGCCTCCTTGCGAAAGAGGGTATTGTCACCCGTTCGGCCAAGAAGCAGAAATCCGCCCGAGAGACAGGCCGCAACGAGAAAGCTGACCCCGAATCCAGTGACCGCCAGCTCGTGCGTGGAATGGGTATCATAGACCATGGCAATCCCAAGGGACAGGGCAAACGCGAAGGCGATGGCCCCCATGATAAAGCCCTGTAGCTTGAAGAGGATTGCGTAATTCATGCCGCTTGAAATTTAAATCGAGGGTTGGCTGATCAGCTGTCGTGGAGAAGCTGGAGCAAGTCCTTGATGTTTTCCTCTCTTGTGATCACCACGACACGGTCGCCGGCGAGGATCCGGTCTTCCGCACCCGGGACTTTGACTTGGAATTTGTGGAGGAGAGCCACCAGGACGGCATGTTTGGGCCAGGGGATTTCCTTGAGAGCCTTGCCTGCGCACTTGCTGTTGGAGGTTACCTGTATTTCAAGAATGCGGGCTTTCTGGTCGGGGAAATTGAAGAGCTCGAAAAAGGGTTCCTCCGACAAATAGCGAAGGACTTCGTTTGCGGTGACGATCCGGGGGGAAACTATCGTCTCAATTTCAAGCGCCGATTTAAGGTTGAGAAGCATCTCCTCGTAATCGGATTTGTTAATGACCGTCTGCACATGCTTGGCACCCAGCTTTGCTGCCTGCACACTGGTCATTACGTTCCGTTCGTCATCACTTGTTGAGGCGACGAAGAAATCCGTGTTACCGATCTGCTCTTCCTCAAGAAGGCGCAGGGAGGTGCCATCTCCATTGATGAAAGTGACCTGTGGAAAGCGTTCCGCGAGGCGGCGACATTTTTCCTCATCCTGCTCGATGACGCGCACCTTGAAGCGAGGATTACTGAGCAGCCGGACAAGGGCGACAGCTGTTTCGCTGCCACCAAAAATCACTACACGGACCTCTTTCCCGGTGGTGCTGGGATCAAGCTTTGTGCGAAGTTTGTACAACTCGTTGGGCGGCCCGAAAACTGTTACTTGATCACCCGCCTGAAGAACTGTATCAGCGGAGGGGATATCCTGTTCCTCGTCGCGCTGGTAATATCCAAATTTGACTTCCGGGTGCAGCTTGATCTCCCGAAGGGGCTGTCCGAGGAACTTGGAACGCTTGTCGACCTCGATGCGTTGAGCCTCGATCTGGCCGCGGGCAAAATTTTCCACAGCAATCCTGGCAGGATTGCGGATTGACTTGGCCAACTCGGCGGCACACAGGCCTTCGGGATTCAGCATCATGTCAATCCCGAAGTGCAACGGGTAATTGACATGTGAAATGTCGGTGAAGGTCTGGTCGTGAATGCGGCTGATGACAGTCTTGGCCCCGAGAACGCGGGCGAGTGAACAGGCAATAAGATTGGTCTCATCCCGACTTGTCATCGCGATGAAATGGTCACAACCGCCTGCGATGGCGCGCTTCAGCGTTTCGGCGCTACTGCCGCTCCCGTGGATGACCCGCACGTTGTGCACCTCCTCAATGTGCGAGGCAATATCCGAGTCCTGTTCAATCACAGTGACGTCGTGACCAGCATTGCTCAGTACATGGCTAAGATGTCCGCCAACCTCGCCCACGCCAATTATGACCACTTTCATTGTTGGGTGAGGTTAGCAGGGATCTGCTTCAAAGGAAGGAAATTAACGGGATGCTCCCAAGGCTCACATCAAGCCTCGTCTTCGTCTATTTCAACGATCTTGTTGATCCCAATCAGTTTGTCTTTTTTGCCGAGGTTGATCAATCGCACTCCTTGTGTGGTGCGGCCGATCACCCGTATCTCGTTCACACGGGTCCGGACAGCCTGGCCGCCATTGGTCAGCATCATGATCTCGTCATCTTCCATGACGCTCAAGGCACCGGCAACGCCGTCTGTCCGCATTGCAATGATGCCGCTTCCACCGCGGCCCTGGGTGCGGTATTGATCAAAAGCCGTCCGCTTGCCCTGGCCGTTTTCACCGGCGATAAGGAGAGTCGCGTTGTTGTTGACGACCTCAATTGTGACCAAGCAGTCATCCTTGCCCTTGAGTCGGATGCCTTTGACACCACGTGTTGCCCGGCCCTGATCACGCAGGTCTGTCTCCTTGAAACGAATCGACATCCCTTTGCGCGTGATCATGCAGAGCTCGTCCTCACCGTTGGTCAGTTTGACGCCGATGAGTTTGTCTTCGTCATCAATGTTGATCCCAATGATGCCCCCGCGCCGGAAATTCTTGTATGCGCTGAGGTTGGTTTTCTTGATGATGCCTTTGCGGGTCGCCATGACAAGATGCTGGCTTTCATCAAATTCCTTCACGGGAATCATGGCGGCAATTCGCTCGTCCTTCTGGAGCTCGAGCACGTTCACAATACTGCGTCCCTTGGAGATACGCGTGCCTTCCGGGATATCAAAAACCTTCTCCACATAGACGCGCCCGTTTGTCATGAAAAACATCATGTAGTCGTGCGTGCTGGCAGTGAAGAGATGCTCGACAAAATCCTCATCATGAGAGCCTGCGCCGATAACACCTTTTCCGCCTCGTCGTTGTGAGCGGAAACTGCTGACAGGAGTGCGCTTGATGAATCCCTTGTGGGAGACAGTGATGCAGCACCCTTCATTGACAATGAGGTCCTCCATACGGAATTCACCTTCTGCTGGAAGGATCTGGGTCCCGCGCGGAGTGGCGTATTTGTCCCGCATCTCGGAGAGTTCATCCTTGATCACGCCGAGCAGGCGGTCCTCGTTCTCGAGAATTTCCGTCAGTTCCTGGATCAGCTTGATGAGTTCAAGATACTCCGCCTCGATTTTTTCGCGTTCAAGGCCGGTCAGCTGGTAGAGTCGCATGTCGAGGATAGCATCCGTCTGCTTGATGGAGAGAGGATACTTCTCCATCAGGCGGATCTTGGCTTCGTCACGGTTGCGGCTTGCCCGGATGATACGGACAAAGTCGTCCAGATTATCGAGGGCGATCTTGAGACCTTCGAGAATGTGTGCCCGGGCCTCTGCCTTTGCGCGCCGGAATTCAGTCCGGCGGCGAATGACTTCACGGCGATGCTCGATGTAGACCTCGAGCATTTCCTTCATGTTCATTTCCTTCGGGCGCCGGTCAACAAGGGCCAGCATGATGACACCGAAGGAGGATTCCAGAGGCGTGTGCTTGAAAAGTTTATTAACCGTCACGCGCGGGATTTCGCCACGCTTCAACTCGATGACAATACGGGTATTCTCGTCGGACTCATCGCGGAGATCGCTGATGCCTTCGATGACCTTGCCCTGGACAAGCTCGGCAATCTTGGTAACGAGGTTGGCCCGGTTCACGTTGTAGGGGATTTCCGTGATAACGAGCTGTTCCTTGCCCTGCTTGAGTTCTTCCGTGTGGATCGTGCCGCGCATGCGCACAATGCCGCGACCGGTGCGTATGTATTTATGGATACCTTCGCTCCCGAGAATGGAGCCGCCGGTTGGAAAATCTGGTCCCTGGATGATTTTGGCCAGGTCTTCAATGTCCAGATTCGGGTTATCGATGAGCGCACAGGCTCCGTCGATCAGTTCACCGAGGTTGTGTGGCGGGATGTTGGTTGTCATCCCGACTGCAATCCCCGTCGACCCGTTCATGAGCAGGCTTGGAAGCGCCGCCGGAAGGACACTCGGTTCGGTGGTGTCCTCCTTGTAGTTGGGGACAAAGTCGACCGTGTTCTCATCGATCTGGCGGATGAGCTCTTCGGCAGCCGAAGTCAGACGACACTCTGTATACCGGTAGGCCGCAGGCGGATCCCCGTCGATTGAACCAAAATTCCCCTGTGGATCCACAAGTGGTACCCGCATGACCCATTTTTGCGCCATGCGCACAAGGGTGTCATAAACGGAGGCATCCCCATGCGGGTGATACTTTCCGAGCACTTCCCCGACGACCGCGGCGCACTTGTCGAAGCTGCGGTTGTGGATCAGTCCTTGACGGAGCATCGAGTAAAGGATGCGCCGCTGGACTGGCTTCAAGCCATCGCGTGCATCCGGCAGGGCCCGGCTGATAATGACCGACATCGAGTAATCGATGTAGGCTCGTTCCATCACGTCGGTGATGTTGGACTGCGTAAGATTTTCTTTTTCGGTATACATTGCGCGAACTCGCGTGGGTGAATGCGGAAAGGATTAAATGTCGAGATTGGACGTATTGAGAGCGTTGTCCTCAATGAAGGCACGCCGGGAAGGCACATCGTCTCCCATCAGCATGGTGAAGGTCTGCTCTGCCTTGGCGGCGTCATTAATATTGATCTGCAAGAGCCGACGTGTCTCGGGATTCATTGTCGTCTCGTAGAGTTGCTTCGGATTCATTTCACCGAGGCCCTTGTATCGTTGGATATGGAGCCCGCGGCGTCCCATTTCCCGGATCTTACCGAGCAGCTCGAGAATGGAGAACAGCTCAACCCGGTTTTCCTTTTCCGGGTTATCAATGTTTTCCACGATATGGTAACGGACTTCCTCGCCGGGCGTCCAAGTCTTCACATCGAGGCCCATGCGGATGTGCTCCCTGAGGATTTTTGTCATGGCGGCGGCCTCGAAAATCTCATGGATGCTCAAGCGCTGGTTCACGGTGCGGCCATTGTGCTCAACCTGCCGAACGATAACCTCGGCAAAGGCATCCTCGATGCCTTCCTCGGCAATGAAGGAAACGCGTTCCTCCTCGTTCTTGAGAAAACGGAAGGTTTCCTCGTTCCCGGTACGGGTACGGACGATGTATTTTGGAAGGATTTCCCCGTCGTGTTGATCCAGGAACATTTCAAGCGAACATCCGTAGCGCGTGACGCCGTTGCCCAGAAGTTCGAGACGGGCGAGGGATTCCACAATGCGGTCAACTTTGGCTGAGGGAAAACGATGCTCATCCCGCAGGCGGACCAAGGTCACGTCCTCGGCACCGAGTTCGAGAAGAATGCGGTTCAGCTGTTCATCATTGTCGATGTACTGCTCGCGCCGCTTGCGCTTGATCTTGTACAGCGGTGGCTGGGCCAGGTAAACATAGCCGCTTTCAATCAATCCGCGCATTTGCCGATAAAGGAATGTCAGCAGAAGGGTGGAAATGTGGGCACCGTCAACGTCAGCATCACACATGATGATTACACGGTGGTAGCGCGCCTTTTGCGCATCGAAAGCCCCATCGCCTTCATGGTCGCCGATCCCGGTTCCCATGGCGGTGATGATCGTACGTATTTCATTGTTATTCAGCACCTTATCAATGCGAGCTTTCTCGACATTGATCAGCTTTCCACGGATGGGAAGGATGGCCTGGTAGCGTCGGTCACGCCCCTGTTTGGCGGAACCGCCAGCAGAATCACCCTCGACAATGAAGATCTCACAGAGGGTCGGATCCTTTTCCGAACAGTCGGCCAGCTTGCCCGGCAAGCCACCGGAAGACATCACGCTCTTGCGGACCGTTTCCCGGGCCTTGCGCGCAGCATCCCTTGCCCGGGCAGCATTCAATGCCTTGTCGATGATCTTTTTCGCCAGGCTGGGGTTTGTTTCAAATTCGTATTTAAGCTTCTCGCCGACAATTTTCTGAACGATGCCGTCCACTTCACCATTGGAGAGCTTGGTCTTGGTCTGTCCTTCGAAGCGCGGCTCGGGGACCTTCACGGAAATGACCGCGGTGAGGCCCTCCCGCACATCATCGCCGGAAATATTCGGATCCTTTTCCTTAACGATATTGTTCTGTTTGGCGTAGGTGTTGATAACCCGTGTAAGGGCGGTCCGGAAACCGCTCAAGTGTGTTCCGCCCTCGATGTTATGGATCGAGTTGGCGTAGGCGTAAATCTGGTCGTTGTAGCTGTCGTTGTATTGCAGGGCGATATCGACAACGGTCTTTGCGGTCTGGGTTTCGTCAGCGAGGGCATCCCCGGAAAAGGAGATAGGCTTCGGATTAACCACCGTTTTGCCACGGTTCAGGAAGAGGACATACTCGGAGATCCCGTCCTTGAAGATGAAGCTCTCCTTTCGGTTGGAGCGCTGATCCTCAAGGGTGATTTCAATTCCCGGATTGAGGAAGGCCAGTTCGCGAAGGCGCTTTGCCAGCAAATCGTATTTGAATTCCCGCGTTGTGAGAAAAATCTCCGGATCAGGGAGCCAGCTGATCTTTGTGCCAGTCTTCTTTGTCTTGCCGATGACACTCATCTTTTCGGTGGTCTTGCCGCGACTGAAGGCCATGTGATGAACCTTTTCCTCGCGGCTGACTTCCACTTCAAACCATTCCGAAACGGCATTTACGCACTTTGCTCCGACACCGTGGAGACCCCCGGAGACTTGGTAAGCGCCCTTGCCGAATTTGCCGCCCGCGTGGAGGTTGGTCATGACAAGTTCCAGCGCTGGCATTTTATGCTTCGCGTGCATGTCAACAGGGATGCCACGCCCGTCGTCTTCCACGGAGATCGATCCTTCAGAATGGAGGGTCACGCGGATGTTTTTGCAATACCCTGCAAGGGCTTCGTCAATGGAGTTGTCGACGATCTCAAAAACGCAGTGATGGAGGCCCCTTTCGTTGGTGTCACCGATGTACATGTCGGGGCGTTTGCGGACCCCGTCCAAGCCTTCCAGTTTTTCAATTTTTGAGGCATCGTAGACCTCCGGATTGTTGCTGCTCTTAGCCATTGATTATTAAGGAATTACAAAATTTCAAAAAAAGAGGGAGGGCCCCGTTGCGGCGCCCTCTCAGACCCTGTTCATTAAGGCCGAAAGAGCGGGGGAAGGGCAAGAGAAAAACAGGGTTTTCGGGCCAAAAAAAAGCCCCTTTTAAAAGGGGCTCCAAACGCTCAAAGTGTGAGGAAATTCTGGAGGATTTTCATGCCATTCTGCGTTGCCATGGACTCCGGGTGAAACTGGACCCCGTAGATCGGCAAATCCTTGTGTCGAAGACCCATTATTTCGCCTTCCCGGGTTTCTGCGGTGATTTCCAGACAGTCTGGAAAGGAGGCTTTCTCAACGATCAGGGAATGATAGCGGGTGGCTTCAAAATCCTGGGGGACATTTTGGAAAAGGTCCGTGTTTCGATGATGGATGGGGGAGGTCTTGCCATGCATGAGGCGGTCTGCGCGGATGACCTTGCCGCCGAAATGCTGGCCGATGCATTGGTGACCCAGGCAGACCCCGAATATGGGAATATCAGAACCAACAAACGCATCGAGGATCTGGAGGCTGTTGCCTGCCTCGCTGGGGCTGCAGGGACCGGGCGAGAGGAGGAGTCTGTCGGGTTTCATGGCCAGTGCTTCCTCGCCGGTAATCTCATTATTCCGGAGTACCTTTTGCTCAATTCCCAGCTCCCCGAAGTACTGGACGAGGTTGAAGGTGAAGGAATCGAAGTTATCGATGACGAGAAGCATGATCCGAGTTAATTTGGGGAAAGGAGGGCACTGGTCAATGCCACAGGCGCGGGAAGCGGACAAAAAGAAGCCCGGCCGGGTATTTGGAGGGACCGGCCGGGCTTCGGGTGTGGGTTTGTTGGGAAATTTATTCCTAGTCCTCTTCGCGCTTCCTGCGGGGAGCGCGACGACGGTCATCCTGGCGGCGGCGTGGGCGGTCACCGCCCCGGTCACCGCGATCACCCCGGTCGCCGCGATCACTGCGGCGCGGTTCCTGTGGTGAGGACTCAGCCTTTTCCTTGGCTGCCGCGACTTTCTCGCTGATCTCATCGCCTTCACCATTGCGTTCGGCAAGTGCGGCGGTACGGCTCAGGCGCACGCGGCCCTTTTCGTCAATACCGATACACTTGACCCACATGAGGTCGCCCATGGCGCAGACGTCGTCGACATAATTGACACGGAAATCGGCCAGTTCGGAAACGTGCACGAGGCCTTCCTTTCCGGGAAGACATTCGACAAAGGCACCGAAGTCCTTCACGCCGCGGACAGTACCGTGGTAGAGCTTACCTTCCTCGATCTCGGCCGTGAGGGCCTTGATTTCGTCGAGGGCGCGATCCATGGACTCGCCGCTGGTTGCATAAACGCTGATCTTACCGGAGTTGTCATCGTGGATGTCCACTTCGGCACCGGAAACTTCGCAGATCCGGCGGATGGTTTTGCCGCCAGGGCCAATGATGAAGCCGATTTTCTCCGGATCAATTTCAATGGTCTCGATACGCGGGGCGTACGGACTCAGTTCCTCACGCGGCTTGTCGATAGTCGACTTCATGGCTTCGAGGATCATTTCCCGGAGTTCGCGGTTACGGACAATGGATTCCTTGGCAATCTCGTGGGGAAGGCCGTTAATCTTCAGGTCCAACTGGAATCCGGTGATCCCGTTCTTGGTACCGCAGATTTTGAAGTCCATATCGCCGAAGTGGTCTTCCGCGCCAATGATGTCGGAGAGGAGCACGTGCTTGGCAATCTTGCCATCCTTGTCGGTCTTGGTGACAAGTCCAACGGAAATCCCTGCGACCATATCGCTGATCGGCACACCGGCATCCATCAGGGACAGGCACCCGCCACAGACTGAAGCCATGGAGGTGGAACCGTTTGATTCCATGATTTCCGAAACCAGACGGACCGTGTAGGGGAACTCGTCCTCGGCCGGAAGGACCGGCAGGAGGGAGCGCTCAGCAAGGGCACCATGGCCAATTTCGCGTCGGCCCGGGCCCATGATGCGGCCTGTTTCACCGACCGAGAAATTCGGGAAGTTGTAATGCAGGAGGAAGCTCTTTTCGCGAGGACCACCAGTCAACCCGTCCATGCTCTGTGAATCCGAGCGTGAGCCGAGAGTGGTGAAGACCATTCCCTGGGTTTCTCCGCGTTGGAAAAGAGCGGATCCATGGACTCGCGGGTAGAGGCCAACATGGCACTCAATATCGCGGAGGTCCGATGGGCTGCGGCCATCAGCACGCTTGCCGGATTCAAGAATGTTTTCGCGGTAGATTTCCTCTTGGAGGACCTCGAAGGCGAGCATGACTTGGTTGGAGTCATAGTCGTCTCCATCGCGCTCAGCCATCTTTTCTTCGACTTCCTTCTTGAGGGCGTCGACAGCATCCTGACGGGCGGCCTTTTCTTCCTTGAAGACGGCCTCTGCCATTTTCTTGCCGACGATTTTGCGGGCGAAGTCGAGGTTTTCATCCGTCACGACGAAGAGGTCGAAGGTTTTCTTGGTCTTGCCGACCATCTTGGCGAGTTCCTTCTGTGCCTTGATGATGGGCTGGATTGCCTTCTGGGCATATTCCAGGGCTTCGACAAACTTGTCGTCCGGCAGCTCTTCGGCAGAGCCTTCGATCATCATCATTTCATTTTCGTTTCCGACGTAGATGAGATCCAGCTCGGATTCGTATTGCTGTTCGTGGGTCGGGTTGACGACGAATTCATCATCAATGAGTCCAAGGCGGATACAGGCAATCGGGCCATTCCATGGAATATCCGAGCAAACCAGCGCCGCCGAGGCACCGTTCACAAGAAGAACATCCGGTTCGTTGATGAGGTCGGCGGTGAGGAGGATTCCCTGCACCTGGACTTCATTGAAAAACCCTTTTGGAAAGAGCGGACGCAATGGGCGGTCCGTCAGGCGTGAAGTGAGGATTTCCTTTTCAGAAGGACGACCCTCGCGTTTGAAGAAGCCACCGGGGATCCGGCCTGCGGCCGCGAATTTTTCGCGGTAATCGACGGTGAGTGGAAACCAGTCCTGTCCTTCACGGATTTTCGCGGCTGCGGTGGCAGCCACAAAAACGGTTGTTTCTCCGGACTGGATCGTCACGGCGCCGTTGGCCTGCTTGGCCACACTTCCTGTTTCAATGGTGATACCGTATTCTTCTACGGTAACGGAGTATTTCTGTTTCAGCATGTATCTTTGACTTTATGTATGAACGGTAGATACGCGGATGCGTATCCTGTATGGTAGTTCTCCAAGACCAGCTGAGTTTAGGAAGCTCGCCTGCCTGGCTGTACCGGGCAGGCGGACTTCCTACAGCTTGCAGCCGTGGAATGGAGAACCGGTAAATGTATGAAACTGCCCGGAAAGAGCAGGAAAGCCCAACTTAGCGGCGGAGCTTCAAGCGTTCAAGCAATTCCTTGTACTTCTCAAGATCATGGCGTTTGACATAATCGAGAAGTTTGCGACGACGGCTGGTCATGGCGATCAGACCGCGGCGGCTGTGGAAATCCTTGCGATGAGTCCGCAAGTGCTCCGTCAGGTGAGTGACGCGCTGCGTGAGCAAGGCAATCTGGACCTCAGGGGAGCCTGTGTCCGAGTCGTGTACTTTGAAATCCGAGATGACGGATGATTTATCGAGTGGTGATTTAGCCATTTATTATTGTGAGTTTCACGACCACTGGAACCCTCTTGTGAGGACTCGAAGGACTCGCCGGAGCCAATCCTACCGTCTATGGCCCGCGGATGCGGGACTGGTCGCGGAGGAGGGGCTTTCACCCGCCCTCTTGACGCGGAAAGGGAGGAAGGTGGTGATCCCGTTTGATTTTGCAAGTAGAAAAGATGAGGGACTCTGGACGAGCGGCCGGGTCAGTAAAACCGGGGATCAGCAATCAGAGGGGACAAGATGTCTGGATAAAATGGGAGGGAATCTGGAACTTGGAGGCCATTTGCCCGGCAAGGGCGGTGACTCCATAGCGTTCGGTGGCGTAATGCCCGCAAAGGTAGAGGTTAAATCGCTCTTCCTGGGCCAGATTGAAGTGCTCCTGTCTCAATTCGCCTGTGATAAGGGTGTCGGTATCGTTTTCACGAAGGCAGGAAAGGGCGCTGCGCCCGGAACCAGTGAGAATAGCAACGCGTTTTGGGGACTGGCTTCCGAATTCCAGCGCAGTCATGCCATCTTTGAATTCCTCTTGAAGTCGGGTTTTCAGGACATCCCGGCTTTCGGGGGCCTTGGCCAGCAAGGCAATAGGCGTACCTTCGAAGGGAAGAAACCAGTCTTCGGGCTCCAATCCGATGGCCTTGGCAAGAAGCCGGTTGTTGCCGATTTCCTGATGTGCATCGAGTGGGAGGTGCGAGCTGTAGACGGCCAGATTGTGATCCATGGCCAATTTCAGCTTCCGGTAAAGGACATCGGTGTAGCGTTCCGGGGTATTCCAGAAAAGGCCGTGGTGAACGATCAGGAAGTCCACTCCTGCCTCTATGGCCTTCTCAAAGGGAACTATTCCCGCATCAACGGCGGCCCCGATTTTCGTGACTTCCCCGTTATTTTCGATCTGCAGGCCGTTATTGGCCCCGGGAAAGTCCTGGATGGAGGAGCGGTTGGTGACTTGGTCGCACGCGGTGACAATCTCGGATAAGCTGGGCATGAGGTTGAGTGTGTTAAATGAAAAGGGAACCGGCAAGGCCGGGATCAGGCAATTTACTGTTGAAAGGGATATATTGGCGGGAGCTCGAGAATACGCGTCAACTCATTGAGGGCCTGTCTCGATTCCTCCAGAAGCAGGGGATCCGCCAGATCTCCCGGGTGGAGCTCGGTGCGGTAATGGCGGTTAATCCACTTGAGGAGGTCATTGTACAGGGCATCATCGAGAATCAATCGTCCGGCCAGTGCTGCCTCTTCCGCTTCATTGAGGAGGATTCGCTGCCGGAGGCATGCTGGACCGCCTCCATTTCGCATGCTTTCCTTCAGGTCGAAGGAGAGCAGTTCGGAAATCGGGCATGCCGGGTCGTCGAGCCATGCGCTGCAAAGGGCTTTAACCACAGGGCTCTCCTGGCACTCGGCGGGCATGACGAGGAGAAAGCTTTGGTCGGGCTTCTGTAGCAGCTGACTATTGAAAAGGTAGGTCTTGACCGATTCCTTCAGGGAGACCTGCGAGGCGCTGACTGGGATGAGCTGGAGCGGTTCACCGCTAAGGTGCTCAAAGGAGCGCTTCAAATTGTCAATGGCCTGCTCCTTGGCGAAAGCCTCTTCATGATAAAGGAATGCGCGGCCGCTGCCGACGGAAATGACATCATTGTGGAAGACCCCGGCATCAATAGCCTTCGGGGACTGTTGCAGGAAAAGAGTCTGCTCGGATTCCAAGGCATGTAGCCGGGCGATCGCCTGCCAGCTTTCGAGGGTTTGACGGGCGGGAAACCTCGAGGGAGCAGCAATAGTCGAGTCCAATGCGCTCCGTCCATAGACGAACAGATGGAGGCCCTTTCCCGAAGGTCTGCAGGAAAGCCGGGTGTGATTGGCGGCTCCTTCGTCGGCCATGGCTTCTCCGCCTGCGAGCGGCGGGTGGACCTGAAAATGGTCTGGGTCCTTGAAAATCGCCTTCAGCAGCGTCTCCGTGAAGCCTGCCTCGATCGACCGGTGCAGGTTGCCGCTCAGGTTGGCTGGGGTGAAGTGTGCGCGTCCGTCCGCGGTGTCACTGGAAGGTGCCATTGTACAGGCGTTGGCGGTCCACATTGCGGAGGCCGAACTGGCTGCACGAAGGAGGGCAGGCGACTCCCGGGCCGCCTTTTCGAGAATGCGGGCATCATTTGAGCCCGTGAATCCCCAGCTCTGAAGGGCTGTTATGGATGGGCGTTCATGTGGCGGCAGAACAGCCTGAGGGAATCCCCGACGGGCGAGATCAGCGGCCTTTTCCAGTCCTTGCAGGGCGGCTTGGCGGGGATTGGATGTGGCCGCCTTGTTTGATTCCGAGGCGATATTTCCATGAGAAAGGCCGGCGTAGTTATGGGTGGGTCCGACCAGGCCATCAAAGTTGAACTCGCGGGTTTCCATTAACGAATCAGGATGCCCGGATTCACCCGGGAAGGGAAGTGCAAAGCGATTTTACGTTGACCAAAAGCGCTAAAGGGCAAACACCGGAGTGATGAAAGACGCGGATTCAATCCTGATCTACGACACGACTTTGCGGGACGGAACGCAAGGCGAGGGGATATCCTTCTCTGCGGAAGACAAGATTCTGGTCGCCGAGAAGCTCGATTCATTTGGGATTGATTACATTGAGGGCGGCTGGCCCGGCTCGAACCCGCGTGACATGGTTTTCTTCGACCTGGCGAAGAAGAAGACTTTCAAACATGCCAAAATCACGGCCTTCGGGTCGACACGCCGTGCCAACTTGAAAGCTGAAGATGATCCCCAGCTGGCGACCCTGCTGGAGGCGGAGACTCCGGTTGTGACGATTTTCGGCAAGACCTGGCTGCTTCACGTGACCGAAGTGCTCCGGACCACACCGGAGGAGAACCTTGCCATGATCGAGGACTCGGTCCGCTTCCTGAAGGAGGCTGGGCGCGAGGTTATCTACGACGCGGAACACTTTTTCGATGGGTTCAAGGACAATCCGGAATACGCCCTCAAGACCTTGAAGGCGGCCGCAAAAGGCGGTGCTGACTGGGTTGTCCTATGCGACACCAACGGGGGTTCCCAGGTCACTTGGTTGCAGGGCGTCGTGAAGCAGGCTGTTGAGGAAGTGTCACCAGTGCCGGTGGGCATGCATTGCCATAACGATTGTGGCATCGGGGTGGCTCTTTCCCTTGCCGGTGTGGAAGCCGGGGCACGCATGGTACAGGGTACGCAGAACGGATACGGTGAGCGCGTGGGTAATGCCAATCTCACTACAGTGATGCCGAGTTTGTGCTTTAAACTTGGATACCATTTTGCCGCTGAGCAAAACCTGGAAAAGCTTTCCCGTCTGGCCCATTCAATCGACAAGTTGGCCAACCTCGTACCTGACTCCAAGGCTCCCTACATTGGGCGGAGTGCTTTCGCCCACAAGGGTGGGGTGCATGCCAATGCAGCCCAAAAAGTTTCCCGCAGCTACGAACACATTGAACCCGAGTTGGTCGGGAATCGCCAACGGATTCTTCTTTCCGACATGGCGGGTGGCAGCAGTGTGGCCATGAAAGCTGGTGAATTGGGAATAGAGGTGGATCCGAAGTCTTCGGAAATGCGGTCCTTCATTAAACGGCTCAAGGAACGCGAGGCGCGGGGGTACGAATACGAAAACGCGGATGCCAGTTTTCAGGTTTTGCTCAGTCGCCACTTCCACGGCACAACGGATAATTTCAAGCTGGTCAGTTACCGGACCATCTCCGAAGTGGTGCGGGACAACCACGAGAACATTTCCGAGGCGGTTGTGAAGATACGCGTCGAGGGGGAAGAAGACATTAAGATTACCGTTGCCGAGTCGACCGGTCCTGTGGGCGCATTGGATCATGCCATGCGTCTGGCATTCGGGGCTCATTTCCCTGAACTGCGGAATGTCCAGTTGATCGACTACAAGGTACGGATCCTGCAAACCGGTCTGGGGACGGATTCGGTGGTCCAGGTGCTGATGCTTTCCGGTGACGGGGAAAAGACCTGGTGGACCTGCGGGGCTAATCCCAATATCATTGAGGCTAGCTGGCAGGCTCTGCGTGATTCCTACCGATATAAGCTGCTTGAACGATAGAGCCGTTTGAACCGTGACGGATTTGTCACATCTTGACCTGGGTTTGACGTAATCAGACACGGCTTGCCTTTGATTGGACTGGCGGTCATGGCTGACTTGTGCAGTTTTTTATGTGCTCAAGACAGGCATGAATCCATCCCAGGCAAAAGTCATTGATTTTCGGGAGCTTTCCAGCAACCGGCTAGTGCGCGCGTTTCTTGGATGTGCCCAATGGATTTTGGAGCCACTCTTGCGGACGCATAAAACCAATGTCACTTACCGGAAGTTGCTGGAGTTGCGGAAGGAGGATCCGGCAATTTCTTTCTATGACCATGGACTTGAAGCCTTGGGCGTGGTCTATGACATCAGTGAGAAGGATCTTTCAAGAATCCCCTCCGAGGGACCGGTGTTTCTTCTGGCCAACCACCCCTATGGAGGAGTTGACGGTCTTGTATTGGGATCGCTCCTCGACCGGATCCGGCCGGACAGTCGTTTGCTGGCCAATTCACTCCTGGACAGGATTGACCACATGGGTGGCCGGTGTTTTTACGTCAACCCGTTTGGGACACCCGACGCGACAAGGGGCAACTTCAAAGGGCTCAAGCAGACCCTTAAATGGTTAAGGGAAGGACACGCCATGGCGACCTTTCCATCAGGGACCGTTTCGCATCTCAAGTGGGGTTCAAAACGGGTCACTGATCCGCTCTGGGCGGAGAACCTGGTCCCCATCATTTTAAAAACCGGTGCAACAATTGTCCCGGTTTATTTTCCCGGCCGTAACAGCGACATCTTCCAGTTAGCCGGTTTGATTCATCCGTTTCTTCGCACCCTGATGCTTCCGCGGGAGATGGTGAACGCGGCGCAACGGCGGGTCGAAGTCCGGATCGGGAATCCTATCTCGGCGAAGCGCCTACAACACTTCGGGAATAACCGTGAAGTGATGGATTTCCTGCGCTTGCGGACATACATCCTGCAAAACCGTGAAGTGGCAAAGAAGACAAAATTCACCTCGGATGCCCGTAAGGCGCATAGCGGTGAACCCATTGTCGATCCCCAACCCCCGGAACTGCTGATCCAGGAGATAGAGAGTCTTAAGAAAAGCGCCTTATTGCTCGAGCATGGACCGTTTGCGGTTTACGCCGCACAGGCAAATGATATCCCCAACATCCTCCTTGAGATTGGCCGTTTGCGCGAGATCACTTTCCGTGCGGTCGGGGAGGGGACTGGTACGCCGCGGGACCTCGACAAGTTTGACGATGATTACTGGCACCTCTTTGTCTGGAACAGGGAAGAATATGAGCTGCTTGGAGCCTACCGTCTCGGCCTGACGAATGAAATCCTGCCGGTCAAAGGCAAGCGGGGGCTCTATACATCGACCCTTTTCCGCTTCAAGACGAAGCTTATCCAATCGCTGGATCCGGCGATTGAGTTGGGTCGTTCCTTTGTCGTCGAAAAGTACCAGCGCAAACCATTGTCGCTGGGTTTGCTCTGGAAGGGGATCGGGCAGTTTGTCGTGCAACACCCGGATCATTGTCATCTCTTCGGGCCGGTCAGTATCAGCAACGATTACAAGGGCCTCTCGAAGAATCTCATGGTGACCTATTTGCGGGAACATGCTTTGGACCCTGTCCTTGCCTCGAAGGTAAAGGCCCGGCATCCCACCCGCTCGCGCAATCTGGGCTCACTTGATCGTCGATCATTCAAGCGCTCAGTGCGTGATATCGAGGATGTCTCAGCATTGATTTCCGAAATTGAGCGGGAAGAGCGCGGGGTGCCGGTATTGCTACGGCAGTACCTGAAGTTGAATGCAACCATGTTGAGCTTCAATGTGGACCCGGCCTTTAATGACAGCCTCGATGGCTTGATCCTGATCGACCTGAGGCGGACCTCCATGAAGACGCTTGAACGCTACATGGGCAAGGACGGTGCAGAGCGGTTTTATGAGCATCACCGCCAGTCGATATCAAGCCTCCCTTAATGTAGTGAAAATAGACTACAAGGAAGCTGACTCGGGGATAAGGTCGTTCTGATAGCTCCAGAGGCGCGCATAATGGCCATCCTGTGACAGGAGCTCATCATGTGTGCCAAGTTCAATGATTTCACCCTCGCGCATGCAGACGATCTGGTCCGCCTTCCGGACTGTCGAGAGACGGTGGGCAATGATAAGGACCGTGCGGTCTGCGGTAAGGTTTTCGAGGGCTTGCTGGATGAGACGCTCGGTGATCGTGTCAACGCTGGCAGTTGCTTCATCAAGGATCACGAATGGAGGATTCTTGAGAAGCACGCGGGCGATTGTCAGGCGCTGCTTCTCGCCTTGCGATAGGCGAATTCCCTTTTCACCGATATTCGTATCCAGCCCTTCGGGCAGCTTCAGGACAAACTCCAGAGCGCAAGCTCCGTCAAGGGCGGCTTTGATATCCTCTTCGCTTGCCTCGGGGCAGGCCAGCAGAAGGTTATCGCGGACAGAACCCTCGAACAGGAATGGATCCTGGGCAACATGACCAACCTTTGAATGGATATCCTCCAGGTTCAGTTGGCGGATATCAATTCCATTTACGGTGACATTCCCGCTCGTGACATCATAAGTCCGCATCGTCAGGTTGGCGACTGTGCTCTTGCCTGCGCCGGTGTGGCCCACGAGTGCCGTGACCTTTCCGGATGGCAACTCCAGATTGAAATTGGAAAGTACTTCCGGCCGTCCGGGATATTTGAAGGAAACCTGATCAAAGCGGATATGGAGGGCTCCTTCCGGGAATGGTTCCGGGTTGGCCGGAGTCTCCACCTCGACCTCGGCGTCAAGAATTTCAAAGACACGATCCCCCGAGGCCTTACCGGCGGCGAGCATATGATTGATCCCATGGAGCTGGCCGATCGGCATGTAGAGCATGTTGGCGTACATGAGAAAGGCCACCAGCTGAGGAAATCCAAACTCCGAGTTTCCATTGAGAATCATCCATCCACCGAAGCCGATGACGGAAACAATTCCAAGGTTGGTCATGAATGTGGTACTGGGATTGTAGGCGGCCCAGCGGAACATGGCCTTCAAAGTCCGGGTCCGGAGCAGGGAGGCCTTGGTGTCGAAGCGTTGCCCCTCCCTTTTCTGCAGCCCGAAGGTCTGGATCAGCCGGTTGCCCTGGATGTCCTCCACAAGGAGACTGTTGAGGTCCCCTGCGGACTCCCGGACATGCTTCCAGACCTTGCGCGAGCCGCGTGAGTAGAAAATGCCCAGGACAATAAGGATCGGTACCGGTAGGAATACAAACCAGGCGAGAACGGGATTGGTCAGGAAGAGCATGATGGAGACCCCGATGATCATGACCAATGCGCGACCGCCCATTTCGGTTCCATCCAGCAGGGCCCGCTCGACAGCCATGACATCCTCAATGACACGGGAGGAAATTTCACCTGATTTACGCGCATCATAGAAAGAAACCGGAAGAATCAGCAGCTTCTGGTGGAGGTCGCGGCGCATGTCAAAAAGGACCTTTTGTTCGAGGGTGTTATTGCAGATAATCCGCAGGCCGTTGAGGATTTCGCTACCGAGGTAGAGCAGGATAATGCCCACAATACCGCTGACCAGCGTGCCGGCGGCTCCCTGATCCTGGATCTTTGTGAGAATGTTCTCGATGAATTTTGGGATGGCGATGGCGAGCAGGGTCATCCCGACTGCCAGGACCTGAACCATTGTAAAAAGGGCCGGGTAGCGGAAAAGGTATTGGGATACTCGCCAAATGACTTTCATGGTTAGGGGAAGGTCTTCCTGTATACAGTGTTTGTCAAAACGCATTTGGAAATGCCACTTTGCTTCGACGCTTTACAAGGGGGAATAATCGGACACTTTCGCAGATATGAGCAATGAAGACCTTGGTCCTACGGGAGCCATCTGCCGCGATTTACCTTCCGCCTACCTGCCGCATGCCGCAACCGGGCTGCTACACCTGCCCCGCTTTGTTGCGAAAATCCGGAAAGATTTGAAAGGTGAGTTGCCAGCCTCTTACCAGCGTAATTTCTGCCGCGGGTTTGACCGTTTTCTCTGCCTGCATCTGGGAGTGGACCCGGAGGCCGTTGTCGGAATCGTAAAGGAGGCGGGAGACGATGATGCGGAGCTGGATCGGCGCCTGCTGGAGCTTTTTCCGGCTGATGTCCGGGCCGCCAAGTGGAATCGCGAACTCGTGCAGAAGGGAATGAGCGAGATGGGCCGGGAGGCCCTTCAACAGGCCAAGGAAAAGATGGGGGCGGGTGATCGTGAAGACCTGATTTCTTTCGCCGACATGATCGATTTTGACGAAGGCCGTATTTCCTGATAGGACGTTGACTATGAGTGTTGAGAGGCCGGAAAGCAGGCTTTCCTTTTCCACGTTGGGAAGTTGCGCAAGGGGAATAGATTCAGTCATCACAAGGCTGATGGCCGCCAAGCTGGCCCAGCCTGAAATGCTGTCACTGGCCGCCGGGTTTACGGATAATGGCCTTCTCCCACAGGAGCTTGTCGGGGAGGCAGTCGCCCACTTGGCGGGCACCGAGAAGAAAGCCCACTTTCAATACGGCATGAACCGTGGACGTCCGGGCTTGCGGAATTGTGTCATCGATCTCCTGAAGACCTATCCGGGTGAAGCGTCTCTAAGTTTGTCTCCGGAAAACATTCTGATCACCAATGGATCCCAGCAGGGCTTGTATATTCTTGTGCAGATGCTGTGTGATCCCGGCGACATCGTTCTTGTCGAAAGCCCCAGCTACTTTGTTTTTTTGGAATTACTGAAGGGACTTGGGGTGAAGGCAGTATCCATTCCCATGGATGCCGAGGGCCGTATTGATGCCGATGGCCTGCAGGCGCTGATTGACACCTACAAGGCCGATGGAATTTTCGATCGGGTTAAACTGGTTTATCTCATGGGGGCTTATGCAAACCCCTCGACACGCTGCATTGACGAGTCTGAGAAGGCAGCACTGGCAGGTGTCCTTCACGCCCTTGAGCGACCGATTCCGGTCATCGAGGACATGGCCTATCGGGAACTGTACTTTGAGGAACCCTTTCCAGCCAGGAGCCTCCTCGCGATGAGCGAGTGGGATGACTATCCGGTCATTTACGCCGGGACTTTCACAAAACCCTTCGCGACGGGAATGAAAGTGGGGTTCATCGTCAGTCGCGACCGGGAGTGTCTGGATACTGTGGCAAGCATCAAGGGCCATCAGGATTTCGGGACCGCTCATTTTCCGCAGGCCATTCTTGAGTATGTTTTGAGCTCCGGTGCTTATTCGGCCCACTTGTCACATATCCGGCAGGCCTACATGAAGAAGCGTGACTTGCTTGAAAGCGCACTTGAGGAACACGGATTTCGGGATGCAGGCTGGTCGTGGCAACAGCCGCGGGGCGGCCTCCTTCTCTGGGCCCGTGGCCCGGAAGGAACCGATACGCGCATCGGATCGGCGTTCCATCGGATTTGCCTCGAAAAGGAGATTCTGTATGTCCCGGGCGATCTTTGCTTCGCCGAAGGAAGCCCGCATGGCCATGTGCGGTTGAGTTTTGGCGCACTGGAAAGTGCCCTGATCCCGGAAGCAGCGCGTCGCTTTTGTGAGGCTGCTCTTGCGGCGGAAAAGGGTTGAAACAGGTGCGCTTTACTGCCTTGTGATTCCCGGTTCAGCAGGCTCCTTGCCCCTGCTGCGCAAAGCCTCGGCAAGCAGTTCCATATCCATGCGAACTCCTGGGAAGAGCCCATTACGGGCAAACCAGCCGGAGTTCATTTCGAGCGCGTATTGCAAGTCCTTGCCTCTTGAGACTGTTCTGGTCGTATCAAAAGGGACCATGCGGTGCACCTCACAGAGCAAGCCCGTCTCATCAAAAAAACCGATATCGAGGGGAATCCGCGTATTGGCCATCCAGAAGGCGAGTTGCCGGGGTGAGTCGTAAGGAAAGAGCATTCCCCGGTTTTCCCCGAGGCTATCCCGGTACATGAGTCCTTTGCGCTGTTCAGCCTGTGTCAGGACAATTTGTGCCTCGAGGGTGACATCACCTACTTTAAGGGCAATCCAAGCTTCCGGTCCGAGTGGATCGACGGATGTATCGGCTTCCTTCTGGCAGCCGGCAAAAAGAAAAAACATGGGGAGGATCAGGCAGAACAGCTTGCGCATGGATTGAATTAACTAGACATGATGCGGGGCATCTCAATTTTAAAATGATGAAGAGCAAGCGAACCAAGCCCGCAAGTGAAGTCCTCCTGTACGCCGATTCAGAGTCGAGTGCCGACATGTTGTATTTCGGGGAGGTCTTTGTCCCCGATCCATTCATCGCATTCTCGTGCGAAGGTAAGCGGGTGGCAGTGGTCAGCCAGCTTGAATTTGGCCGGGTTCGCGCGGAGAGCCGGTTTGATGAAGTCCTTTCGCTCGAGGAATTGGCCAGGGAATCCGATCGCAAGCACGGTTACCCGGCGGGATTAATTCTGCACCTGGCAAAGAAATTCCGGATTCGCCGCTTCCGTGTGGCCGCTGACTTTCCGTGTGGCCTTGCCTTCAAGTTAAAAGAGGCTGGCTTGAAATTTGATATTGAGGAGGGCGCGCTCTTCCCTGAGCGGGAACTGAAAAGCGACGAGGAAGCCAAGCTCATCAGGGAGGGCAACATGGCCTCTTCAGCTGGATTTAGGGTGGTTGAAAAGATTCTCCGGGAATCTGAAATCCGGAAGGGATATCTGTACCACGGAGGGCGGCGCCTGACGTCGGAACAGGTTCAAGAGGCTATCGCGGTGGCCTGTCTCAAGCGCGGAGCAGTGGCGGCCAATACGATTGTCGCCGGAGGAGACCAAGCCTGCGATCCACATTGCCGCGGCACGGGTCCTTTGCGGGCCAATGAGTTGATCATCGTTGATATCTTTCCGCGTGTAGCGAAAAGCGGATACCACGGTGACATGACCCGCACCTACCTGAAGGGGAGGGCAACCGAGGCGCAGAAGGCCTTGTACAATACGGTCTTTGAGGCAGAACAAAACTCCCTTGCGGAACACCGGAGTGGCAAGTCGGCCTCACGGATCTATAAGGACGTGGTCAAGTTTTTCAACGAGAAGGGCTATACGACACGCCGGGACAATGGTGTACCGGTCGGGTTTATCCATGGCCTTGGGCATGGCCTCGGGCTTGCCGTGCACGAACCTCCCCGTGTCAACCCGAGTGGATCACGACTCCGCAAGGGACAGGTGATTACCGTCGAACCCGGACTGTATTACCCCGGTCTGGGCGGCGTGCGCGTGGAGGATGTGATTCGGGTGACGACCGGGAAGCCGGAGATGCTTTCCAGCCATCCGTACCGTTGGCAGATCCGCTAGGACCCGACGGACTACATCCGCTGGAGTGTTTCGAGGCCGAGGAGGTGAAGACCCGTCTCCATGATGGTCAGGGTCCGCGCGCAGAGTAAAAGGCGGCGTGCCCGGACATCCTCTTCCTCCACAATGACCTTGTTGGCATTGTAGAATGAGCTGAATACGCCCGCCAACTCGAAGAGATAGGTGCAGAGGATGTGGGGGCGGAGATCCGCCAAGACCAGGTCAATGGTGCTCGGGAAAGCGAGGAGCTTGCGCGATAGGGCCCGTTCCTCGTTTGTCTGGAAATCCGTGGCACTTTCAAATGTAGCGGATTCCTCGATACCTGCTTTCCGGAAAATGCTGTGTATGCGAGCCACTGCGTAAAGGAGATAGGGGGCCGTGTTGCCTTCGAAGCCAAGCATTTTTTCCCATGAGAACAGGTAGTCGCTGGTGCGATTTTGGGACAGGTCGGCGTAGCGAATTGCCCCCAACCCGACCACGCGTGCCACCTCCGCGATTTCCTCCGCGGAAAGATCCGGGTTCTTTTCCCGCACAATTGCGGCCGAGCGACTAACGGCTTCCGCGAGCAGTTCCTTCAGTTTGACCGAGCCCCCTTCCTTTGTCTTGATGGGCTTGCCGTTTTCCCCGAGTACACTGCCAAAGGAGACATGCTCCATCTGCGGGATAACCCGGCCAGCTGTCTTGAACCACTTCTCAACGGTTAGAAACAGCTGTTGAAAGTGGTCAGCCTGACGGGAGTCGACGACATAAAGCATCCCGTCTGCCTTCATTTCCTCAACCCGGTAAAGGACTGAAGCGAGGTCGGTGGTGGCGTAGTTGCTGGCCCCGTCGCTTTTCCTGATCAGGAAGGGCTGTTTGGCGAAGCGCTTGTGTTCAGGGTGGAAGACGACAATTGCGCCATCACTTTCCTCGGAGAGTCCGGTTTTTTCTAGCTCCTCGTAAATTCTATCCACCTTGTCGCGGTAGAAACTTTCCCCGAGAACCACATCGAACTTGATGCCCAGCTGGCTGTAGATGTGATCGAAGGATTTCCAACTCACCTCGGTAATGGAATTCCAGATACGCGTGTTCTCAGCATCCCCGTTCTGCAGCTTGACAAGTTCTTCCCTGATCTCAGTGGCCTGTTCCGTCGATTCCTTGTAGGCGGCATGGCCTTCCTTGTATAGCGCTTCCAGTTCCGCGACAGCGGTGTCCGGGTCCGCTGATTCGAGGTCATAGCCCTTGCGCTTGATGGCCCAGATGAGCATTCCAAACTGGGTTCCCCAATCCCCGATATGGTTGTCCCGTGTGACTGTGGCCCCGGCAAATGAAAGCAGGCGACTGAGGCATTCCCCGATCACCGTCGAGCGGATATGGCCGACATGCATTTCCTTGGCTGTGTTGGGCGAACTGTAATCGACCACCATGACACGGTCCTTGAGCCGTGAGCCGGCACCCGACTTCAGGTCATCTTCGGAGACGAAGCGATGAAGCCACTGAAGGGAGAAGCGGGGAGTGAGCGTGAAATTGATGAACCCAGGGCCCGCGATACTCCATTCCATCAACGCGGGATCCAGCAGATTACCGGCTACCGCTGATTCAAGCAGAGCGGTCGCCACCTCACGCGGGTTCTTGCCCGCTTTTTTTGCATAAGGGAGTACGCCGTTGACTTGGTAATCCCCGAAGCGCGGATCAGCGGGCCGGACAACCGGATCAAAGGATTCCGCGGAGAGCCCGGCTTCGAGGGCCGCCTTCCGCATGGCGCGATCAATGAGGTCCGCAGGATTGAAGAGTATTTCCATTACCCGATTCACGAAAGTGTATCCCCATTTTCGGGGCAAGTGGATAACGCAGTAAATTTCGACGAGTTTGCGCCTGCGGACTTGCCCAAAAGGGAGGCTTTGCTGCATCGTCTTCTCCTGAATGGCTTTGGTTGATTGGAAGAGAGCTCCCGTTTGCATGATGGATTTTGAAGGAAGTCCCTCCAGCGGTGTGGTTGAATTTGGTGTGGTGATTCTCGAGAACGGTGAAATCCGTGAGACGCACACGGCCCTCTGCAAGCCGACGGGAAGCATTTCCGAGAGGGATCGCGAGGTCCACGGAATCAGTGAACAGACAACCCGGTCAAAGCAGCCATTCTCGGACGCCTACGAGCAATTCACGGCCTTTCGGCGGGAAGGGGTTTTTGCGGCGCACAACCGGCACGCGGAAAACAGTTTCCTGAAAAAGACCTGGGCCGTTCCTCCCGCTGTTCCAGATTGGCGTGGCAACAACGAGACCGCCCAGGAATGGGGCCCGTGGATTGATACACTGAGCATTTACCGGGTACTCTACCGGGGTCTCGAATCCTACGGCCTTGGGGAACTCGTCGATGCTTTCAATTTGCGCGCTTCACTTGAAGAGCTGTCGCTTGAGCGCTGTCCCGAAGGCCGTCAATCAGCCCACTGCGCTCTTTATGATGCCCTTGCCTCCGCACTTCTTTTATTACGCCTTGAATCCGAGGATTCCCTCCGGGGTCGCATTTCAATCCCTTGGCTCCTTGAATTGAGCGATCAGGCCGACGCCCAGCAAGAACTCTTTTGACTCCCCGGCCATGGCTGCTTCCTCTTATCCATATGCGTGGTGAGCCCATAGAAATTTTCGACCGATATACCGGCCAAGAGCTGCAGGAGGCCGTTTACGGTGAATCTTCGCTTCGGCTTGTCTACGAGACCTCTGTTGGAAGAGCTGGCGCCGCCTGCCTGTTTTCGCGGCCATTCATTTCACGGCTTTTCGGCTGGTATATGAAGCGTCCGGCCTCCGCCAAAAAAGTCCGCCCCTTTGTCAAGAGATACGGGCTCAATGAGGCTGAGTTCAGTCGACCTCTTGATGCCTATGAATCTTTCAACGCCTTTTTCTGCCGGGAACTGCATCCGGAGGCCCGCCCGGTGGATGCCGACCCGGATTCCGTTGTATTCCCGGCCGATGCCCGGCATCTGGGATTTCAGGAACTGGGATCCGAGGAACGGGTATTCGTGAAAGGCCAGTCATGGGATCTTGGCAAACTGCTTGGTGGTGATGCGGAATTGATCCGCCGGTTCAGTGGAGGGAGTCTGGTCCTCAGTCGGTTGTGTCCGGTTGATTATCACCACTTCCATTATCCCGCCAGCGGGACTGTTGAGTCCGCCAACTGGCTTGGCCAGCGCCTGTATTCGGTCAGTCCAATTGCCCTGCGCCAACGGCTTGCCTATCTCTGGGAGAACTTGCGCTACCTGACCCGCATCAAGACGGACTCGATCGGCGAAGTCTGTTTTATCGAGGTGGGGGCAACCAATGTGGGCTCAATCCAGCATCGACCCCTGCCTCCGGATGGCAAAGTGACAAAGGGGGAACCAAAGGGCTGGTTTGAGTTTGGCGGTTCCTCCGTTATCACGCTGTTTGAGCCGGGGAAGGTCATACTCAGCGATGATTTGATCACTTGTTCAGCCAAGGGCATTGAGCTGTATGCCCGATGTGGCGATAAAATGGGGATTTTTTCCCGCTAATGGCTTGCCGTCGCGCGGCTCTGCGGTTGCATTTCAATCAACTCCCCTTTGTTGCCCACAGATGAAAGGTTCCTCGATCTCTGTCCGTATCGCCGACTTCCTGAAGGACTACCCGCCCTTTGAGTTTCTTGAAGTCGAAGCCCTCCGCGAGCTTGCCGGGAAAAGCAAGGTCAAGTTTCATGAAGACGGGGAGATTGTCTTTTCCCAGGGCCAGCCCCGGGACCAGTGGATTTATGTGATCCAGCAGGGGAATATCCGCGTAATCGACGAGGAGGGGGAGACTGAACAACTGATTGACCTGCGCGGCCCGGGTGACCTTCTGGGGCTGCAGGGCATCCGTTCGGAAGAACCCTACGTTCATACCTGCAAGACTGAAACGGAAACGATCCTCTACGGCCTCCCGCGGGAAAAATTTGTCGAGGAAGCCCAGAAGTCAGGGAAGGCGCGGCGATATCTGGCGGCCTACTTCAGTCTGAATCCGGCCTATGTCTGGAGCCGCAACCCACATCACGACGATTCAGACCAAGGCCCGATTACCCTTCGCCGGGGAGGCTTGGAGGAAGTTGGACCCCCGCAATCCGGTGCACGGCAGGCGCTCGTCACCGTCATGGCGGATACCCCCATTCGCGAAGTGGCCCTGAAACTCCAATCCAAGAGAGTGGAGTGCGTCCTGGTCGTCGATGAAGACCACCGGCCGATTGGGAAATTGACCGATGCTGATTTGCGTGACCGCCTCCTGGACGGATCGGTCCAGCCCTTTGCCCCGGTTCGCGACCTCATGTTTACGGACCTGATCACCGCTTCCCCGACCGAAAACACCGGTGACTTGCTGGTTAAGCTGACTCGATACGGCAAGAATTTCCTTGTTGTGACCGAAGACGGAACAGCCCACTCCCGGGCCCTCGGGCTTGTATCCGAGCGGAATCTCTTTCTCCAATACGGGCGTTTTCCAACAGTGGTCGGTGAAGCAATCAGTTCTGCTCCAGATCTGTTTTCCCTGAGATCCCTGCGCGACCGTCTGGAATCCCTGATTCTCGAATTTCTCGACAGCCGTCACTCCCTCAAGTGGCTCATGGAGATGGTCGGGGTCCTGAACCGAAAGTTGAATTCACGGGTTGTTGAGCTGGTTGTCTCCGCCATGGAAAAAGAGGGCTGGGGGGCAGCCCCTTCAGACTTTGCCTGGCTAATGATGGGCAGTGGCGGTCGGGATGAGCTGTTGATCCGTTCAGCTGTCTACCATGCCCTCGTCTATGCCGATCCTCCTGCAGGCGAAGAGGAACCCTACCAGACATATTTTCGTGAGCTGGCGCACCGGGCAGCGGATGCTTTGCGTCAATGTGGATTTCTTGAAAGTCCGCAGAATATACTCGCCCAGAATCCGGACTGGTGCCTGCCCCTGCAGGCTATGAAAGCCCGTTTTTCGGCCCTTATTGCCAATCCGGTGAGTAACCATGTTTACAGCGCCCGGGACGCCTTTGATTTTTATCCACTCCGGGAGACACATTGCCCGCTGGCTGAATCCTTGAGCAAGCATATTGACCAGGAATTGCTCAAATATCCGGATTTTATCCGTCACATGGCGAGTGACTCATTGATGAATCAGCCTCCCCGTACCATCTTCAAGGGTTATGTTGTCGACAAGGAAGGGACCCGCCGGGACGAGTTGGCGATTAAATTCCACGCGCTTCTTCCCTTGGTCGATGTCGGCCGGGTTTTGTCCCTTGAAGCAGGATTGCGCAAGCCGACAGCCACCTACAAACGCTTTGAAAAGGCAGCGGACCGGGCAGGACGAGACACGCCTTTGGGCAACCTTTATCAGGAGGCCTCGGGGGCGTTTCTGGTCGCTCAATACGCACGGATTTCACAAGGGCTTCGTACCGGGACGGACGGGGCTGTTATTCATCCGTCCGCCCTTGATGCGGAAACCCGCACCCTCTTGATCACTTCCTTCCGGACCATCTATTCGACGTTGGAAGCGACGGCGCAGCACTTTAGTCTTAACTGGCGTGGATAATGCCCGAAATTGAGCACTACAGGCAGATCAACCAGCTCAAGTTGTCCCTTGAGGCAAACTGGGAGAACTTTCGCTTTGCCTGCATTGATTCGGAAAGCACGGGCCTCGATCCCAAGCGGGATGCGATCATCAGTCTGGCTGGGGTAGGGCTGCAAAACGGGGAAATCTGTCTGTGGGACCAGTTTTCCGTCATTCTGCCCATAGCCTACAACACCTCTTCCGTCACGGTCCACGGAATCACCCGTGAGGAGGCCTCGGATGGGGTCGAGGCACCGGTGGCATTGAGAGCCTTTCTTGATTGGCTGGGAGATGGGATCATCGTCGGGCATCATATCCAGCACGATGTCACCCTGATCAATTTTGCCCTCGAAAAGCACTTTGCCATCAAACTACAGAATGTCGTCATCGACACCATGGAAGCATTTCTGGCCGTCAGTGAGATAGGCGGATTTGCCTCCTTGGGAGAGCCCCGGGGCTACTCCCTGGATGCCTTGTGCGACCACTTCAATATTGTCCCTCATGACCGCCATACAGCGCTGGGAGACGGCTTTCTGACAGCCCAGATTCTTCTGCGCATCTTGAAGGAGGCCGCCAAGTATGGACAATGGAATCTCCATGATCTGCGCGCCTGGCACGCCGATGAGCCAATTCCGGAAAAGGAAGGCAAATAGCCTTGACAGGGGAGTGGGCTCACCTACTTTCTGCCGTTTCTTTAAAGCAATCAATCATGGCTAATCTACAATCATCCAAGAAAGACGTCCGTCGGATTTCCCGTCGCACCGAGCGCAATCTGGCCGTTAAGAGCCGCCTCAAGACTCTTCGTAAGAAGGCTTTGGGCGAAGCTTCCGCTGAAGACAAAAGCGCTTACGCCTCTGCCCTTGATAAGGCTGTCAAGGCCGGTGTCCTGCACAAAAACAAGGCAAACACGGAAAAGGCCAAACTTGCCAAGAATGGCCTCCATTCTAAAAGCCTGCATTAATCTTGCTTGATTTTTATCTTTTCGTGCCCTCCGGTCTAATGGTCGGAGGGTTTCTTTTTTCCCGCTTCGCAACACTTTTTCAAATCCGATGAGTAAACAGCCGCATCTAGGGTTTCCAGCGCCGCTTCTTGGCGTTGATCCCATCCGGCTTCCCGTCCTTCATGATGACGGGGAGATGCTGATTCTGGCTAAGTTGCCCGGCATTCTCCTGCAGCAGGATGCCTGGTATCCACGCCTTCCAATCCTCATTGAGGCGATCCGTTACCAGGCGGCCCAGGGAAAGCCGGAGCTGGTAAAAATGGGCATCAGTCCATCGGGGCTCTGGGCAGTGACAGACATCGATGCCGAGTGCGCAGGTCCAGTCCTCCTGACGAGATCGCGTGAGGCGGCTGAGGAACTGAAGAACCAGTTTGGATCCGGTGCATTTTCCTTCACCTACGAATTTATCACGCAGTCCACACCCAGCGAGGATAAGTTGGAGTGCGATTTGCCCCTTTCCAGACATGGGCGCCTTCCAAGAATGCTGGTTTCCCACACCACGGGGAAAATTACCCACACCACTTTTTCGATGGTCGACAGCGTGGGATCCTACACCCTTTGTTCCGCACAAACCCGCTTTCCACGGCGTCACCAGGTGCTCTTGCATGCCCTGGAGTCTGGATTACCCGTCCTCGGGGACAGAATCTACGCTAAAAGCAACCCTATCATGCTCTCGCGTATCAAACGGGACTATCATTTTCGCCGGGATCAGGACGAGCGACCCCTCTACGATGGCCCAGCCTATTATCTCAAGGAGCTGACCATCAGTGAGAATTTAACGATTTCCATGCCCGCTCCGCCCCGTTGGCAGGGCCTTGTGAAACAGCTTCAAAAATATTCTCACTAGTCAAAGGGGCTTTTTTCAAGAAAAGGCTTTACTTGTAGCCTGAAAACAAAAAGTGTCCTCCGCTTTATTCATTTAAGCTATGGGAAATCTCAGAAAGAAACGTCGCCGCAAAATTTCACAGCACAAGCGCAAGAAGCGCTCGCGCTCGAATCGCCATAAGAAGCGGACATGGGGTTAATGCCTCAAACACACCGGTAATTTTCAACAGCCACGGCAGGATTCTGTCGTGGCTTTTTTATTTGCCCAGGCAGGGGGTGACGGAGACTGCTCCACAATCCCCCAGTCTTGCCAGTAGATGGAAGCCCCCATATTTGTATTACAACGAATCATAACAGGTATTAGTTGGGCCAATCCAGAATGGTTCACCTGTAAGAGCCTTTTCACTACGTGATGCGGTTAGCATCGGCATTATCTTGGGCATTCAACCCGCACGACCTTCTTTTTTAAACTTGTAATCTAATGAGCGGAACTTATCTAAATACTCCATAGGCGAGGGGCTCTTTCCTCTCCGATGTCTTATTTAATCTACCAAGTTGCATTAGATGTTATCGAAAAAAGCGAAAGGTCTTTTCGTTGAAGTCAATGGGTTCTCATATCATGTGGCTGCCGTATCGGGACTTGCTCCTCCCTTCACTGTTGATTCCATTCTGGAGATCCCCCGGCATGAACCCGGAAAGTTGAAGGATCTGCTTGAGAAGGCTTCCGTTGGTCGTCGCAACCGCTTCTTCAACTCCCATTGCGGGATCGTTCCCGAGAGCCGGTTTTTCCGACTTCATACAATCGAGTCGATGACCCGTGCCAAGGAGCCGGGCTACTTCAACCAAGTTCTGGAGCAGCAATTCCGGATCAATCCCAATTCGTCCCGGATGGTTGCCTTGAACGCTGTCAACGGAGCGCCATTCAGTCCGGAGAAGTCACTGGCCACCCAGAAGGAGTTAATTCTGTGTGGGGCGGACTCACGCGAATTCAGCGCCTTCCAGGAAAATCTTGTGGAATGTGGCGTTTATCCGCAGAGCTTGCAGATCAGTACCTTGTCGAGTCTTGCTGGCCTGAAGAATTATCTCACGGTGAAGGAGATTGAGCAACCGGTTCTCCTGGTTGAAATGACACAAAACTCGGCCAATCTTTTTATTCTCTCCAAGGACAAGGTCGACTTGTGCCGGCCGGTCAATTTCGGATTCAACGGCGTGCTGCCGGTAATCCAGAAGGAACTCGGTCTAAAGGACGAGGATTCTGCGCGGGATCTTTTCTTTTCCAACACCTTTGATTTCAGGGAAATCGGTCCGAAGCTCTTGCGGCGGATATTGAAGGAATTGAATGCCTCGACCGGATTTTACGAGGTCCAGACTGGACAGACAATTCCACAAATTTACATGACCTCCCTTCCGGAAAACCTGTCGTGGATTCCGGAGGTTGTGGCGGCTGAAATGGATATCAGCCTGTTGGAAATTGATTGGGAAGGTTGGGCCTCGAGTATCGGGGTGTCGTTCGGGGATGATTGTGCTGCCTCCAGTTTTGATGCCTCGAAGTTTGGTTTATTCAGCTTGTTCGTGAATTTTGAAAGGTAAGAGATGGCCCTTGGGAGCAATAAAAAGAAGGTCTCACAGCGATTGTGGCGTCCCGATTTCCGGGAAGTCAGTGTATTGCCGGACACGAAGGTTATCCGCACTGGATTCCTTATTAATTTCGTGGCCATATCCATCGCCCTGCTTGTGGTGACGATCTACGTGATCAAGGAGTATTCACTGCAGAGCCTCACAGCACAGGTGCGTGAATTACAATCGCAGGTAGCGGATAACACAGCCAGCAACCGAAGCATTCTGGATACCAATAAGCGATTCAAGCAGAGCTCCTCTATCATGGAAGAGGTCATTGCCTTCGACCAGCAGCTACTTGAATTCCCTCTGTTCATTAAGGAAATCACTCTCATTCTTCCCCAGCGGGTCATCCTTTCCGAGATTCAGATGAAGTCTGCCGAGGGTTTGGATGGAGAGACGAATGCCCCTTATTTTTCAGTGGATCTTAAGGGTCGTATCCTTGCTGGTTCGGTCATGACGCCTTCGCAAGTCCTCTCCAACTTCCAGGATGAAATCAACAAGCTTCCCAGTATGAAAGGCCGCCAAATCGAAATGGACCTTGTTCAATTCAGACGGAATAACGAGCAGGGATACTTTGATTTTACGTTAGAGTTGATGATTCCTCCGGAAAAGGGCTCCAAATCATGAATTTGTCAGTAATCAGTAAAAAATTCTCTGAGTATCCCGTTATTTTTGTCTGCGGGGTGATTACGCCCTTGGCTTTGGTTCTTCTTTTCATGCGAGCACCAAAACTAGAGCAGTACGAGACCGAGCTTTCGGACCTTGAGCGGGAGTGGGAACAAATTCTCACGAACACCGAGCGTTCCAATGGCCTGGAGGAAGATATCGCTGCTCTCGAGTCCGGTCTCGAAGATATCGAAAGCCGCCTCATGAGAGTCGAGAACGTGGCGATCAATTACGAGTTTTTCTACGACCTCGAGGAAGAGACAGGGGTGACCCTGAACCAGTTTTCCCAGGGAGTTGCCTCCGACGGATCCGAGATTCCGATGGGCCTCGAGAAAATGAAGCATTTCTCGGTGATTCCTTACGATCTTACGATTGCCGGATCAATGGATCAGTTACTTGGATTCATGGATGTATTGAACCGGCAGAATTACATTGTCCGCCTCGATATGCTTCGTCTTTTCCCCTCAATCGGAGAACAGGGGGATGAGGACAATTTAGGTGGTCGTCTGCGCTGTTATGTCCTTGCCGAAAAGCATGAATAAAAAACATACAATTTTCGTTATTACCTGCCTGATGGCCTTGAGCACAGGCGCCCTTGGACAGGTGATTATTCCGGTCGGGGAGCGTACTGAATTAATCAGTGGTATGCAGAGTGTCGTTGGTAACATGGACAAGGAAGCGGGCGATTTCACAGGACTGGGTTCCCCATTCAGCAAGAAGGCCGAAGCGGATCTAGCGGCTGAGATGTCAGAAGGCCCGGTGGATATCGAGGAGGATGTGCTCCCGGAAGTGATTTCCGATGAGATTGCCTTGGATGTTATTTCACGCAGCTTCAAACCGGACGGAAGCATGATTTTCGGAAACCGGGGAATTCTCAAGCTCGGAAACGGTGAGACAATTGAAGAAGGCGAAAGCTTTCCCGCAGAGATCCGGGGAACCACTTACACGGTGGAAATCGTCAAAGTCACCGCTCGCGGATACACCCTCAAGGTCGGCGATGCGACCGTGGACAAAACATTTCTGAAGTCTGTTAATCAATCTGGTAAATAGTCTTTATCTCAAGCCAAACAAAATTCCAACTAGACAATCAAGAAAGGATAAACCGATGAAAGGTCTACAAACCATAGCGATATTATCAGCCTTGCTGGTAACGACAGTGTCGGCGCAGACCGCAGGCGATCCTGTGGACGCGCAGGCAGATGCCATGATGGCAGATGCCCAACAAGAATCCCTGCAGGCATCCGAATTGCCGGAACTACCTGACGAACCAACTTTCGAAGTCCCGGAGGAGGAGGTCTTCCTCGATCTTCCCGGAAGCGACTCTGTCGGCACCGCTGTTGCCAGTGATGCCGAAACCATCTCGGTCGACTTTCCAGAAGAGGATGTCCGGGACATCATCCGGAGTGTTGCAGAGCTCTATGAGCTGAATGTGGTCATTCCAGACAGCTTGGCTGGCAGTGTCAGCATCAAGCTTCGTGACGTTTCCTGGCAGCAGGTTTTTGATGTGGTCCTCGAGCCGCTCAATTTCACCTACATCATTGATGGGAACATCATCAAGATCAAGAGTCAGGACGAGCTCGCCGTTGAGCCGGTCGACACACGCGTTTTCATTGTGGACTTTGCCAATGCTGGCGAAATTCGCAGTTCGGTTGAGCCGCTCATCGATGCGGCCGCCGGGGGCAAGATTCAAGTGGATACTCGCAGTAATGCGCTTGTCATCACTGAACGTCCGAGTCGCATGAATGACATCCAGGAAATCATTGAGACCCTGGACCGTCCGACCGAGCAAGTAATGATCGAATCAAAGTTTGTCGAAATCCAAGGTCGTGAAAATGATTCCCTTGGTGTTGACTGGCAATCTTTGGTCGGTTGGGGCGTTTCGATGGAACAGGGCCTGAACGGTATTCTGGGTCGTCAGTATGACAGGATATCCGGCAGCGGAATTCCCACCACGACAACCCGGCAAGACACCGCGGTTTTATCCTCGGACGCCTTCAGCGTTGTCCTGAGTGCCCTTGAGGCAAACTCTGATATCGAGCTGGTTTCCAATCCAACGATCGTCACCATGAACAACAAGAAGGCGACGATTAACATTGGTGAGGAGTATCCAATCCCGAGTTACCGCTACAATGACGAAGTGGGTCAGTTTGAAGTGAGTCAATTCGAGTACAAGAATATCGGGATCAACCTGAATGTTATCCCGCAAATCAACAGTGCCGGATTCATCAACCTGAATATTCAACCGGAAATCAGCAGCCGTAGTGGTGAGGTTTCCTTTGGTGGAGCTTCCGGTGCGCTCATTCCGATTATTTCGACCCGCAAGACGGACAGCAGTGTCACCATCAAGAGTGGATACACGCTGGCGATTGGTGGGCTGATCGAGCAGTCGGAAGAGTTGACGGATTCGAAGGTGCCGATTCTTGGCTCAATCCCGGGCCTTGGGCGTCTATTCAGCAGCAAGGGCACGGACATCAATCGTCGTAACCTTATCATCTTCATCACGGCCAAAATCTTGAGTGCAAGTGGAGCCACGTACGAGGATGTCTTCTCCAAGAAGACCCTGTATGAAATGGGGATTTCCAGCAGCGACATTCCCGGCTATGAGCCATCCGAAGAAGAGGATGCGCTTCTGGACAAGGTAAAGGCCTCCCGCGATGAGGTTGAGCAACTTGAAGCCCAGCGTAAGCTGCAGGAAAAGATCCAGATGCTGGATGCGGTCAAGAATGCTTCCAAAGAGAACCTCACGGTCGCTGAGGAGGAAGAATCCTATCCTCGCCGCTTTCAATAATTGAGCGGATAATCTAATTTGCGCGGGCGGTTCTGAATGGAGCCGCCCGCTTTATTTTATCGATGCCGCACGGGACAAGCGATCGCGGATAGCCAAAACAAGGCCGTCGGCGTTGGCGGGGGGCAGTTCGCAGAAAATTCTTTCGAAGCCCTTTGCATCCAGCTTGCGGAGCAAATCGAAGAGGGTCCGGGCCACGATTTCCATGTCTCCGTCCTCGGAAAACCAGAATGTTGCCTGCTCCCGTGACGGATTGAGCGTGCCGGGCCTTTGGAGGAAAGCTATCGCCTCGTTTTTGGCAGTTTTGGGAATAGACCCCAGTTCAAAGGCAATCATTTTGGTTTTGGGGCTGTAGTGGCGGAGCATGGTCCCCGGGGCGGTGGCGGCCTCGGTCTCTTCGAGGTTCAAAAGCTTTGTTTGGACGGGTAGGCGCAGGTGATCTGAAATCTGCTCAGCGGTTACGGCTCCGGGCCTGAGGATGGCCGGATTCTTCCCCTTTGACAGATCCACGATGGTGGATTCCAGCCCAACCTCGCACGGCCCCCCATCCAGGACAAAAGGAACCTTGTCCCCAAATGCCGATGTCACGTGCTCAGGCCGGGTCGGGGAAACGTAGCCAAAGGGGTTTGCACTAGGCGCAGCCAAGGGCGCATTGAGCTGGTGGAGGAGCTTTTTAGCGACGGGATGCCGTGGCATCCTGATGGCGACGGTTTCCTTTCCCGCGGTAATCAGATCGGGCACAATCGATCTCTTTTTAAGGACAAGGGTGAGGGGACCCGGCCAGAATGCTTCGGCAAGGATACGGCCATCCTCGGGTACAATGGCCAGGCTGCGGGCCATTTCCAGATCAGCCACATGGACGATCAGGGGGTCCATCAAGGGGCGGCCCTTGATCGAAAAGATCGAGTGGCATGCCTGCTCGTCGAGCGCAAGTGCCGCCAAGCCGTAAACAGTCTCGGTTGGAAGGCCAACAACGCAGCCATTCTGCAGGGCCTCTGCGAAAAAACGGATATTTGCTTCGCTAGGCGGATAGACAAAAGAAGAGGCTCCCCCGTCAGGAGGAGCCTTCTTGTAAAATTCAAAACTGGATTTACTCACTAGGACTGCGGGATACCGCAGGCGGCGTTACTTCATGAGAAGTAGATTCCTGGCCTGCTTGATTACCCGGGTAAGGTGTCGCTGCTGCACAGCTGTGAAGCCGGTGATGCGGCGAGGAAGGATTTTACCCGTGTCGGTAACGTAGCGGGTAAGGATCTCAACGTCGGTATGCGTGAGTTCGAGCGGGTTCTTCTGGCGTTGTTCCTCAGTTGTCATAAGCGGAACAAAGAAGGTGCTTAAAATTTGCATGGCAAGAAAAAAGTCATTTCGTAGATTCCTTTTCTCTGGGCTCGAAGGGTCCATTGGTCTTGAGTTCGCAGAAGGCATTTGCCAACGTCCCCCCTGAATTTTCCCGATATGAGATTTCGTCAACTTCCCCAACCGACCCAATGGGCGGCCTTTGCGCTGCTTGGCCTCGTCCTCTTTTTGATCTGGGACCAGTATTTCTGGTGGAAACTCCGGGATGAATATGCCTTCGGGTTTATCGTGCCGCTTTTTGTGGCCTATGTTCTCTTTGAGCGCTGGCCGCGTCTGGCAAAGGGGTTGATTGGAGATGCTGACACGCAGGAAGCTGCTTCCAATCCTTCCAGCGACGGACCTGCATCGACCTTTTCCAGCCTTTTGGAGAAGGCCCTTATCACGATTTCCGTCCTGATGGTTGCCGGGGGATTTGTCTCCTTTTTTGCCGGCTCGCTCTATCGTGCCATGGAGGGGCAAAACCTGATTTCCTCCAATTTTCTGGCTTTCGGCTTTGCCAATATTCTTCTTGGGGGAGCATTTCTCTATTCCGGGAAAAAGGCCGACGGGACGCCAAATCCACTCAAGGAGCGCTGGCATCTGGCTCTCCTGTTCCTTTTCCCAGCCTTGATCTGGATGTTGTCGGTCCCCATGTTTAATGCGGTCTACAAGACCATCAGCACTTTCCTGATGAACAAGGTGGCGGTCGTCGTCTACCACTCCTTCGATTTACTTGGTTATGCGGTGGTTCGCGAAGGCAGTGTCCTGAAGCTGCCTCTCGGAGACGTGGGTGTGGAGGATGCCTGCTCCGGGATTCGTTCCCTCACGGCCTGTCTTTTCGCCGGCTCTTTCCTTGGATCGGTCTATTTTGATAAATTATGGAAAAAGGTGTTCCTTGTCGGGACCGCCATGGTGTTCGCCTTTATCAACAACATCTTCCGGAGCCTATTCCTGACTGCATGGGCGTATGCAAAAGGTCCCACTGGACTGGATACGCATGTTATTGTCTGGGGCCAGGACCTGGGGAATGTGCATGACTTTACCGGTTGGGTCGTTCTTGGCCTGACGGTTATTTGCCTGCTGGCACTGGTTAAATTATTCAGCATCCGGCTGGAATATGAACTCAAACCCGGAGAGACCTTATGAAACCACTCTTAATGACCAATGAGTATCCCCCCAACGTCTATGGTGGCGCGGGGGTCCACGTGGAATACCTGAGCCGGGAACTCAGTAAATTGATGCCGGTTGAGGTCCGCTCTTTCGGTTCGCAGAATATCGAGGACCCAAAATTGTCAGTCTTTGGGACCGGCCTGGACGATTCGGGCTTCACTTGTCCCAAAGGGCTGAGAAGCGTTTTTGGAGCCCTTCAAAGAAACCTTGGATTCAATACCCGGGCGATTGATGCGGATCTGGTCCACTGCCACACTTGGTATACGCACTTTGGTGGCATCATGGCCAAGTTGAATTACGGGATTCCCCTTGTCCTGACTGTTCACTCACTTGAACCACTCCGTCCATGGAAGCGCGAGCAACTTGGTGGTGGTTATGATTTCAGTTCCTGGGTGGAGAGGACGGCCATTGAAATGGCGGATGCGATCATCGCCGTTTCTGAGGGAACTCGCGTTGACGTCCTGAAACACTTCCATGTGGATCCCGAAAAGATTCACATTATCTATAACGGTATTGACCCGGATGAATACCAGAAAGTAGATCCGACCGCGGCGCTTGAAAAGTTCGGGATAGATCCCAAACAGCCCTATGTGCTTTTTGTCGGGCGCATCACCCGGCAAAAGGGTATCATCTATCTGGTAAATGCGATTCGTCATATGAATCCTGATTTCCAGATTGTTCTGTGTGCGGGTGCCCCGGACACACCCGAGATTGCCGCTGAGATGAAGACAGCTGTGGCGGAGGCCAGCAAGAACCGGTCCGGTGTTTTCTGGATAGATGAGATGGTGGACAAGAAAACCGTGATCCAGCTCTACTCCGGTGCGGAGGTATTCTGTTGTCCCTCCATTTACGAGCCGTTTGGCATTATCAATCTGGAGGCAATGGCCTGCGAGACAGCAGTCGTTGGGGCGAGTGTGGGAGGAATCCCCGAAGTGGTTGTCCATGACCAGACAGGCTATCTTGTTCCTGTTGCCCAAATCCATGAATCACCTTTTACGCCGCTGGAGCCGGAGCATTTTTCCAAGGATATCGCTTCCCAGATTAATCGCCTCATGGCAAACCCGGAGCGACGTGCGGCGTTTGCCAAGGCCGGACGGCAACGTGCCATCGATACCTTCAGTTGGGCTGCCATCGCCAAGGAGACGTCAGAGCTTTACGCCTCACTTGTGAAATAACCCGGAATTCCAAACAAATACCCTTATGACACCTGTCTCCAAGTTTCCCGGCCCCTCAAGGGTCGTCATTGATCATGTCACTCCGTCAATCGGCGGCGGGATGTTTCCCGTCAAGCGTCCATTGGGCGATGACTTCCATGTGGAGGCCCACGTCATTGCCGATGGGCACGACCACCTTGATGTGGTTCTCGCTTATCGGAAAATCGGGCAAAAGCGTTGGGAAGAAGTTCCAATGCAGGACCTTGGTAATGATGAGTTCGGGGGAACCTTCCGGGCGGAGCAGATAGGATTGCACGAATACCGTGTGATCGGGTGGGCAGATGAGTTTCGCAACTGGCACGTAGGCTTTGTGAAGAAGTCTGATGCCGGGGATTCGAAAATTGGAGTGGAACTCGACATCGGGGCCCGATTGGTAGCGGAGGCCGCCTCCCGGGCAAAAGGTAAGGATGCCAAACAGCTCAAGGGATGGGCAGGTTTTCTTGGAGATCACTCCCGCGACCTGATGCAGAAAGTGAACCTCGCCAGACAGGGTGACTTTTTCGAAACTGTTCGGCGTTACCCGGATCGAAGCCTGCAAACACAGGGTACCGTTTCCCACCTTCTTGTTGAACGGGAAAAAGCCTATTTCAGCACCTGGTACGAATTTTTCCCCCGCTCGTGCGCCAATGATGCCAGCCGTCACGGGACCTTCAAAGATGCTATTAGCAGGTTCCCGGAAATTGCCCGTATGGGGTTTGATGTGGTGTACTTCCCCCCGATTCATCCCATTGGGGAAAAGTTCCGGAAGGGGCGTAACAATGCCCTTGAGGCGGCCCCGGAGGATGTGGGCAGCCCATGGGCGATCGGTTCCTCACAGGGAGGACACAAATCCCTGCATCCTGAACTTGGATCAATGGAGGACTTCAAAGATCTGATCGAGGCGGCTGATAAACATGGCCTGGAGGTGGCCTTGGACATTGCCTTCCAATGTGCTCCCGACCACCCATATGTAAAAGAGCATCCCCAGTGGTTCAAGTGGCGTCCGGACGGAACAGTCCAGTATGCCGAGAATCCCCCTAAGAAATATCAGGATATCCTGCCGTTCGACTTTGAAACAGAGGATTGGAAGGCACTCTGGCTCGAGCTGAAGAGTATTTTTGACTTCTGGATTGAGGCCGAGGTGAAAATCTTCCGGGTGGATAATCCGCACACCAAGCCGATGGAATTCTGGCGCTGGTGTATTGGGGAATTGAAGGTCACGCATCCCGAAGTCCTCTTTCTCGCGGAGGCCTTTACCCGACCCAAGCGCAAATACCGGTTGGCCAAGGCAGGATTTACACAGGGCTACACGTACTTTACCTGGCGCAACTTTCCCCAGGAGGTGAGGGAGTACGTCGAAGAGTTGACCCAGTCGGAAGTGAAGGAATTCTTTTTGCCGAATTTCTGGCCAAATACGCCGGATATTCTTCATGAGGATCTTCAGAAAGGGAATCGGGCAACTTTTCTCGGTCGCTACATTCTTGCCGCGACTTTATCCTCCAATATCGGCATTTATGGACCCGCCTTTGAATTGATGGAGAAGGAGCCATTCCCCGGCAAAGAGGAGTACAATCACAATGAAAAGTACGAACTCAAAAACTGGAATTGGGATCGGCCGGGGAATCTCAAGAACGACATTTCCCGCGTAAACGGCATCCGGCGTGATCATCCAGCCATGCATCGCACGGCGAATATCCGGTTTGTCGACACGGACAATGCGAGTATCCTGGCCTATATCAAGCAGACTCCGGACCGGAAGGACCAGCTACTGGTGATCGTCAACTTCGACTGGCACAAGCAGCAAGAAGGGAATGTCCACCTGCCGCTGTCTGAAATGGGTATCGGCTCAGACAAGGCATTTGAAGTGAAAGACCTCTTTGATCCGACACAGCCGGCCTATATGTGGCGGGGATCACGGAACTTCTTCAGCCTCAACCCGATCAAGTCACCTGCCCATATTTTCCAGATCAACCTGGGTTAGCGGCTTTCGTAATCTACCACTGCCCGCTCTGAGGTCGTCTTCTGGACAAATTTGACCACCTTTTGGTGCTCTGGATGGATACGGTAAGTCTCCAAGTCTTCCTTGTTCTCAAATTGGGTCAGTAGCCCAACATCAAAAGAAGCAGGAGTCCTGCTGAAGTCCCTTCCGGCCTCCAACTTGACCAGCTCGGGAATTTTCCCCGGTAGCTTCATGAGCATTTCAACGAGTTCGGCAGCGTTTTCCTCTCCCGTTGAACCTTCGGCTTCCGGGAGCATTCTGAAAAATACGAGGTGCGTGATCATTTTCTCTGCGCTCATTAATCAATGACTTCCCGCTCAATCAAGTCGCTCAGGTTATCCGTGTCAGCAGCAAATTTCCGGATGCCTTCAGCCAGTTTGTCAGTTGCCATGGGATCGGCATTCATGTGCCAGCGAAAGGTCTTTTCGTCCACTACCATTTTCTGGATCGGCTCAACCTTCGCTCGTTCGACAGTCAGTTGCCGCTCAAGCGGACGATGATCATTTTGCAGCTTCTTCAGCAGATCCGGGCTGATTGTTAGCAGATCACATCCCGCAAGGGCTTGTATTTGCCCGATATTGCGAAAACTGGCCCCCATTACCTCGGTCTTGTGGTTGTGGTGCTTCAGGTAATGGTAAATCTGCGTCACTGATTGGACTCCCGGATCATCCTGGGCCTCGTACTCGCCGCCGGTTTGTGCGACATACCAATCAAGAATGCGGCCCACAAAAGGGCTGATCAGAGTGCATCCGTTCTGGGCTGCCGTGATCGCCTGAATGAGTGAGAAAAGGAGTGTCAGGTTGCAATGAATGCCTTCTTTTTCCAACACCTTGGCTGCCTCGAGTCCTTCCCATGTGGAAGCAATCTTGATCAGTACGCGGTCCTTTTTCACCTCTTGCGCTTCGTAGAGGGAGATGATGTGGCGTGCCTTCCTGATAGTACCTTCCTTGTCGAAGGAAAGCCGGGCATCCACTTCGGTCGATACCCGCCCGGGAATGATCTTGAGGATTTCCGTGCCAAACAGGACCAGTAAATGATCGATCACATCGTCTATCAGTTCGCTTCCGTGCCGGTTTTCCTTTTCGGCCAGGGTGGCTGCCTTCTCCAGAAGATGCGCATAGGCATCCATTTGCACGGCCTTATAGATCAGGGTCGGGTTGGTTGTCGCATCCTGTGGGGCATAGGATTCGATCGACTCAAAGTCTCCCGTGTCCGCCACAACGGTTGTGAACTGCTTTAATTGCGATAACTGATCCGCAATGATTGGAAGGTCCCCTGTTGCTGAACTCATGCTTTCCAGCTTGGGCTATTCCCCGGACTTTGACAACCCCGTTCACGCCAGAGGAGGTAATTTGCCGGCGTTGTGATTAAAATGAAAAAAAATCACTTTTTGGGACAAATTGGAACGCAATTGGCTTCATTTATACGATTGACAGATTTAGGTTATTGGCTGTCATTCTTGCTTTGGTTATAAACCAATAACTAAAACTACAAAACATGAAAACGAAAATGAAAAAGATTACTGCTATCCTCGCTGCCTCTGTGGCAGGCGCAACGATTGCTGGTGCCCAGGAATTGTCCGTGAGCACTGGTGTTGCCTGGGAATCGGATTACATCTTCCGCGGCGTTCAGCTTGCTGAAGAGTACTTCGCTCCTTCGGTTGACGTGAGCTATGGCGATTTCTACGCAGGCATGTGGGCCGCTTTGCCGGTCGATGCTGAATTTGCGAATGAAATCGACTTCTACGCTGGCTATGGCTTCGGCATCAACGAAACTGTGAGTGGCGACTTCGGTGTCACCTACTACACTTACCCGGAAGACGGCGTTGGTGAAGACACAGTTGAACTATATGCTGGTCTCAGCTTCGAAGCTACCCTCAGCCCGGCGATCTACGTCTTCTATGATTTCGATCTGGAAGCCCTGACGCTTGAAGGTTCAATCGGCCACTCAGTTGAGCTGAGCGAAGAAGGATCCGTGGATATGTCCGCTTACCTCGGTTGGGTTGATCCTGACTTGGGTGATGACTGGAACTACTACGGAGCCGGTGTTGCTTACAACTACGCATTCACGGAAAGTGCCAGTTTCAGCATTGGCCTGAACTGGTATGCTTCTTCTGAAGACACGATCGGCGAAAGCGGTGGCGACGACAACGAGTTCACCCTCGCGACAAGCATCACAGCCGGATTCTAAATTGATTTAGATCTGATTTTTGAGCCCCGGTCCCGCAGCAGTGGGATCGGGGTTTTCTTTTTGGACAAATTGAGTTGACAGGGGTGGGCCTAAATCTACGGTCCTTCCTTTTTTCCGATAATGAAAAGCTATCTGGCCAAAACAGGTGAAATTGAACCCAAGTGGTACGTGATCGACGCCGAAGGCGAAGTCCTCGGCCGCTTGGCAGTAAAAATTGCAAACATTCTACGTGGTCGGCATCGCCCGACTTACACTCCCCATACGGATACGGGCGATTTTGTCGTTGTCCTGAACGCCGCCAAGGTGGCCGTCACTGGCCGCAAGGAAGAACAGAAGAAGTACATGTTCTACAGTGGTTATTTCGGCAACGAGAAGTACATCGGCCTGAAGGAATTCCGTAACCGGAAGCCAGAATTCATCATCGAGAATGCCGTCAAGGGGATGTTGCCCCGCAATCGGCTGGCTCGCGCCCAGATGAAGAAATTGAAGATTTATGCAGGAACTGAGCATCCGCACGAAGCTCAGAATCCAGTTCCTTACGAAGGTTAATTTAAGCAAACGAGAGACATATGAGTGACGCAGCAACGGTTTTACGGGCCACAGGACGGCGGAAGCGGGCATCTGCCCGGGTTCGGCTGATTCCAAACGGTTCAGGTTCCTTCACGGTGAATGGCAAGGAGATGGAGACATACTGTTATTCCGAGTCGTTGGCCCGTGTGGCCGAGTTGCCCTTGGTGACGGTCGACAAGAAGGGTCAATTCGACGTGATTGCCTTGGTGCAAGGTGGTGGCCCGAATGGCCAAGCGGAAGCGATCTCACATGGTTTAGCCCGTGCATTGGAAAAGTTTGATGGTGAGCTGCGGCAGCCACTCAAGAAAGCAGGACTTTTAAAGCGGGATCCCCGACGTCGCGAGCGTAAGAAGCCTGGACAGCCCGGAGCGCGCAAACGCTTCCAGTTCAGCAAGCGTTAAGACGTTCTGTCATCGGGGACACGTATCCTTGCAAAGGGTCTTTTCCTTCCTCGGCAGTCGTCTGCCGTCGAAGGAAAGGGCCCTTTTTCGTTATCGAGTTAATTATTTCAGGGCATAGCCTGTTTAATCATGAAAACAGTAGGAATTATTGGAGCCTCCGGATACTCGGGGGAAATCCTTGTCGAGTTGCTGGCGGGGCACCCCAAAGCGAAATTGGCGGTGGTGGCCTCCCGAACCCATGCTGGGAAACGGGTGGACTCCATCCTGAGCCGGCTGTCGGGTCTCACGGGGGATCTTGAGTTTACCAAGGCGAATCCGAAAGCTCTCGCCAAGGAAGAGGTCGATATCTGGTTTCTGGCGCTACCGCACGGGGTAGCTGCCGAATATGCGCTGCCATTGGTGGAGGCGGGCAGGCTGGTTATCGACCTGAGCGCGGATTTCCGCCTCAATTCGGACGAAACCTACACCACCTATTACGGCCAGAAGCATCCAGTTGCTGAATGGTTGCAGAAGGTTCCGTATGTCTTGCCTGAGTTTACCCAGCCTGGCTGGAAAAAGGCCGACTTAATCGCCTGTCCCGGCTGTTATCCCACAAGTATTCTTCTACCCCTGCTACCATTGGTCAGGGAAAAACTCCTGACAGGGGAGGGAATCATCGTCAACGCCTTGAGCGGGGTCTCTGGAGCAGGCAAGAAGGAGAGCGTTTTCTACAGTTTCTGCGAGCGCACGGACAGCGTACTGGCCTACGGGCTTGGACAACACCGGCACTTGTCTGAGATTGAGGAGCAGCTTGGTATGGCTGCCCGCCAGGCTGTGCAGGTCCAGTTCACACCGCACTTGGTTCCCATGATGCGGGGGATTGCCAGTACGATTGTGGCTCCCTTTGAAGGAGCTGTTGATGAAATTTATGCCTCATGGGAGAAAGCCTACGGGAAGAAGCAGGGAATCCGGCTTCTCCCAAGCGGGACAGCTCCGGATACGCGGGATGTCCTGGGCCGAAACAGGGCGGATTTCTCGGGATATGTCGATTCGCGGACCGGTAACCTGATCATCACGAGTGCCATCGACAACCTGATGAAGGGGGCAAGTGGACAAGCTGTGCAAATTATGAATTTGCGCATGGGGTGGCCGGAATTTGCGGGCCTGGTTTAGTTCTGGAGGAAAATCTGTGGACGACTTTCAAATCATTGAGGAAACATCGGGTCTTGTGGACACGCCGGGCTTTTTGGCTACTGGCGTGCATTGTGATATTCGCAACAAAGCTGATGGCCGACTGGATTTGGCTCTGGTCGTATCGGAAACCCCATGCACCGTGGCGGGCGTATTCACTCAAAACAAGATGGCGGCCGCGCCCGTCCGGCTTGGACGTGAGCAACTGGCTTCAGGAATTGCTGCTCGTGGTTTTGTCGCCAACAGCGGTAATGCCAACGCCTGTACGGGCCCTGAAGGCCTTGTCGATGCCTTGAAGATGCGGGAATTGGCAGCTGCTGAGCTTGGCTTCAAGCCGGAGGAGGTTTTTGTCTGTTCCACAGGCCGGATTGGTGAGCGCCTTCCCATGGATCAGATTGCCAAAGGTCTCACAGACGGCAAAATCACGCTTGGTACGAATAGCGCAGATGGTCTGAAAGCTGCAGAGGCGATCCTGACTTCCGACACATATAGTAAGCTTGTTTCAGTCGAGGTGCCGACCTCGCGGGGAACTGTCCGGATTTCTGGGATGGCAAAGGGTGCCGGAATGATTGAGCCGAACATGGCCACGATGCTGGCTTTTATCTGTACGGATGGACAAGTTGGTGCAACTGACCTCCAGGCGGTCCTGAGCGAGGCTGTGGATGCTTCCTTCAACGCTGTTACGGTGGATGGAGATGAAAGCACCAATGACACGGCCCTGTTCCTTGCCAACGGGATCAGCGGGGTGGAATTATCTCCCAAAAGCGCGGATTGGCAGGCTTTCAAAAAGGCGGTGGCTTATGTTTGTCACACGCTGGCGATGAAGATTGTCGGGGATGGCGAAAAAATCACAAAAGTCGTGGAAATTTCCATTGAAGGAGCGGCCACGGAAAAAGAGGCCAACATGGCTGCACGGGCCATTGCCAACTCCCTTCTGGTGAAATCCTCCTGGTACGGCAATGATCCGAACTGGGGCCGGTTAATGGATGCCCTTGGGTATAGTGGCGCCCAGGTTTCCGAGGAGACGGTGGAGCTCCAATATGCCAACGCGGTCAAGGAGCCGGTGGCCGTATTCTCGAAGGGTCGTACTTTCCATGAAAACAAGCCCCTCTGGAAGGAGGTTGTTTCCGCCAAGACGTTCAGCATCCTGTTCAATCTCGGCCAGGGCAACGCATCCTGCCGGGTCTGGTCGACGGACCTGACGGAGGGCTATGTAAACTTCAATAAATCCGAATAAGATGCCGGTTGACATAAACATACAGGCGAAGACCGAGGTGCTGCTCGAGGCACTTCCGTATATCCAGACCTTCAAAGGCAGCACCTTTGTTGTTAAGTTTGGCGGGTCCTTCATGGACACCGAACGGGCGCGTATCGGGGTCGCGACCGACCTTGTCTTCCTGGCGACGGTCGGGATTCATGTAATTGTCGTCCATGGGGGCGGGCCAGCAATCAACAAGGCCATGTCCGAGGCGTTGATTGAGCCGGTCTGGAAAAACGGATTGCGCTACACGGACGAAAGGACGGTCCAAATTGTCGAGAAGACCCTTAACGAGAACATCAACTTATCGGTCTGTGAAAATATCCAGATCCAGAAGGGCCATCCGATCGCTGTAAAAGGCCAGGATGTATTTCGCTGCAAGCGCCTTGAAGAGGATTCAGACGGGAACCCAGTCGATCTGGGCTACGTCGGCAGTATTACAAGCGTTGAATCATCCCGCTTAAAGCGGTATCTGGAACAGGACTACATGCCGATTGTTTCCCCGATTGGAAGGGATGCAGAGGGACAACTTTATAACACCAACGCTGACACGGCGGCGGCACACCTGGCCGCGGCAATTGGCGCACGCCGACTGGTTTACCTATGCGACGTGCCCGGATTGCTGCGGGACAAGGATGATCCTTCATCGCTGATTTCAAGCATCTCGCAGGAGGAAGTACCGGCGATGAAGGCCGAAGGGATTATTGGAACAGGAATGCTTCCGAAGGTGGAGAGCGCTATCAACGCGCTGACCAGCGGAGTGCACCGCGTCCACTTGATCGACGGGACCATGCCGCACAGTATCCTGCTTGAAATATTCACCGACAAGGGTGTTGGAACGGAAATTGTCCATGCCTCCTGAGAAAGGAATTAAAATGAGCTCCAGAACGTCATCAAAAATTACTTCCAAGAAAACAGCCGCGCTTTATGATTCGCATGTCTTGAAGAATTATGGCCCTGCGCCCTTCACGCTCGTCAAGGGAGAGGGAAGTATGCTTTGGGATGCCGAGAATCGCCGCTATCTTGATTTCAGCACGGGTATCGCTGTCAATACGCTCGGGCATGGCCATCCGGTCTGGGTGGAACGGGTGAGCGAACAGTTGGGCAAGCTGGTACACGTGAGTAACTTGTTCAATGTGGCGCAGCAGGGACAGCTAGCGCAGCGTCTTTGTGAAAGAGCAGGACCGGGCAAAGTCTTTTTCTGTAACAGCGGGGCGGAAGCCAACGAGTTTCTCATCAAGCTGGCTCGCTTGCATGGACGGGCTAAGAGTGGGGGAGAAGAAGGCCATTGCTACAAGGTTATAACGGCAAAGAACGCCTTCCATGGCCGGACATTCGGAGGAATGAGCGCTACGCCACAAGCCAAGGTGCAGGATGGGTTTGGTCCCTTGCTCGACGGCTTCCTGCATGCTGAGTTCAACAACCTGGAGAGTTTTCGTTCCATGGTCGATGAGTCCGTGGCAGCCATCATGCTTGAAACCATACAAGGGGAGGGTGGTATCCATCCAGCCACTACAGAATTCCTTCTGGGAATCCGTGAGCTCTGTAATGAAAAGGGAATTCTTCTTTTGATCGACGAGGTCCAGTGTGGAATCGGCCGTACTGGTAGATTCTTTGCATACGAGCACGCGGGCATTCAACCCGATGCCATCGGTATGGCCAAGGGACTTGGCGGGGGCTTTCCGATCGGTGCAGGTTGGGTGGCTGACGCGTATGCGGGATTGTTCACCCCGGGTTCCCATGGCACCACTTACGGCGGAAATCCCCTTGCTTGCACGGCGGCCCTTGCCGTCATGGACGTGATGGAGGAGGAACAGTTGCTGGAGCAGGTGACCGAGCGCAGTGTTGCCTGGCATTCCGCCCTCAAGAAGCTTGTCGAAAAGCATCCCCAACACCTTTCCGGCTTTCGTGGCATGGGCTACCATGCCGCCCTTGTCGTGAACGGGGATCCTCTGCCGTGGGTGGGTCGTCTTCGTGAAAACGGCCTTCTTGTTGTCCGTGGCGGTACGGATGCTATCCGGCTGATGCCACCTTTGAATGTCAGTATTCAGGATTTGGATACGGCAGTTGAAATACTCGATTTAACTTTTGGAACACACACATAAATGACTCAGTTATCTTCCTTTTTAAAAACAACCGACTTGTCCCAAGCGCAGCTGGGAGAAGTGCTGGAGTTGGCGGCCCGGTTCAAGGCGAACCGGGGAGACCCATCAACAAAGCCGTTGGATGGGCAGACATGGGCCCTCCTTTTTCATAAGTCATCCACGCGGACGCGTATCTCCTTTGAAGTGGGGATCCATGAGCTTGGAGGGCATACGATGATCCTCGATCAGAACAGCATGCAAACTGGACGAGGCGAGACCGTCGAGGATACAGCCAAGGTCCTGTCACGTTATATTCACGGCATCATTATCCGGACCTTCGAGCACCAGTTTATTGAGGATATCGCCCACTTCGGATCCATCCCTGTCGTCAATGCACTGACTGATGCCCTCCATCCATGCCAGATTGTTTCCGACCTGCTCACGCTTGCGGAGCGGTGGGGTGAGCCTGGGTCGCTGTTGGATTCGCTGAAGGGGAGAAAGCTCGTCTTCTTTGGCGATTGTGCTTCCAACATGGCCCATTCCTGGATCCTTGGAGGTGCGCTTGCAGGAATGGAGATTGTCCTTTGCGGTCCCGAAAAATTTGCCCCAAAGCCGTTCGTCAATGATCTCCTGAAAGAGGCAGGACTCGAGCAGACCTACACCTTTACGAGCGATGTGCTGGCTGCCGCAAAGGCCGCCGACGCAGTTTACACGGATGTCTGGGTGAGCATGGGTGACGAGGATGAGCGGGAGCAGCGCCTGCAGGAGATGGCGCCTTATCAGGTGAATGCTTCCGTCATGGGGGCGGCCAAGCCGGATGCCTTCTTTCTGCATTGTCTACCGGCCCATGAGGGTGAGGAGGTATCTTCCGAAGTCTACAAAAGTGCCCAGAGCATTGTCTTTGATGAGGCGGAAAACCGCTTGCACGCACAAAAGGCGATTCTTTCCTTCCTAGGCGCCCGATAATCCACTAAATCAATCTGCTTATGAAAATCGTATTGGCATATTCCGGGGGCCTCGACACCTCCGTTCTCGTGAGTTGGCTGAAACAGCACTACAATGCTGAGATCATTACCTTTGCGGCCGATGTCGGTCAGGAAGAGGAACTGGACGGCCTTGCCGAAAAGGCCAAGGCCACTGGAGCCAGCGCGCATTACACGGTGAATCTGGTAGAGGAGTTTGCCTCCGATTTTATCTACCCGATGATGCGCGGAAACGCCCTCTACGAGAACCAGTATTATCTCGGGACCTCCATTGCCCGCCCGTTGATTGCAAAGGCTCACATCGCCATTGCCCGCAAGGAGGGCGCTGATGCCGTGGCCCACGGTGCGACAGGGAAGGGGAACGACCAAGTCCGCTTTGAGCTGACCTATGCCGCCCTCGCCCCGGACCTGAAAATTATCTCTCCATGGCGCATGGCGGAATTTCGTAAGCAATTCCCGGGCCGTACGGAAATGATCGAGTATTGCCGGGAACAGAATATCAATGTCGAGGCATCTGCCAGCAAGCCGTACTCGATGGATCGCAACCTGCTCCATATTTCCTACGAGGCCGGTATCCTGGAGGATCCATGGTTTGATCCGACGACTAAGGAGAACAAGGATATGTTCAAGTTGACCGTCGATCCGGTCGATGCACCGGATGAGGAGGAATATGTCGAACTGGAATTCGAGAAGGGCGACTGTGTGGCTGTCAATGGGGACAAGCTTTCCCCTGGCGAAGCCCTCATGACCTTGAACAAGTTGGCTGGCAAGCACGGCATCGGACGCGTGGATATTGTTGAAAATCGCTTTGTCGGCATGAAAAGCCGCGGTGTCTACGAGACCCCGGGTGGGACGATCCTTCTCCACGCCCGCAAGCAGATGGAGACCCTCACCCTTGACCGTGACCTTGAGCACCTCCGCGACAGCCTTATTCCCAAGTACAGCGAGCTTGTTTATAACGGCTTCTGGTACGCTCCCGAGCGCGAGGCTCTCCAGGCCTTCTTCGACAAGAGCCAGGAATGTGTCTCCGGGATTATCCGCCTGAAGCTCTACAAGGGCAATATCACCACCGTTGGACGCAAGTCCCCCAATTCCCTTTATGACGAGAATATCGCCTCCATGGAGGGCGTCCTGAGCGATTACAACCCCGATGACGCCACCGGATTTATCCGTCTTCAGGGCCTGCGCCTCCGTGCCCGCGCCAAGGCACAGGGAATCCCCGACGCCGGCCCTGATCCAAAGCTCGTCCGCGAGTAGGCTTTCCCGCAGGAATTTGCTTGCCCTGAGCCGTTCTCCTTTCTCTCTTCTATCTTTCCCTTTTGCCCGGGTGGCGGAATTGGCAGACGCGCCGGACTCAAAATCCGGTTCCGCAAGGAGTGTGGGTTCGACCCCCACCCCGGGTACCATTCGACTCCCCCGCTGGCGCGGGGTCGCTCATGGCAGGCCATCCTACATTGAGTCTACAGTAAAAGAGGGGTCTAGAACAGAAAGTGGGGACGGCGTATATTTTTGATGGTTCATGATGTGTAACAGGCCTCTGGCCGGTTGTTATGTTTATAGTGGGCCACCAGTCCAGGCGAGGACGCCTGTGACATATCTTATGACCATTATGTCTTACGGGCCTCTGGCTTGTTGACGGGAGTGATTCGCTTTGCAGGCGTCTCTATTTCATAGCCAGATCCTTTCTTAATCATCATCCTGAAAGCCCATGAAGAGGTGTGTCATTTTATCCGGATCCGGCGTATCGGAGGAAAGCGGGATCCAAACCTTTCGCGGAAGTGGCGGTTTGTGGGAGGGCTACAAGCTGGAGGAAGTGGCCACGCCGGAGGCCTTTGAGCGGGATCCTGAGCTTGTCCTGCGGTTTTACAACATGCGTCGAAAGGCGGTGCGGGAGGCGGACCCCAACAAGGCCCATCATGCCATTGCCCGACTGGAGACGCATTTTGATGTGATGGTCATTACCCAGAATGTGGATGATCTCCACGAGCGGGCCGGATCCAGCAAGGTGCTGCATTTGCACGGTGAGCTGCTACGTGCCCGAAGCAGTCAGGATCCCGGATACCGGGTTCATCTCGGGCAAAAGGATATCTTCCTTGGAGACCTTGATCCCGCCGGTAATCAGTTACGCCCGGATGTTGTCTGGTTCGGGGAAGAGGTGCCCGCGATTGCCGAGGCAGCTGGCATTGTTGAGATGGCCGACATCCTCATTGTGATTGGGACCTCTCTTGTGGTCTATCCGGCGGCCAGTTTAATCCACCATGCGCCCCTGGATTGCCGTAGGTTTGTCATCGATCCATGCATTCCCGGGAGTATCCCCTTGGGCGGATGGGACTGTATCCAGAAAAAGGCTACGGAAGGAATGAACGAGTTGCTTAAGGAGCTGATTCCGGAATGAGGGTGCACCTCTCGCTGATGAGGGCTTGCCGTTGTTCAGTTCCCAAAATACGTTTTTGATCAATGGAATTAGGGCTCCATCCGGTACAAAGCAGGACCTGCGAATTCAGCCAGAGGTGTTGTCGTTCGTTTCTTGCCAACCTGCCCGACGGCATCGAGGTGCTGGATCGGCCGGAGGAAGCGGATTTGATTCTGGTCTTTGACTCGTATGACGAGCGAATCATCCGGGAACTTCCGTGGGGTTTTTTGCTATCGCCGAGGACGGTCATGTATTCGCAGGGAGATGCCGGGGTGCCGGTGCTTCCGGGGCTCTATGTGAACCTCACCCGTAAGATCCACGTGCCGGGTATGACAGCCAGCCATGGATATTTCGAGTACCTTGCCGAAACCGGAGGCAATCGCTTTTGCAAGAACCACCTGCCCCGTGAGAAGTCCTACCTGTTCTGTTTTTCCGGAAGAAACTCCCATCCGGTCAGGGACAGGGTGCTGAGATTCTTAGAGGGCTTTCCAAACGCCATCGTGCAGGACACCTCCGAGGTATACAACCACTGGTCCCCCTCCCGGCCCGAGGACGCACAGTCCGCTTATGTGGAGCAAATCCGACAAGCCTCGTTTTCAATCTGTCCGAGGGGGAAGGGGGCAAATTGCATCCGCCTCTTTGAGTCGATGAGGATGGGGGTTGCTCCCGTACTGATTTCAGACGATCTGGTTTTGCCAGATGGACCGGATTGGGAAACATTCCTGCTGCGAGTTCCTGAGAACCGGATTGAGGACATTCCGGCTATCCTTGAAAGGGAGCAACACCGCGCCGGGGAAATGGGCCATCTGGCCAGGGCGGCCTATGAATCCCATTTCTCGCCTGAAAGCATGCCCCGGAGGATTCTTGAGCAACTGAGAGAAATATCTGTTCGCGGAAAGACAGGTGTTTCCGGGCGCTTGGTTCGCTGGGGTAAACACCGAGTCGTTGGAGTATTCTGGGACCTTTATTTTCTCCTGGTGGATTTCAGGGACTGGATTCGCGGGATTCTATTGCCTTGAATCCCGGTTCCAATCAGCGATCCGGAAACCAAAGATTCCGGCCGGGCTGACTGGGTAAGCCTATTGAATAAGTACTGATTAAACACCCCATAAACTTTTCTTTGATACCTCAAAGGGCTTTCTGCCGTTGCTCCGAAGTTCCGGGACAATTATTCAAATGACCATGAAAGTACGTCCCCTAAATCCCCGCCCCCAAAGTATTCTCTTTTCCATGGCCGCTATTGCCGGCCTGCTGTTTCAGCCGATTGGTCTGCTCGCTTACGAGAGCTATCATGATCCGGCTCAGGATGATTTGGGCTATTGCTCGACGTGCCATCCCGGCTTTACCGGAGGAAGATCGGATACGCTTCACGATCTCCACACCGGAAATCCCGACAATGTGACCGGATCCTGCTCTTTTTGCCATACGGGGGATGGTCGGGACAACCCCCTGATCATGTGGAGTGAAGGCGATGAGTTGGGCTGCATGGGCTGTCACGGGCGCGACTATGGGGAAACGGTTCAGAGTAATTACAACGAGCTTCCCACAAATGGCAAAGCGAAGAACAGCGGTTACGGGTTGCGGAAGCACCATGCTGTCAACGGAGTTTCACTCTGTGCTGGATGCCACCCTGACACCATCGAACCCTATCCGGAAAACGTCATTGATCCGGGTTTAGGCAATACGGTTCATTATTACTTGCGAACGGGCGACGTGAGCCTGGGTGGATCCCCGGTAGACCCAAGTGTGAATGAAGATTCAGCCAATGACGCAGACTCTAAGGGATTGGATAATGACGGGGACAACCTGTATGATGAGAATGATCCGGACACGGTCCTGAATCCCGATCAGGTCTTTATATCCGAGAATCCCCTTGGTGGATTCCGGCTGACCTGGCCGACTCCAAGCCCGAACTGGATCCTGCAGGAAAACACCTCCCTCGATACCAACTGGGGAAACCTGCCGGTTCCGGCCCCGACAGATCGGGTGAACGGATTCTGGTTTGTGGATGTGAACCCGGCAATCAGCCCGTCCGTCTTTTATCGCTTGTCGGATACTCCATAAGGAAACGGCCGGGATTGGGTTTTCCAGACGATTGAGACAAATCTTCTGCTACTCTGGGACAATATCCCTCCCAGTTGGGTGGATAATTGTGGTAGGATGTCAGCAGGCCTTTGCTAATCCTTAACCCTAAAATGAGCATGAAGAAATCAATCCTTTTTACCCTGCTTGTCTCTATGGTCGTACTCACGCTGGGTGCCGAGACAACCGGACTCCGTTTACTCGATGGTAACCAGCCCACTTACCCTGAGGAGCTCAGGTTCAGCGGCGAAGACGGTGTCGTTAAAATCCGTGCGACCATTGATACCGAAGGTGATGTCTCGGAATCTTCGATTGTCTCCGCCACCCATGATGCATTTGGGGAGGCTGCACTTGAAGCTGTCAAAGGCTGGAAATTCAGCCCGGCGATGAAGGATGGCAAAGCGGTTTCCCAGACCGTGGTTATTCCTGTCCTTTTCAAGTTGTCGATCAAGGACCGGGTCAATGCCCTCGCTGGGCGGGATGTATTCGTGGACATCGATTCCATGACAGACAAAATTTACGAGTGGAGCGACGTGAAGAAATACTTCTCCCTTCAGGGCAAGCTCGGTAAAGAAATCCCTTATCCGGAGGAATTAAAGGGCAGTGGCATCAGCGAGGAAATTGTCATCTTCTGCATACTTTCCCCGGACGGGTATGCCTTGAATCCTGAGATTATTAACATCAAGAACAAGGAGCTCGCTTTACCCGCCATCATGCACCTGTCCCAGTTGCGCTTCAGCAGACCCAAGCTGAACGGCAAGCCCATTTACCTTAAGCAGAAAGTAAAGCTCCTCTGCTCGGAAGATGCCGATCCTGAAAATTAATTCCGGTCCTAGCCAGCCGAGACAACCCCTTACAATCCAAATCAAAATGAAATATCCAATTCTCATTACCGCGCTTTTCCTGGCCTTCACTCATTACATCAGCGGTGCTAGCGAGAGCCCGCCTAATCTGGTCGTGATCCTTGCCGATGACCTTGGTTACGCGGATGTCGGATTCAATGGAGGCACCGAAATCCCAACCCCGCATATCGACAAGATCGCTGATCAGGGCGTTCAGTTCACCAGCGCTTATGTCACTTATCCTGTTTGTGGACCGAGCCGGGCTGGTTTCATGAGCGGCCGTTATCCGCAACGCTTTGGCTTCGAGCGAAATCCGCAATACAAGACTGAAGATTCGAACATGGGACTGCCGTTGAGCGAGGATACGATTGCCTCTGCCCTTCAGAAGGTTGGCTACACATCCGGTATCGTCGGAAAGTGGCACCTTGGCGCGCATCCGGATCTGCATCCGCTCAACCGAGGGTTTGACTTCTTTTACGGTCACCTTGGCGGAGGTCATAGATATTTTCCCGAGGAACTCACGATCAAGGATAGCTACAAGGCAAGGAACGAGATTGAAAGTTACCGGACTTGGATTCTCCGCAACCACGAGCATGTGAAGCCGACCAAATATCTTACGGATGCGTTTTCTGATGCAGCGGTGGAATTCATCGAGGAGAACAGTGACAGGCCGTTTTTCCTCTTCCTGTCCTACAATGCGCCGCACGGCCCTCTGCAGGCGACAGAAGAATACCTTGCCCGCTTTCCCAGCATTGAAAACCCAGACCGCCGGACCTATGCTGCCATGGTCAGTGCCTTGGATGATGGAGTGGGCCGTGTGCTGGAAACGCTTGCCGCCAATGGGCTCGATGAAAACACCCTCGTATTCTTCCTCTCGGACAACGGCGGGCCTCAAAGCAATGCTTCCAGCAACGCGCCTTTACGTGGATGGAAATCAGATGTTTGGGAAGGCGGCTGGCGGGTTCCCTTCGCTCTCCGCTGGACGGGCCAGCTTCCCGTGGGGACGACTTATCGCGACCCGGTCAGTGCCCTCGATATTTTCGCCACTATTGCCGATCTGGCTAATGCCCCGATTAATCCCGAAAAGCCTTTGGACGGCGTGAACCTCGTCCCTCATGTGACTGGGAAGAATCCGGAACCCGCCCATGCGGCAGTCTTCCTGCGCAAGTTTGATGCGGGAGCCTACGCGGTCCGAAGGGGTGACTACAAAATGGTCATCCCTCCAGGTAAGGAGAAATACCTTGGCCTCTACAATGTCGACCGCGACCCCCAAGAGCGCTTTAATTTCATCGTTACCAAGAAGGACGTTTTCGATGAAATCGACAAAGTGCGCCTTGAATGGGAGTCTGGGCTGATTGAACCGGTTTTTCTGGGACTCTCCCAGACCGAGGCTTGGCAGAATCGATTGAAGCGTGCGCGGGAGGCCAAGGCCAAGAAGAAGGATTGAGTCCTTTTCAGTCTTCATGGGAGAACACTCACTCCGAACTGCCTGCACATTATAGAGTTGCAGGGCGGATCGTTGAAAATTAGGTATTTTCCGTGGGGATTTGTACTATGAAAAAATTGCACGCGATAATTTTGATTATATTGGCTATTGCTGGTGGAACCTCGGCTATGGCTCAACCTTGGCCGAACGTGGATGCCGCGGTTCAGATGAGTACAGATGGCACAACCTGGCTTCCGGTTAGCCCCGGTTTGGTCGAGGTAAGCGCGACTAATGTGCAATTTCGAACGGTCCTTACACCAACGGGTGGTGGGGTTCCGCTTATCAGTGACACGATCAGCGAATCCTTTCCGACCGGAAGTGGATCTGTGGAGGTTTCTCTTGATCGCAGTAACGACCTTGCCGCCTGGGCGGGAATTGCTCCGGGGACGGAAGCAGTTGACCCGAAAATCTTCCTCAGGGTTGAAACCACAGGCGCCATGTCATTGGTCTCTTCAGGTTTATTTACGATGGGAAGCCCTACAGATCCCGCAGAGCCAGGACGTGATTCAGATGAGATTCCCCATGAGGTGACCTTGACGCGCTCATTCTACATCCAGCAAACAGAAGTCACCAAGGCCCAGTGGGATGCCGTGCGCGCACAGGGTGCAGCTTTGGGATTGGGATACACGGATATTTCAGTAGGCCAGAATGGATTTGATGGAACTTCGGGGCTTCCGGTTGGCCAAAATGGATTCAGCGAAGAGTTCATGCATCCGGTGACGCTTGTTTCATGGAATGATGTCGTGAAGTGGCTCAATCTGCTGAGTGAATTGCACGGGTTGGATCCATGCTACACTCTTGGAGGTGAAACTCATCGAACGGGTGGAGGCATCCCGCAGTATGAATTTGATAATAATGGGTATCGCCTGCCCACTGAGGCGGAATGGGAGTATGCCTGCCGGGCTGGAACAACGACTGCCTTTTACAGTGGGCCGATTACTCACACCGGTACATCGCCTCTCGATCCAAACCTCGACTTGATTGGCTGGTATGGAGGAAACGAAAACACTAGCACACATCCTATCGGTGAAAAGCAGCCGAATGCGTGGGGCCTCTATGATACGTCAGGGAATGTCCTCGAGTGGTGTTGGGATTTCTACGACTCGTATGATACCGGACCCGTGACAGATCCGGTCGGGCCCGTTACCTCCGGCTTTGGCCAACGCCTTCTCCGCGGCGGGGCGATAACCAATGGGATTCTCCTGTTCAATGCTTTCGAGTGCAGGTCTGCCTATCGCAACTTTTCTGCCCCTGAGTTCGGATTCAATTATGCCGGCTTCCGCCCTGTGCGGACCGTCGTCCCTTGATCCCGGGGTGGGTTCAGCGCAGTGCCATGGGATAACCTACTGTCCTGGATTTTCCGCTACAGTCGCGAGCAGTTTCTGGATATCAATCTCCGAGGCATCAACACCCGTGAAGTGAGAAACAATCCTTTGCACGGCTGAGGCCACGGCGACCTGTTCGCGATGGGAACTGTCTTTCTTCAGTTCTTCCTGCTGATGTTCCAGGAGTGCTTTCTGCTTGGCCCCAAACTCCGCCGTCAGGGTGGCTTTTGTATCCATGACAAACGGGTTGTCGACCCCGGCAAGCTCCTGGAGGGTTTTCCAGAGATGGATCTGGTCGGACATCTGGGTGACAATCGACTGCGAAACCAGCAGGGTGGATTCGGATCCATCTTCCCCGGTGATGGTGACTGATGGCAGTTTGCCAATGCGCTGACGTCTTGTCAGTTCCAGATAGGCAGACACGGGAACGAGGTTGCGCGGATCAGTCCCGTCAGGCGGAATGGAGAACTCTTTCGCAAAGTCCTTTTCTTCTGCGGCAAAGTGGGCAAAATTGAAATCGGTCGGCCCCTCGGGATTGGCAGAGAGATTAAAGCAGGTAACAAAACCGCGGGCGACATCCGGATTATAAACAACTGCTGGAAAGGCCCGTGACCGTACGGCCTTTTGCGCCCTGAGTTGAAAGACGGGTCCATCCTCTCCCTTCTTCTGGGCAAGGATGGAGAGCAGGGTCGGGCGCGGCGAAGTCAGCCCCTCAAAGAGCCGGTTATGAAAATCGTGCGCGGCCACGCTGCTCTGGAGAAAATAAACCCCGCGCATGGCGACGGGAATCATTTCAATGGCGAGGGTAGCGGGAACGCTCGGGTCGGAAGTGGGGGAATAGGTTTTTTTCAGGGTTGACCGCATGGCCACGACCTTGATCGGTTTGCGGCTCTCAAGGAGCGACATGATCTTGCGCAGGACCGGTCCACTATCACTCCCAATCTCGGCGTTCACGATAAAGGGCGGGCAGACGCTCAACTCGGTGGGGTTCAGGGTGCGCCAAGTGAATTCCTTGAACACGGGGCCATGCTCCGCATCCTTGTATTTCGAATGAATCTCAAGTTGGGCAATGCGGAGATTGGCAAAAATCCGGGCCATCTCATTGAGATGCTTTTCCGCTTTCTGGTGAATAACGGCCTCATCTTCCTCGAGATCGGCATACGGCAATTTATTCGGTGTGGACTGGCAGTACTTATGGAGTTTCTGCAAGTCATCCAGCAGTTGGCTGATCCGTTCGAGACGTTCCTTCGGAATGAGCCTGCCTGAGCTTCCAAGAACATCTGAAAGGGCGCTCAGGTCGAGGGTCGATGAGCCGAAGGGACCAAGGGATTCCTTGAGCTTCGGTTGCTCATGTCCATGTCGATGATATTCATCGAGTCGAAGAAGATTCTGGAGACCGCGAATGGATTCATCCAGAGCCTCTTCAAGAGTTCCCAAGTGATGATGCCAGACATCTGTGACCGGTTGGCGGATTTGGCTATTCATTTTAGATTCTCCAATCAGACTGCGAACCGGTCGAGGACCCCGTCGAGCCGCTTGATAAAGGTTTCATGATCTGGGCGCTTGCAACGTCCGGCTCGGATTTCCTCATAGGTGGGAAGTTCCGGATTGTGATAGATCAAGCCCATTGGGGCGGGGTCGACCGTGGCCGCAACGCGCTGTGCGTCATTCAGGTCGAAGTGGTTGTGCGGCTTGCTTGGCCCGCGCTTGAGCAGTCCGGGATGAACGGGAATGCCACTTTCATTCTCGAGGAAGGTGACCGGGTAATTCAGGCCGCCCTCGCCAAAGGCACTCGGCATGAAGACCGGACAACGCTGAAGGATGCGGACAAAGGAGAGCCCCTTGTGATCCCACGCCTTTTCAATGGTCTCATCCAGATGGGACGGGAGCCAAGTGGCGCTTTGTGCAATGAAGGAGACATTGGTCATCCCCGCGACGATACTCAACGGGTTCATCGGGCGCAGGTAAGTGCCCTTCGGTGTCGTGTTGGTTTTTGTTCCCTCAGGAGAAGTCGGGGAAACCTGCATCTTGGTCAGCGCGTAGACTTCATTGTCCAAGACCAGGACAACCGCATCAATATTGTAACGGATCGCGTGGAGCCAGTGGTTGCCTCCGATACTGAAGCAATCGCCATCGCCCATCGTCACAATCACCTTCAGTTCCGGGCGGGCAAGCCGGACACCCGTGGAGATCGGCAAGGCGCGTCCATGGATGCCATGGAATCCGTAGGTGTTCATGTAATGCGGGAGCCGGCTTGAGCATCCGATGCCGGAGACCGAGACGACATTCTCCGGATCGATATTGTTCTTCCGCAGGACCCGCTGCAGCGCGGCCAGCACGCCGTGGTCGCCACAGCCCTTGCACCAGCGCGGCATCTCGGATTCATAATCCTCAAGTGTGTGTGCCCCCATGGAGCAGGTTTCTTCAAGACATTCTTCAATGATCGTGGCCATGATTAATTCCCTTCCTTTTGTGCGGCGGTCTTTTCCTTCCCCGGCTTGGCACCTTCCTCAAGGTGCTTCTGGATTTCGTTATAAATCTCGACCGGCATGAGCGGCCTTCCCGGTACCTTCGCATAGCAATCAATATCGATCAGCGTTGCTGCGCGGAGTAACCATGCAAGCTGCCCGTAGCGTCGGCTTTCAGCGTTGATGAGGGGATCATCCCAGTCATCGCTGTAGTTGAGCTCCACCGTCATCACTTTTTGGAAGCGCGAGAAAATCTTCTTCAATCCTGGTGGAAGCGGGCTGAGAAACTGGATATTGACCGAGGAAACATTGCTTCCCTCGGCGCGGGCCATGTCGACTGCCTCCTCTATTGTCCCACGTGTGCTTCCCCAGCCGATGAGCAACAGATCGCCTTCCTCAGCACCGTGAATCGCTGGCGGCTGCAGACTCTTCTGCAGGGCGGCCAATTTTCGGCTCCTCATCTGATGGCCCCGTTGGTTGCGTTCCGAATCATAGCAGGCCTTGCCGTTGCGGTCGTGGTTGAGTGAAGTGATCACGCCCATGCCGCCGGGTTGTCCCGGAATGAGGCGCTGTGAAAGGCCGGTGACGGGATCCCAGTCGTAGGGGAGGGCATCGTCTGCCACGGGGCTTAAGTCGAGCGGCGGACGTCGTGGAGTTTTCGATACATCCGGCCTGACAAAAAGTTGCTGCCCGGTGGCAAGGTTGGCATCCGAAAGCACAATCACCAGCATACGGAATTCCTCGGCGATCTTCCGGGCGGTTGAGAGGATGTAGTAACATTCTTCAATTGTGCTCGCCGCCATGACGACCTTCGGGGCGTCGCCGGGTGTGCCGTAAAGGGAGTGGAGCAGATCACCTTGTTCGATTTTCGTGGGCAACCCGGTGCTCGGTCCCCCGCGCTGGACATCGACAATGACCAGCGGCGTTTCGGTCATCACCGCGAGTCCCTGGAATTCTGTCTTGAGCGCCATCCCCGGACCGGAGGTAATCGTGATCGCGGTCTTGCCCGCGTACGATGCTCCAAGGGCAACGCCAATGGCTGCGATTTCATCCTCGGCCTGATGGACAAAGCCGCCAAAGTCCTCGAAAATATCTGACAGGACGTGTGAGGCGGAAGTCGCCGGCGTGATTGGATACATGGAACAAAGATCAAACCCTGCGGCCACGGCCCCGATTGCCAGCGCGGTGTTGCCGTTCATCGCGACCATCGATTTATCCGTCGGGAGTGCAGGAATTTCAAAGCGGGTCTCAAAATTCGCCAGTCCGTACTCATAGCCGGCGGTCGCCAGCTTGACAGCCGTGTCGACCACTTTGCGGGTCTTCTTCTTGAAAACGTTTCTCACAACCTCCCTGAGGATTTCCAGTTCCTTGCTGTAGAGTGCACAGAGCATTCCCACCGCGAACATGTTCTTTCCACGACGTGTGTCGTCGACATGCTTCTGGGTCTCTTTCTCGAGCGGCACCTCGATGACCGTTCCTCCTCCTTTCCGGACCTGTTCAAGGACCTCGCGGTAGGATTTCCGGTAGGCTTCGACATCATGCGTGGCCCATTGGTCATCTATGAGAAAGAGGGCATCCGGGGCGACCGATTCCGCCTGCAGGCGTGAAAGCAGTGCCATTTCGTTGAAGGCAAAGACCACATTGGCGAGGTTGCCGACATTGGTCACATTACCGCGCTCGGCCAACCGGATCCGGTTGCCACTGGCGCTGCCGGTTGTGTGCGGTGGCGGTTGAATCTCCGACGGAATAATTTCCACTGTCCACAAGCCGTTTCCGGCCTTGGCGCAGACTTGGGCAAAGCTGACTGCTGCCTTCTGGGCGCCTTCTCCGGCGTCACTGACAATTTCAACAATATGTTCCGGTAGACGGACAATTTGGGGGCCGTTCATGGCTATTGATTATGGGGGTTTTTTGACTGTTGAAACAAGAGCATTTGTTTCCGACGTCCGGCACGGATCGCCGCGCCTCCAAGATGCCAATTAAAATTAACGGGGCAAGGGTTTACTTGGTCTTGGGATATATTTCTTTTCCACTGGTATCAAAGCCAACCGACGACGGCGTTCATGACGTACCCCGAGATGATGATTGCCGCTGTGGTAACACCGAAGAAAACAGCGATTAGCGAGAGCTTCATGACACGGCGGAGCATAATGGCTTCGGGCAGGCTCAGGGCCGCCATGGCCATCATGAACGCGAGGGCTGTTCCCAGCGGAATCCCTTTTTCGAACAGCACGACGGCCACCGGGACAATCGCCGCGCAACTCCCGTAAAGCGGGACCCCCAGGAATGTGGCAATCGGGACGGAAAGGATTCCTGTTTTTTCCATGACAGCATGGATACTTTCCTGTGGGACGTAATTATGGATGATCGCCCCCACACCAACCCCGAGGAGTACCCAGAGCCAGATTTTCGCAAGGATGGAGTAGGCTTCGTCCCAGCCATACTTGAGCCGGTCCTTGAAAGCCAAATTAGCTTCTCCTTGGTTTGTCCCTCCGGACGGATCCACCAGATCATGCTCCAGCTGGCTTTCCAGCTTCAGGCGACCAATCACAGCTCCGGCGGTAATCCCCATGACCATGCCGAGCAGGACGTACAGCCCGGTTATTTTCCAACCAAAAGTCCCCAGCATTAGGATGACGAGGTACTCGTTGATGAGTGGCGATGTCACCAGAAAGGAAAAGGTCACTCCAAGGGGCGCGCCAGCTTTCAGGAAACCAATAAAGAGTGGAATCGAGGAGCAGGAGCAAAAGGGCGTGATGGCCCCGAATGTGGCTGCGACAAAATTTCCGAAGAGTCCCCCGCGGCTCATCCAGTCCTTCAGCTTTTTTTCCGGCAGGTAGGTCCGGATGACTCCGATGAGGAAAATCAGGACGGTCAGCAGTGAGAAGATCTTCAGGACATCATAGACGAAAAAGTGGAGCGCCTGCACATGATGAGCTCCTGGATCAAGGCCGAGGAGGCTGTAGATCAGCCAGTCAACAAAGCTCAGCAGCATTTGTCGCCCGCCTTCTTATCGGACTTCCCGTCATCGCAGCAGCAGTTACCTGCACTGGCCTCTGCTTTTGCCTGCATCTTCGCGTCCAGCTTTTGCCAGAGGCGCTGGAAGACATTGGGCTTTTTGCCAGAGGGAGAATGGGTGGAAGTGGTCTGCGGATTTGTCGCTGTCATATCCGCTATCACAAATTTTCCCTTTGATTAAGTCAAGGCGGCTGAGGGAAGTTCAGCGATCAAGAAGTCCCACAATTTGGAGATCAGGATGATCAATGATGCGGCAGCATTCAACGAGGACGAATAAATTTTCCGGTCTGGAGAATAAAGCCCGGACCTGTTCGTCGATTTGTGTATGGGGCAATTCCGCTCCAGCCGTTTGGGAGCCTGTTGGCCCTGCCGGTGTTTCATTCACCTCAAACACACTTATCAAAATGAAATATACACAACTCCGTAACCTGACTCTCGCCCTTGCCTTTCTTTTGGCCGGGGTCCTCGCCAACGCAGCCAGCGATAAGGCCTCCACTCGCGTCGATGACGTGATCTGGGCCAATGGTGATATTTATTCCACGGTTTTGACGACCAACAGCTTCAAGAACCCTCCCGCCCATACCCTTGATTTGCTCTTTAATTTCGACATGAGCGGCCTCAGTGGCCAGCGCCCTGTTGCCGATGCCGCCCCGGGCGTGGGGCACTACAATGGTGGTCGCTGGTCCGTCCAACTGGTGGCCTTCACGGACGCAGGCAAGGCAGCCCACGATCCGGATGGCGACGGCGTGGTGAACTTCGAGTTAACCTCTGCTGACATGGTGCTGCATCATGTTGAGCTCGGTCACATTGTGATCACCCCGGTCAACTTTTACTTCTCCTGCCCATTGGTGAAGTCTGGCCGATAAAGGAGTAGAGGATAGCCTTTACCCTACAATTGAATTCCCTTACGGATGGTTGTATGAAAACGCCTGCAGCCGTCCGTTCGGGGATCGATCTCGAAGAAGCTGTGCGCGAGCATTACAAGACAGTTTATCGATTTGCCCTGCATCTGGCCAAACGTCCGGAAGATGCCGCCGACTTGACCCAGTACGCCTATGAGCGCCTGGCGAGGAAGCATCGGGATATTCAGGATCCATCCAAGGTCAAGGCATGGCTCAATTCGACCGTCTACCGGAAGTTTATTGACCAGAAGCGCCGCCTGACGCGCTTTCCGGAGGTGGAGTTTGATGAGGAAATTGGCAATCATGAGGCACCAGTGAGTGATTCAGGCAACCGGATTGACGCAGCGGCGGCGGTCGCCGCGTTGAATGAGCTTGAGGACGACCTACGGGCTCCTCTTTCCCTCTTCTATCTCGAATCCAGCACTTACAAGGAAATCGCGACCATCCTTGGGCTCCCCATTGGAACGGTCATGTCGCGGCTCTACCGGGGCAAGGAAAAGCTCTATCAACACCTCACCGGACAACTTTCATGAATAAACAGGAAGCAAAGGAACGGCTTAGCGCCTACCTCCAGTCATCGGAGGCGGAACTTGATGAACAAATGCAGGAAGCACTGGAGATGGCTGAATCCGATCCGGAACTGCAGGAGTGGATGCAGCTGCAGGCAGAGATGGATCCCCAGTTAAGGGAGGCTTTCGATCAGACCCCGGTCCCTGATGATCTTGAAGCCGCCTTGCTGGAAACTGTTCGCGCGGCTCCGGTCGCCGCTCCCGCCCGTTTCTTCAGCCGGAACCTCTTGTGGGCCTTTGGCGCCGCCGCTGCGGTTATTCTTGGGCTTGGATCGTTCTTTTACGTGCGCCAAAATGAAGTGCTCATACAGGACATCCAGCAATCCATCACGGGGAAGTCCCCGGATGACTTTGGCAATTTCCGCGATGGCATGGCCTACTATGTGCGCAATGTTTATTTCCAGCTGGATCATCTGACAGAGGACCTGACCTCGATCGAGTCATGGCTTGATAATAAGGAAGCTCCTGTTTACGAGGGGCTGCCTGCAGGCCTGACAGCCCTCGTCCCGATCGGTTGCAAGCAATTGACCTGGCAGGACCAGAATGTCTCCCTCGTTTGCTTCCATACCGCGGATGGAAAGATTGTACACCTGTTCATTCTCAATCGCCAAGGGATCGACGCCTCCCTTTACGAGGACATTACAGCAGTCGCTAATTCCCAGAGCCTTGAAACAGGCGGCTGGATGACCGGTTCGACGGTCTACCTGCTCGTCGGGTCCGATCCGCAGGTCGATATTGAATTTGCCCTTGGGTGAGTGCCTTCGGGGTGGGGCCTCCCATGTCTTCCGGGCCGATGCTTGGCAGAAGAATCGCTTGATCGTTGCCCTTGGTGGTATTAGCTAAATTAATGGCTTTTGTCCGGCTGAATTAATTTAATTTATTGCTTGGCAAGCCCCCGATTGCGCCTATACCCCTTGCGGTATCGCTTTAAAGGAGTGGAAGGTTTTTCTCGCCAACCTGCCTTTGGAGCGTTCATAACCATCATTTCGAAAATCAGCTTAAAAGAAACAGAATTATGGCAACGAAAATAGCAATCAATGGATTCGGCCGCATTGGCCGTCTGGTATTCCGCGCACTGGTGGAACAAGATCTCCTCGGCAAGGACTTCGAGGTCGTCGCAATCAACGACCTTGTTCCGGCAGACAACCTCGCGTATCTCGTGAAGTATGACTCCATCCAGGGTCGTTTCAACGGCACAGTTGCCAGCGAAAAGAGCTCCCCGGATGTAGACGCTGATGACACGCTGGTCGTCAATGGTCACAAGATCAAGTGTCTCGCCGTCCGCGAAGGCCCCTCAGCAATGCCTTGGAAGGAACTCGGCGTTGAAGTGGTCATCGAGTCCACTGGCCTGTTTGTTCAGGACACGCTGGCTGAAGGCCACATCAAGAGCGGTGCCAAGAAGGTCATTATTTCCGCACCTGGCAAGGGCGACAAGGTGAAGACAGTCGTAATCGGCGTCAATGACGGCGAGCTGACAGCTGAAGACACCATCATTTCCAATGCTTCCTGCACGACCAACTGTCTGGCGCCGATCACCAAGGTGATCATGGACAACTACGGCATCAAGGAAGGTCTGATGACCACGGTGCACAGCTACACCTCCACCCAGAAGACCGTTGACGGCCCGAGCCGCAAGGACTGGAAGGGTGGTCGTACGGCGGCTATCAATATTATTCCTTCAACTACTGGTGCGGCCAAGGCTGTTGGCCTTGTTCTGCCAGCCGTGAAGGGCAAGCTGACCGGGATGGCTTTCCGCGTTCCGACCCCAACCGTTTCGGTTGTTGATCTGACGGTGAAGACTGAGAAGGAAACTTCCTACGAGGAAATCTGCCAGAAGATGAAGGAAGCCTCGGAAGGTGAGCTCAAGGGCATCCTTGAGTACACCGAAGACGAAGTGGTCAGCTCCGATTTCATTCACTGCAAGGCATCATCGATTTTCGATGCGGGCAGTGGCATGGGACTCAGCAGCACCTTCTTCAAGCTGGTCAGCTGGTACGACAATGAGTGGGGCTACTCGAACCGCGTGGTCGACCTGCTCAAGAAGATTGTCTGAATCACCGGATAATCTTTCAATAGTACCGAATTGATTTTGTCAGCCGCCCCCGTGATTCTACTCACGCTGAGGGCGGCTTTTTTTCATCCAATCACAACTTTCAACTCTTATAATAATGGCTATCAAGACGATTAAAGATATCGACGTTAAAGGAAAACGCGTACTTGTACGGGTGGATTTCAATGTACCGCTTAGCGGAATGCAGATCACCGATGACACACGCATTGTGGCGGCGCTGCCGACCCTGAAGTACCTCGTTTCAGAGGGTGCCCGGGTCATCATCATGAGTCACCTCGGGCGTCCCAAGGGGGAGCCCAATCTGGAGTTTTCATTAGGCCCCATCGCCAACGCGCTGTCAGTAAAGCTCGGCCAGCCGGTCGCCTTTGCGGGAGACTGTGTGGGCTCATCCGCCGAAGGTGCAGCCAACTCACTAGGGGATGGACATGTCCTCCTCCTTGAGAATGTCCGCTTTCACAAAGGCGAGACCGATAACGATCCGGAATTTGCCAAGCAGCTGGCCTCCCTTGGGGATATCTACGTCAACGATGCCTTCGGGACGGCCCACCGGGCACACGCGAGTACGGAAGGCGTAACCAAGTATCTGGATACCTGCGTCTGTGGATTCCTGATTGAAAAGGAACTGACTTTCCTTGGTGAGAAGACTTCCAATCCGGACCGACCCTTTGTGGTCATTCTCGGTGGAGCCAAGGTGAGCGACAAGATCATGGTGATTGATGCCTTGCTGGAAAAGGCCGACCAGATCCTGATTGGCGGGGCGATGGCCTACACGTTCAAACTTGCCCAAGGTGGCAAGGTGGGCGACAGCCTCGCTGAGCCGGATAAGGTTGAGACTGCCCGGTTGGCCCTGGAAAAGGCCAAGGCCAAGGGGGTTGAATTCCTTCTACCTGAGGACAATCTTGTCTGCAATGCCCTCGACTTCAAGGCCGGGACGCTCGGCGAGACAAAAATCCAGGAAGGTGATATTGAGGATGGTTGGGAAGGTGTCGATATCGGCCCGAAGACTATCGCGACCTACCGCAAGGCAGTTGAGAATGCCAAGACTGTTCTCTGGAACGGGCCAATGGGGATTTTCGAGATCGAGGAATCCTCCAAGGGTACCTTTGCTGTGGCGGAGGCTGTGGCGGAAGGGAATGCCCTCTCGATTATCGGGGGAGGCGATTCCGTAAAAGCCATCAAGCAAAGCGGTTATTCCGAGAAGGTCTCCTTTATGAGCACCGGCGGGGGGGCCAGTCTTGAGTTTCTTGAGGGTAAAGCGCTCCCGGGTGTGGTTGCCCTTGACCAAGCCTGATCGCCATCTAGGGTGATTTTCTTTTTCTGAACCAATACAATTAAGACCATGGCTAAAACTTTTCGTAAATACCTGATTGCCGGTAACTGGAAGATGAACAAGACCGGTTCTGAGGGCAGTGACCTGATCAATGAAATCAACATTGCCCTCGGCAAGCAAACCGATGTCGGTGTTGCCGTATGCCCGCCCTTTACCGCTCTTGAGAGTTGTGCAAAGGCTCTTGAGGACAGCAATGTCCAACTCGGGGCACAGAACATGCACCCGAAATCAGAAGGAGCCTACACCGGGGAAGTTTCGCCGGTGATGCTGCGCGACTTGTTCTGTACGTTTGTTGTCCTTGGGCACAGTGAACGCCGGGAGTATTTCAAGGAGTCGGATGCCTTCATCAATGAAAAGGTCCTGGCTGCGCTCGATAGCTCGCTGAAGCCGATTCTTTGTGTGGGGGAAACCCTCGAGCAGCGGGAAGCCAATGAGACATTCGCAGTCGTCAAGGAGCAGTTGGTCGGGGGACTGAAAGGTGTCACTGCTGACGCAGCGGACAATCTGGTCATTGCGTATGAGCCCGTCTGGGCCATTGGCACTGGCAAGACCGCCACTCCGGAAATGGCGCAGGAAGTCCACAAGATGATCCGTGACGAGCTTTCCAGCCTGCTTGGGGCAGGCGCCGCGGCCAAGATTCGCATCCTCTACGGAGGTTCGATGAAGCCGGAGAATGCTTCCTCACTGATGGATCAGCCCGACATTGATGGCGGCCTCATCGGGGGCGCTGCATTGAAGGCAAAGTCCTTTGTCGAACTGGTCGAGATTGCCTCTTCCAAGTAATCGCTCCCGAACGTCTTTTTATCCAGCCGGTCCTCCGAAAGGGGGCCGGCTTTTTTGTGTACTTTGCAGGTCAAAAAGCCAATACGGCTTTACAATAATGATTTCCCCATCACCCGTAGCGTATGCGTATTTTTAAAACTCTCCTGTTCCTGCAGACACTCCTGATACCCGTTTGCGTGCTATTTTCCGCAGCGGACAAGTTTGAATTTGAATCCCGGGACGATGTCCCAGCCAGCTATAAATGGGACTTTACCTTGTTTTATCCTGATTGGGAGGCATGGGAAAGCGACCTCCTGCGTATGGAGGAGCTCTACAATGAAGTCGCGACCTACGAGGGCCGGCTGGGCGAGGGACCTGCAACCTTGCTGGAGGTTTACCAGCTCTCCGACGAGGCCAGCAAGGTCTCGACCCGCCTCTGGGGCTTTGCCGGTCAGCGGCGGGATGTCGATACGCGGGACAATTTTGTCCAAGGCCAGGTAGGGAAGCTTCTGGCGACCTATTCACGGATTTCCGCCAGCATCTCCTGGTTCACACCAGAGGTATTGACCATCCCACAGGAGACGATGATCGAATGGATTGATGCAACACCTGGCCTCGAGCAGTATCGCTTCGGCTTGATGGACGCCTACCGCACTGGCCGGTATACATTGAACTCCGAGGGCGAGCGCTTGCTCAGCCTGCATGGAAAGGTGCGGAGGACAGCGGCCCAGGTTTTCAGCTCATTGACTAATGCTGATGGTGACCGCCCGGAGGTGACACTTTCGGACGGCACCGTTATAACTGTTACGCCCGGGCTTTACAGCAAGGCCTTGACGACTTACCGCAATCCCGAGGACCGGAAGGCCGTCCAGGAGGCCTGGATGGAGCAGTTTGAAGACCGCCAAAACACCTTTGCCTCGATTTATGAGGGAGTCTTGAACCAGGGTTGGGCCCTTGCCGAGGCGAGAGGGTATGCCAGCACCATTGAGATGGAGCTGGACGAGAACAACATTCCGCTGGAAGTGGTTGAGTCGCTGGTCGAGGTCGCCCGTGACGGAGGGGAAGTCCTGCAGCGCTACCACCAGCTGCGCCAGCGCCTTCTCGGCCTCGAGCATTATGGATGGAGCGACATGTTCATGCCGCTCGTCGATGACACGACCTCCTACAACTACGACGAGATTGTCCCGCTCATAGTTGAATCAGTCGTACCGCTTGGTGAGGAATACTCAAGCAAGATGGCCCAGCAGTTCAGCGCTGGATTCGTGGACGTCTTTGAGACGCCCGGAAAACGGTCGGGGGCCTACAATGCGGGCCGTTACGGCATCGGCTCCTTCGTCCTGCTGAACTACCGTGGGACGCTGGATGACGTCTTCACCGTGGCGCATGAAATGGGTCATTCCATGCACACACGCCTGTCGCAGGAATACCAGCCCTACGCCACTCACTGGTACACGATCTTTGTTGCCGAGGTGGCTTCCATCCTGAATGAGAAGCTCCTCCTGCGCCAGTTCCTTGAGACAGTTGACGATCCTGCACAACGCATTGCCTTCCTCGAGTCCCAGCTCATGAAGATCAAGGGAACCTTCTTCCTGCAGACCATGATGGCCGACTTTGAGCTTCAGGCACATGCCATGGCCGAAAAAGGCGAGGGGATTACCGCCGAGAGCCTGACCAACCTCTGGAAGTCGATCGTCAAATCCCATCACGGTGATATCATTCCTGACGATGATCCCTACATGCTCTCATGGTCGCGCATCCCGCATCTCTACCGGACGCCTTTTTATGTTTACCAGTACGCCACCTGCTATGCCTCTGCGGCTTACCTGATGAAGCAGATGGAGACAGATCCGGAAGGAACCGTTGAGAAGTACCTCACACTCCTGAAGTCCGGCGGCAACGACTACCCGATGACCCAGTTGCGCAAGGCAGGGATTGATCTGGAGAACGCCGATATCCTGAAGGCGGTCGTCGATGAATTTTCCCAGCTCGTCGACCTCCTCGAGAGCGAGTACCTGCGCTATCTTGAGTCCGAGGAAATCGAGAAGCCGGCCTGAAGGGTTACGTGAATTTTATCTCTTGGATTAGCACAGTTAACAATAGCTTTGTCATTGGAACTTAGTGATTTGTCGATAGACAAATGTGCTAATGACTTTCCCAAAGGTTTTCATTCCAGCTCTGGCAAAAGTCTTACTGGCCTTTGTTTTTTGCTCGCCACTTTCTGGTGCGAATGAGGGACCGTTTACCTATGACGTTACGGGATCCGAGGTGGAGATTACCGGCTTCACCTGCGAGGTGGCGGAAGCAACTGTCCCGGCTGAGATAGAAGGATTCCCGGTAACACGAATCGGACCGAGCGTCTTCTCCAACTGCCATTCTTTAACCACTGTTTCACTTCCCGACACGATTACACACATCGGGGACTACGCCTTCCTGAATGCCTCCAAGCTCTCAAGCATCAACCTTCCGGAGGGGCTTTTTACGATCGGAACCTGGGCCTTTGGAAGCTGTCAATCCCTGACCTCGATCAACCTCCCCTCGACATTGACGGTCATCGGGTCACATGCCTTCAAGGAATGCAACAGCCTTGAATCGGTTGCACTTCCCGATGGAGTGGAAGCCGTACTCGACTCCACCTTCAGTCACTGTACGAATTTGATTGAGGTCGTCCTTCCGCATACAGTCACCTCCATCGGTCCCAACAGTTTTGCCTACTGCCAGAGCCTGTCCGCAATAACGCTGCCGGACGGGCTGACCTTCATCGGGCAGAAGGCCTTCTTCGACTGCGAAAGCCTGGTCAACATGACCTTGCCCGATAGTGTTCGGCAGATCCAGGACTTCGCCTTCGCGTGGTGCTTCAGTCTGGAATCGATCAACATACCTGAAGGAGTGGAGTACCTGAGACACTACGCCTTCGCTGGATGCAATCAGTTGAGAAACGTGTCCTTGCCCGGGACCCTGTTGTCGATCGGTCCAGAGTGTTTTCGCGGGTGCAGCAGCCTCGTAAACCTGGCCCTCCCGGATTCTGTCCGGACAATCGAACAATCCGCCTTTGCCGGATGTTCCAGCCTGCTTTCCATTGCGGTCCCTGAGGGGGTGCAGTTCATTCGCGGGAGAACATTTTCCGGATGCACCCAGTTGGCGGATGTGACCTTGCCATCCTCCTTGCTGGCGATTGACCACCACGCGTTCGCCACCTGCGTCAGCTTGACCGAGATCAACCTTCCTGCTTCCGTACAGGCCATCTGGTCTGGCGCTTTCAGGGACTGCTCGGGACTAGCTCAGATCACTCTTCCGGCAAACCTTGAGTTGATTGATGAGTCTGCCTTTGCGAATTGCACAAGCCTGTCAGCCATCGACCTGCCCGACAGCCTGAAGGAAATTGGAAAGGCTGCTTTTTGGAACTGCACCAGCGTGACAAATCTGGCCATTCCGGACCGCGTTGGTTCGATCGGCTGGAGCGCCTTCTCTGGAATGACTAGATTGGAAAGTGTGGTCATGGGACAAGGTGTCGGTTGGATCAGCAACTTCGCTTTCAGTGATTGCTTGAGCCTCACTTCCATCGTCTTCCCTGAAGCCATTGCCTTCATTGGGGAAGGTGCCTTTGCCGGATGCGAGAGCCTTGTCTCAATTGTGATTCCGGAATCCGTTCAAGAAATCAATCATGGTGCTTTTGAAGCGTGCACGGGCCTGAGCGCTATCACCTTGCCAAGCATGCTGACCCTCATTGAGGAGGATTCCTTTAGAGGATGCGTCAATCTTGGCGAAGTCGACATCCCTGATACCGTCGAGGTCATCGGAAGGCGTGCCTTTGCCGATTGTACTTCCCTCACTCATATCGACCTCCCGTCAGGGCTGCCGGAGATTTCAAACTCGACCTTTGCTGGTTGTATAAGCCTCCCATCCATCACATTGCCCGATTCCGTTGAGGAGATTCTTTATGACGCTTTCGAGGACTGTTTCTCATTGTCCAAAGTTTCCTTTTCGCAAAACCTTCGCCGGATCGGGAGCCGAGCCTTCTTCAATTGTAGCGCTCTGGAAGCTCTTGCTCTCCCTCATGGCCTCGAATCGATCGGTTTTCAGGCCTTCGCCAACTGCACAGGCATTTCAGAATTGGAGATACCGGATTCAGTCCTTTCCATGGACACCGCGGCCTTCCTTGGGATGTCCGGATTAGTGAGTGTCTCCCTCCCAGATTCCCTCCAGACTGTAAGCGATAACATCTTTAGGGACTGCCACAACCTTGCCTACATCGTAGTTCCGGATTCGGTTGTCAGGATTGAGTCCAGAGCCTTTGCCAACTGTTTTGCCCTGACGGAAGTATCCTTGGGTGCCAAGGTGGCGACGATCGACGAGCTGGCCTTCGACAACACCCCGGGCCTGCAAACACTGGTCGTCCCTCAGTCGAATCCAAATTTTCTCATGAAGGGAGAGGCCCTGTATCAAGTCGACTTGGAATCCCCCGCCAACGAGAGACTGATCAAGGTCCTTGAGGGTTTTTCCGGCAGGTTGGAGATTCCCGATTCCTGTACCTCCATCGGGGAGTACGCCCTCAGCCGATGCGAAGGCCTGACCGGGGTCGACATTCCGGAATCGGTCCAGTCGATCGGGATACTCGCTTTCTCCAGCTGCACGAGTCTGGCTGAAATCACTATACCCGATGGGATTGAGGAACTGCCGGAAGGCGTCTTTTTTGCCTGCCTCGAGCTGAGACGGGTCCACTTGCCCGACAGCTTGAAGCGCATTGGCAATACAGCCTTCGCCTATTGTGAGAGCCTGGTCTCGATAACTTTCCCCGCAGGCTTTGAAGGATTCAATAATCCCTACATTTCCTGGAATGGAGGCATCTTTCCGGAATTCACCAATGTCTTTGATTACTGCGACAGCCTGCAGAGTGTCTACTTCCTCGGTGCGCCGCCCAAGATTCCCTGCCACCGGCGTGATCCCCGGTCATTCCCGAGTTGGTGCGAGACGCCGTTCGAGTATTTCAGGGATGTTCCCTCTCCTATCGTCTATTACCTTGAAGGTGCTGACGGGTGGCCATCTCCCGAACTAAGCGACTCCAACAATTCGCTGCTCCAGCTTCCCTTCAGCCTCGGGCCATGGGACGACGCAATCCTCGCACAGGATGACTGGCGGCTACACAGCTGGTTCGGGGAGTTCAAGGTGCTCGGAGACCAGTACATTTACCATCTCGAGCACGGGTTTCTCCTTTATTCAGGAGAGAGCAGCGAGGCGGTTTCCCTGTTTGATCCTTCACTGCATCGATGGATGCAGACTGGGAAATCTCTCTATCCCTTGATGTACTTTCCCGGCCTCGGCGGCTGGTTCCACTACATGGAGGGTTCGGGCAAGCCCGGTTCAAGGATGTTCTACGATTATGCCAAGCGGCAGTACGTCACAGAGACCCTCATCGCTGGACCAGGATCCATCTGAATCCACGGGTGTGCGCATATGCCGATCACGTGCCTGAATTTGACTGGTTTTCGGGCTTCTGGAATTCGGGTCAGCAGTCAGCCCGCCAAATATGCCTTCAGCAAATCCGCTTGCCAGGACACCAAAACGGTTGCAAAATGGAACCATGAATTTCACGATCAAGAACCTGCCTCCGGAAGTGCATGCGCGGTTGCAGGAAGCAGCCAAGCGGAGCGGACGCAGTCTCAACAAGCAAATCGTGACAACCCTTGAGCGGGCAGTTTCCCCGGTTGCGGTTGACCGGTCCACCCTGCTGAAGCGTGTAAGGCTGCGCCGTGAGGGGATGGAGACCTGGCTTGAAGATGCGAATCTTGATCAATTAAAGCGGGGGGGGCGCATGTGATTGTCGTGGACGCAAACGTGATTGTTTACCTGTTAATTCGTGGTGAGCGCTCCGTGGCAGCTGAGGCATTGCTTCAGCGGGAGCCTGAATGGCTCGCCCCCGGTCTCTGGCTGGATGAATTCCTGAATGTTCTTTGTACGCTCGAACGAAAGGGCGATGTATCCGCCTCCGAATCGCATGCCTTGCTCGAGGACGCTCATTCCCTGATGGGGGATAACGTCTACGAGGTTCCTCCGGAGCGCGTTTTAGCGGTAGCCCGCAGGACCGGTTTAAGCGGCTACGACAGCCAGTATGTTGCTCTCGCGGAAGACCTTGGACTAAAACTCCACACGTGCGACAAGGCGATCCTGACCTGCTGTCCGGAACTGGCCGTATTGCCGGAATGAAGATGCCGCTTGATTACCTCACCGGGCAATTGTTCATCATCTGGAAGAAGTCGTTCCCCTTGTTATCTGTTAGGATGAAGGCGGGGAAATCTTCGACCTCAATCTTCCAGACGGCTTCCATGCCGAGCTCCGGATATTCGAGGACTTCGACTTTCTTGATGTTATCCTGTGCCAGCAAGGCAGCCGGTCCACCAACCGAGCCAAGATAGAAGCCACCGTGCTTCTTGCACGCATCCGTCACCTGCTGGCTGCGATTGCCCTTGGCGATCATGATCTTGGAGCCGCCGTGCGACTGGAAGAGATCGACGTAGGAATCCATCCGCCCGGCAGTTGTCGGACCGAAGGAACCTGAAGGCATGCCTTCCGGGGTCTTGGCCGGGCCAGCATAATAAATCGGGTGGTTCTTGATATAGTCGGGCAGGCCTTCTCCAGCATCGATACGCTCCTTGAGCTTGGCATGGGCGATGTCACGTCCGACAACAATCGTCCCGCTGAGGGCGAGCTGCGTCGTGACCGGATATTTGCTCAACGTTGCCAGGATGTCTTCCATCGGCTGGTTGAGGTCAATTTTAACGGCTCCTGTTTTAGTCTGTGTCCGGTATTTTTCCGGAATGAACCGGCCGGGATTCGGCTCGAGTGCTTCCATCCAGATGCCGTCCTTATTGATCTTCGCCTTGGCGTTGCGATCCGCCGAGCAGGAGACGCCCATTCCGACCGGGCAGGAGGCACCATGACGGGGAAGACGGATGACACGCACATCCAGTGCAAAGTGCTTCCCTCCGAATTGCGCGCCGATTCCAGTCTGCTGGGCAATCTTGAGGAGCTTTGCCTCCAGCTCGCGGTCACGGAAGGCCTGGCCATGTTCATTCCCTTTCTCCGGAAGCCCGTCGAGGTACTTGGTCGAGGCCAGCTTGACCATTTTCAGATTTGCCTCTGCGGAAGTCCCGCCAATGACAAATGCCAGATGATAGGGCGGGCAGGCCGCCGTTCCCAAGGTCTTCATTTTTTCCGTGAGGAACTCCTCCAGACTCTCCGGGTTCAGCAAGGCCTTGGTCTTCTGGTATAGAAAAGTCTTGTTGGCAGATCCGCCGCCCTTGGCGACAAACAGGAATTTATATTCCATTCCATTCTCCGCATAGATGTCGATCTGCGCGGGAAGATTCGTGCCCGAGTTTTTCTCCGTGTACATGTCGAGAGGCACGGTCTGTGAGTAACGGAGGTTCTCCTCGTTGTAGGTCTTGAAAATTCCCTTGCTGAGATGTTCCTCATCACCACCGCCTGTCCAGACCTGTTGGCCCTTTTTGGCGACAACGGTGGCCGTTCCGGTGTCCTGGCAGAAGGGGAGGATTCCATGGGAAGAGACATCCGCGTTGCGCAGCATGGCCAAGGCAACATACCGGTCATTGTCGCTCGACTCGGGGTCGTCCAGAATGGAGGCCACCTGTTCAAGGTGGGCCGGGCGCAGCATGAAGGAAATATCCTTCGTGGCTTCGTTGGCCAGGAGCTCCAACCCCTTCGGATCCACGACAAGCACCGGCTTGCCGTCGAATTCCTTCACGCTGACGTAATCCTTTGTAATCAGGCGATATTCGGTGGTGTCTTCCCCGAGTGGAAAGGGGTTCTTGAATGTGAATTTTTTCGTGCTCATGGTTTCTGTGATTGGTATTAGGAATCGGGTCGCCTTAGCAATCCTTTATTAGAAAACCTTATCCGGATTCTTTATTATCGCAAGCTGACTTCTGGGTTGTCTCCCGGCGCATCCTTTCTCTTCTTGGATTGATGCGGATTTACTTCATGAGCATCTGCGGCACCGGTATGGGAAATGGTGCCTTGTTGATGCGAGCCCTTGGGCACGATGTGCTGGGTGCGGATCAAAACACTTACCCGCCGATGAGCGACCGGCTCCGGGAGAGTGGTATTGAAATTCTTGAGGGCTACAATGCAAACCGGCTGAAGGCATTGCGGCCTGATCTTGTCGTGGTCGGGAATGTGAACACCCGGGGCAATCCCGAGGTGGAGTGGCTTTTATCAAACCGGGAGATCCCTTTTGTCTCCCTGCCAGAGCTTCTGGCCCGGGAGATTCTGCAGAAGCGGAATACCATCGTGGTGGCCGGAACGCATGGAAAAACCACTACAACAACGCTTGCTGCCCACCTGTTGAGAGAGTCCGGATTGGACGCCGGTTACCTTATCGGGGGCGTTCCAAATGATCTTCCCACAGGTGCGCATGCCGGATCCACCGACGCCCCCTTTGTCATAGAGGGGGATGAATATGACAGCGCCTTTTTCGACAAGCGGAGCAAGTTCATCCATTACTGCCCGAATATCCTGATCCTCAATAATCTCGAGTTCGACCACGCGGACATCTTCCGCGATCTCGAAGATGTTAAGCGGACCTTCAGCCACTTGATCAAGATTGTCCCGGAAAACGGCACGATCCTGGTGAACAGCGACGATCCCGCCCTTGAAGATTTGCTCCACATCAACTGGGCCCCGGTCCTGCGGGTAGGATTAGGCGATCGGGCGGATTTGCAGATTTTAAATTACAGGGAATCCGCTGAAGGCAGTGATTTTGACCTGATCTTCAAAGGAGAGGAATGGGGACATGTCAGCTGGCCTGTCTGGGGGCTCTTCAACGCCCGCAACGCTTCCATGGCCGCGCTTGCCTCGGCTCTTGCGAGTGGATGCCCCAACCCGGTTGAATTCCCACTCGGGGCGCTTGCCAGTTTTAATGGGGTCAAGCGTCGGCAAGAGACAATCCATGCGACGGAGTCCACTACCATCATGATGGACTTTGCCCACCATCCGACAGCTGTCCGCCACACCCTCGAGTCACTCCGGGGCCGCTTCCCTGAGCACCGGCTTGTCATGTGTTTTGAGGCGCGCTCCAACACGGCTTGCCGCAATATCCATGAGACGGCCTTCGAGCTGGCCTTCGATGCAGCGGATGAAGTCCATCTGGGAGCGATCTTCCGGGCAGAGCGCTATCCGGAGAGCGAACGGATTGATCTTCCCGCAATGGCTTTGCGCCTTGGCAGCAAGGCCCATGCTTACAGCACCAACGAGGAACTGGAATCCGGACTCAAGGATTCCTTGAGTAATGGTGGCAAGCATGTGGTCGTTTTCCTCTCAAACGGGTCATTTGACGGTGTCCCGCAGCGAATTGCCCGTTATCTCGGCAAGCCCAAGTTTTAAACAGGCTTCTGCATTGACGCCCGGAAGGCCCGCGACTGATAGTCATCCCAGCAATGAAACCTGAACTGGCAGCGGTATATCACGAACTCCTCAGGCGCCAGAAGGCCGGCGAGAAGTCGGTTTACCTGAGCGACGAGACACTGCAGGTTTTGCGGGATGTGGCGGCAGCCGCCGAAGCGGAAGCGCCGGCAAAGGTTGAACCTGTCGCGAAAGAACCTGCTCCCAAACCCAAGGTGACCAAGCCCTCCCGTCCAACCGCGAAGATGGCGAACGAGATTCCGGAAGTGCCTGCGCCACCGAGTGTCGCTCTCCCGGATGGGACAAAGGCGGAGCGAATGAAATTTCTACGGGAGAAAATCCTTTCTGACGACTGGTGCCAATCCCAGCTCAAGCCGGGGAAGAAAGTCGTCCCGGGTATCGGGTCCCTCGAGGCGCAGATTTTCTTTTGCGGTGAAGCCCCGGGGGCGGAAGAGGAGATCGAGGGTGAGCCGTTTGTGGGTCCGGCGGGCCAGTTGTTGACAAAAATCATCCAGACAATGGGCCTGTCACGTGAGGCAGTCTACATCGGCAACATCATGACCTATCGTCCACCGGTGCCGGGCCCCGTGGGAAATCGCCCACCGGCCGCAACTGAAATGGCTTATTGCCTTCCCTACCTGCTGGCGCAGCTGGAGATTATCCAGCCCAAGGTCATTGTTGCGCTCGGCAAGACCGCTCTCGACGGGTTGCTCGGAGCTGATCCAAAGCGCCGGATGGGCAAGATTCGTGGCCACTGGCAAAGTTTCAATGACATTTCCCTGATGCCGACTTACCATCCGAGCTACTTGCTGCGCAATCAGGGCCTTCAAGCCAAGCGCCATGTATGGGAAGACGTCCTCGCCGTGATGGAGCAGTTGGAAATGCCCATCTCGGAAAAGCAACGCAGCTACTTCCTGAAGCCTTAGACGGCTAGTCTTCCTTCAATTGGCCGACAAGGGCACTGACGGTTGCCTTCGCATCACCGTAGAGCATCCGGGTCTTTTCAAGGAAATAGAGCTGGTTGATCAACCCGCTAAAGCCGGCCCCTTGTCCGCGCTTGAGGGCGTAAACTGTCTTGGCCAGGTGGGCATTGATGATCGGCATCCCATAAATCGGGCTTGCTTCATCATCGGCCGCGGCCGGATTGACGACATCGTTTGCCCCAATGACAATGGCCACATCCACGGAAGGCATTGTGGGATTGATATCATCCATCTCGACGAGCTGCTCATAGGGCACATCCGCCTCCGCGAGGAGCACGTTCATGTGGCCCGGCATGCGACCAGCGACAGGGTGGATGGCATACTTGACCTCGCAACCATTCGCCTCAAGCAACTCGCCCAGCTCCTTGACCACGTGTTGTGCCTGGGCAACCGCCATCCCATAACCCGGAATAATAACAACGGAGGAAGCAGCCTCCAGGACGTAATAGGCGTCCTCAACCGAGGCGGCCTTCATTTCGCCTTTGACTTCAGCACCGGTTTTCTGGGTTGAGGATCCGAACCCGCTGAAGAGGACATTTGTCAGGCTGCGGTTCATCGCCTTGCACATAATGATCGTGAGGATCAAGCCACTGCAACCAACGAGGCAACCCGCAACGATGAGAACGTTGTTGAGGATGACAAAACCGGCTGCTGCGGCGGCCAATCCGGAAAAACTGTTCAAGAGAGCAATGACCACCGGCATATCGCCGCCCCCAATGGGGAGCACGCCCAGCACACCCAGCGCAAGGGACAGGAGAACTACCCCGAGGAAGATCGCCAACTGCGTCCCGGAGCTTAATTCAAGATTGCCTGAGAAGATGAAAAGCAGGGAAAGCAGGACGATGCCGCCCACGATTGCCCCATTGATCAAGCGCTGAGCTGGAATAATTACCGCGCGGCTACCGAGCTTGCCCGAAAGTTTGCCCCATGCCTGGATGCTTCCCGTGAAGGTGATTCCACCGATGAGCACAGCGAGGACGATCACCGTCGAGGTAAAGATCACTGGTGCATCCTGGCGGGTGAAATACTCAAGGAAGCCCTGTCCGCGGATTTTTTCGTACTCGGCCCAGCCGACGAGAAGACTGGCCAGTCCCCCGAATCCATTGAAGAGGGCGACCATCTCGGGCATGGCGGTCATCTTGACCCGCTTTGCTGCAACTAGTCCGATTGCTCCACCGATGATCAAGCCGACAACGATATATTTGAAGTCCAGCCCCTTGTAGAGCAGGGTCACGACAACCGCCATGAGCATGCCCACAGACGAGATCAGGTTGCCCTTGCGGGCAGTCTTGGCTGACCCGAGCATCTTAATCCCGAGGACAAAGAGGATCGAGGCGACAATGTAGACAAAATTGATTAGTGAGGGACTCATTTCTTGCTTTCTTTATTTTTAAACATGGCGAGCATGCGGTCCGTCACGACATAACCGCCCACGACATTGATTGTCGCAAGGATCAGCGCCAGAAATCCCAGAATGAGGGCGAAATAGCCCGTGTCCGTGTGCAGGGCAAGGATGGCCCCGACAATCGTGATGCCGCTGATGGCATTGGAACCCGACATCAATGGCGTGTGCAATTGTGAGGGGACCTTTTTAATCAGCTCGTACCCGAGAAAGGCCGCGAGCACGAAAATGAACAGTAGCTGAATGATATCCATGGTGTAAAAGTGAGTTTTGTGATTGGGCTAGTCCCGGAAGCGTTCGTCCCGTATCTCGCCGTCGTGGGTCATCAGGCATCCCTTCAGGATTTCATCCTCCAGATTGTATTGGAACGCCTTCGCTTCCTTGTCCCAGAAATGCTCGATGAAGTTGGCCAGATTGGACGCATAGACCTGCGTGGCATGGCAGGGTAGGCAGGCTTCAAGCTTGTTAAGGCCGATAATCCGCACGCCGCCTTTGGTTTCCACTTCTTCACCGGCGACCGTTCCCTCGACATTCCCACCGGTTTCCGCGGCCAGGTCGACAAGGATACTCCCGCGCTTCATGCCAGCGACCATCTCCTTCGTCACGAGGGTGGGGGCCGGCCGTCCAAAGAGCTTGGCTGTGGTCACGACGATGTCGCTCTGCGCACAGACTTTTGCCATTCCCTTGCGCTGCATTTCAATCTGCTCGGGTGTCAATTCCTTGGCATATCCCTGATCGGTCTGCCCGGTCTCGCCCAGATCTATCTTCACGAATTTCGCCCCCAGCGAACGAACTTGTTCCTCGACAACCGGGCGCGTATCAAAGGCCTCCACTCGTGCCCCGAGCCGCTTTGCCGTGGCAATGGCCTGCAAGCCGGCCACCCCGACTCCAATGACAAAGACGCGTGCTGGCGAAATGGTTCCCGCGGGAGTCATCATCATGGGAAGAATCCGGTTAAGCCGCTCCGCAGCCAGAATGACCGAATAATAACCGGCGAGATTGGCTTGTGAGCTAATGGCATCCATCTTCTGTGCCAGCGTGGTCCGTGGCATCATTTCCATGGAGACCGCATGGACACCCGCTTCTGCAAAGGCCTTCAGGAGGTCCTTCCGTGCGAAGGGATTGAGAAAACTGACGTGTAGGGCCCCGCGTTTCAGTTTAGCGATTTCTTCCACTTCGGGAGAGCCGACCCTGAGGACAATATCGGCATTTGCCAATGCCTGGTCCCGGTTTTCAGAAATGCCGGCGCCGGCATCGACGTAGGCTAGATCATCATGGTCGCTGGCCAGTCCCGCACCAGACTCGATGGTGACGCTCAGCCCCAGGTCGACCATTTTCTTGACTGATTCCGGGTCGGCACTGGCCCTTGTCTCCGGATCAGGTTCTCGTGGGCAAAAAAGATGCATAGGACCTCACTGCGTAGAGGTAATCTCCGCTACATTCAAGCTACGAATTCTGATATTTGGAAGGAAACGGTCCTTGCCGATTCAACGACGAGAACAATACTTCGCTACTAATCGATTTATCTATGTCATTGCGAATATTTACCTTGGCTCTGGTTTTGGCGGCATCATTTGTCGCTGCCACGCTCTGCCTACAGGGACAAATAACAGATGCACCCACCGGGGAATCGGTTCTGTTCCCTGAAACCCTCAGCACGGAGGAGTCGGTGGCGGAAATTCGTCGCAAATGGGAACTGGACGGCTTGGATTCGGCCATCGCCAGCGGTTTCCTTTCTGTGGCGGAAATCCTCGTCGACCAACTTCTGGAGTCTTCTGAATCCACGCAAGAGACTGTCGATCTCTTGAATAAGCGTCTCGAGATTTCTCTTGTGATGGGCAAGCTCGACGCCGCCCGTGCGGTTTATGAGCGCCTCCAGTCGGATGGCTTCGCCGTGGATCCGCTCATTGAGTCGATGTATCTCTTCTTCGCATCCGATGACGAGGCCTTCCGTATTTCACTCAATCAAATCGATCCAGATGAACTTGGCCCCTCAGAACGGTCCTGGTTTATTCTGCTGCAAGCCTTGCTCCTTGCTCGAAACGACTCGCTCGAGCAGGCCAACCAACGGTTTCTTGAGGCTGAAGAAGCTGCCCCAACAGAGCTCCTTTCCGATCATTTTGAGATTATCCGCTTACGGGAGGATCTCAAAAACGGTATTTACGACGAAGAAACGGTCAGTGCCCTGCGCGAGGCGGTCCGGTCGATGAAAGGCGAACGTGGAGGATTCGAGGCAGCCAGGTTGCTGGCAGTCGCCTTAAACCGGAGCGGGCAGTCGAATCTGGCTGTCGAGGTGCTCAGTGATCATCTCGCCCTTCCCGGGCTCAGGGAATTTGGCTTTCGCTCGGATTTCCTGCTCTTGCTGGGTACGATTGCCGGAGCCGACTCAACCCGTGGGCGCATTGCCCTCCGTCAACTTGTCTCGGAGGCTTCGGCAGACCCAGAAGACCTTGCGCTTGCTTTTTCTCTTCTGACCCAGTCATACAGCGGGGAACGTGACCGGGAGACCTTCCTGGACGATCTTGAGACATGGCTTGAGAGTTCCCCCTCGCATCCCTTGACAGACCGATTTCTGGCTTTTCAAGCATATCTGCTTATTGAAAAAGGGGAACTCCTTGAAGCTGAAACAAGCGCACTCGAACTTTACAACGGATATCCCAATTCGGAATTGATGCCGACCGCCCTCAGGCTGCTGGCTTACGTCTCATGGAATCAGCGCCCGCCCCGCTACCGGACAGCTGCCGATTACCTTAACCAGTTGAGATCGAAACTGCCTCCCGGCGAGCAATCTCTTCGGACAGGTGTTTTAATCGCTGATTGTTTTTTTCTCAATGAAGACTACAGCAGTGCCTCGGAGGCCTATGCCGCGGCCCTGCTCGAGGCTCCGGAATCACTGGCCCCAACAGTTTTCTTCCAGCAGGTTCTTTGCGAAATTGGTGCTGGCCGTGCCGAAGCGGCAGGGAATTTGATCAATGCCGCCTTTTCAGATCCACGCCTGGAACTGGCTGTCATCTGGAAGGCGGAATGGAACCTGCTCGATTATCTCCGGCGCAACGCCCGCATTCAGGAGGCCTTTGAGCGCATTGAATCGGTACTTGATCTGGGCGATGCGGATGGCGAACAAGTCCCTCCGGGTCTCTTTTTGCGGTTGAAGTGGATCGCCGCACGCCTGACCCTCGAAGCATCTGAACCTGCCAGTGCAGAGGAGCAGGCCAGCTCCCTTCTTGCTGATTTGGATTCACCCCGTAATGAATCTCTCCCCCCGGAGCTCCTCCAGGAGGTCGAGGCCAATTTGCTCTTGCTCATCGGGGAAGCTCGCTATGCGCGGGCTGAAAAGGCGGGAGCCTTGGAGGTTTTTACCGAATTGAGAGGGAAGTTCCCCCAAAGCGGCCCGACAATCCTGTCTTATCTAGTCGAATCCAGGGTTGAATCCAATCAGGACAACCTGGTCAGCGCCCAGCAGAGCCTGATCAATCTGGTCGACCGTTTCCGGGACAGTGAATACGCCCCCATCGCCCTTTGGGAAGCTGCCTTGAACGCAGAGCAACGGGGACTGGCCATCCACTTGCAGGAGGCCATCACGATTCTCGAGCGACTCGTGACGGATTATCCCAACCATGGGCTGGTCTATTATGCCCGCCTCAAGCAGGGGGACCTTGCCAGGCGCTTGAACGATTTCCCCACTGCCTTGCTGCTTTATGAGCGGCTCCTGGCCCAGTATCCGCAGCATCCAGAGCGGTACCGCGCCGAACTCAGTCGCGCTGATTGCCTCATGGCATTGGGAAGTGAGGACAGTTCCCGCTACGATGTAGCTGCCGTTATTTACGAGCGCACCTGCCTGCTCTCTGAAGCGCCTGCGGCCATTCGGCTGGAGGCCGGCTACAAATGGGCTCATGCCCTCCATGAACAAGGTGATATCGAAGCAGGCGAGGGGATTCTCTGGTTGGTTTATGAGCGGTTTGTTCTCGACCCCAACCTGAGTCAACCGGTTCTGACAGAGGACGCTGGTCGCTACTGGATGGCCCGGGTTCTCCTCGAAATTGGAGATATTCAGGCGAAAAACGGGCAAAGCGCCGTCGCTAGAAGGATTTTTGAGACAATTCCGCTTCTTGGGCTGCCGGGAAAGGCCTTGGCCCAGGCAAAGTTGGATTCATTACGTTAACCGATACTGATTATGGGAGAAGTTGATTTCAGTCTAATTGAACAGGGTGGCCCAATGATGTGGGTACTCCTCGCGGTGAGCCTCTTTGGCTTTATCATTTTTATCGAGCGGACGCTCTTCCTGCACCGGGGTCAATTGAGGACCGGGCAGTTCCTTGAGGGAATTCGCAACCTGGTCAGCCGGGGTCGCCGCCTGGAGGCCCTGACCCTTTGTGAGGATATGCCCGGACCGATCCCGGGTATCGTCAAAGCGATTCTGCTGCAAGCGGGAGCCTCCGAGTCAAAAATGCGGACTGTGGCGGAAGAGGCTGCCTTGGTTGAAATTCCTATTCTTGAACGCCGCATTGGTTCCATCGCGGCAATCGCCCGGATTGCTCCGTTGATTGGCTTGTTGGGTACAGTCCTTGGAATGCTTCAGGCCTTTTTCGGCGTCCCATTCAGCGAGACAGTCGGATATCCGACTTTTGGGCTGTTGCTGGGAGGAATCGGCCAAGCCTTGCTGACAACCGCTTTCGGGCTGATGATCGCCATCATGGCGCACATTGCGCACCACTTCCTGCATGGGCGGGTCCGCGCACTCGTGCACGACATGGAATACACCGGACATGACTTGATCCAGTTCATGCAACAGGAGCAAACGGACGGTGGGTTGCCCGATGAAGAGACCCAAGAACCGGAGGCGGATCAATAATGCCCGGAATTACCGAACCGCTCGAGCTGAGGAAATTCATCGGTTGCCGGCCCCGGTCCGGCTTCGATGTCGTTCCATTTCTAGATGTTATCCTCATCGGGCTCTTTGTCTCTTTGAACGTGTCAGCCTTTATACTTACCCCCGGGACGGCGATCCGCCTTTCCAAAAGCAGTTCGTTGGAGCTGCAACGCGGGTCCGTGGCGGCAGTCCTGACAGTTGACCGGAACGAGCTCTATTTCTTCGATGGGGAAAAACTTTCTGCCCTTACCCTTGAATCGCACCTCAAGGACTATGTGACGGAAAACGGACTGGGCACGGAAGACTTTCCCGCCACCTTGCTGATTAAAGCCGATGCCACTATTTCTACAGAGACGCTCTTCATGCTTATGGATCTGGCTGGCCGCGCTGGATTTTCAGAAGTGCATCTGGCTGCTGAGCTGCCATATGAGGAGGAATTCTTTAATTCCGATGGCTTTTGAGCGGAAGTTCCATCATGAAACGAATTCTCACACTGGCCTTCGTCTCCATTCTGGGTGGTCTAGTCGTCCATATCGGTGTTTTCTATTTTATCAGGATTGAATTTCCCTCACCGCGTTCGGCTCCAGAGGATCCCGTGCAGGTTCACTATGTTGGGAATTCGGGCATTCGCGTCAATCCAGCCCTTGGTGAACAGGCCTTCCTTCAGGACAGTGCGCCTTTGTTCATGCCAACCAAATGGAACCTGGTCAGCCAGATGGATGATGTGGCCAGCCTCCGGGAAGCAACGGAAGTGTTTTCCCAGTATGAGCCAATTTTGACTCTTCCGGACTCATCACCTGCTACAATTTCCCTGCCACCGTTCGGAAGTGCACCGCCGGAGATCGCTCTTCCGGCGGGACCCGCATTTTATCTGTCTCGGTTTGGTCGCCAGCCAACGGCCCCGCTGCCTAGCATTGTTTCGGAAACCAGCCTTCAATCGATTCCCCTCGGGGAGAGGGTTGACCATTCACTCCGGGTGTCCGCGTTGCCGGACAGCCTCAGGCAGCTTTCCCCCGAGGCGCTCTGGCCGCCGATTCGCTTTTACCTGCATCTGGTCCATGAAATACCTCTTGGGAAACCTGTCATCTCTGGCAGTTCAGGTTTCACCGACTGGGACCAGGCCCTGCAGGGCTATATCGGGTCGCTGGATTACTATCGCGGCTTGCCAAGTGGCTACTATCGCATAACGGTCTATCCGTGAGCAATCCGAGCTCTATTTCCGGCTCTGGAAAATTTGTTTATAAAATCGCGGAAAAAGGTCTTGACCCTACGGTTCATGACCCGCAAATTCCGCCACTTTGCTTTAATTCAAATCTTCTTCGGCGCCCTTGTAGCTCAGTCGGTAGAGCACTTCCTTGGTAAGGAAGAGGTCGGCGGTTCAAATCCGCTCGAGGGCTCCACTAAACATCAACCTTCAACTATCACCAGCAGTTAAGTCGTACAAACAACGTCGTAACATAATCTGATTAGCGATCATGGCCAAAGAAACATTCGAAAGAACAAAACCTCACGTTAACGTGGGAACAATCGGTCACATTGACCACGGTAAAACAACACTCACAACTGCCATTCTCAAGGTGCAGTCCGACAAGGGTCTTGCCCAGTTCAAGTCCTACAAGGATATCGCCAAGGGAGGGACAGTTCGTGACGAAACGAAGACAGTGACGATCGCCGTTGCGCACGTTGAGTATGAGTCCGACAATCGGCACTATGCTCACGTTGACTGCCCGGGACACGCTGACTTCGTTAAGAACATGATCACGGGTGCCGCCCAGATGGACGGAGCTATCCTCGTTGTTAGCGCCGCTGACGGGCCTATGCCGCAGACTCGTGAGCACATCCTTCTCGCTCGCCAGGTTGGCGTGCCGAAGATTGTTGTTTTCCTTAACAAGGTTGACTTGCTGGATGACGAAGAGCTTCTCGAGCTTGTCGAAATTGAAGTCCGCGACCTTCTCTCCAAGTACCAGTATGACGGTGACAACGCTGTTGTTGTTCGTGGTACAGCCCTCGGCGCTCTCGAAGGCACCCCACAGGGTGTTGAGTGCATCGGCAACCTGATGGAAGCTATTGATGCTGAGATTCCTGCTCCTGAGCGTGAAATCGACAAGCCATTCCTTATGTCCGTTGAGGACGTGTTCTCCATCACGGGTCGTGGTACTGTTGCCACTGGCCGTATCGAGCGCGGAATCGTCAAGGTCGGCGAGGAAATCGAAATTGTCGGGCTGACCGACACCCGCAAGTCCGTCGTCACAGGTGTGGAAATGTTCCGCAAGCTGCTGAACGAAGGCCAAGCTGGTGACAATGTCGGTGTGCTTCTCCGTGGTGTTGCCAAGGATGATGTTGAGCGCGGCCATGTTCTGGCCAAGCCAGGTTCGATCACCCCGCACACCAAGGGTAATGCTGAAATTTACGTCCTGACCAAGGAAGAGGGTGGTCGTCACACGCCGTTCTTCAGCGGGTATCGTCCGCAATTCTACTTCCGTACCACCGACGTGACGGGTATTCTTACCCTGAAGGAAGGTGTGGAAATGGTTATGCCGGGTGACAATCTTTCCGTGGAAATCGCCTTGCAGAAGCCGATTGCCATGGAACCTGGGCAGCGGTTTGCGATCCGTGAAGGCGGGCGCACAATTGGTGCTGGCCGTGTCACGGAAATCACGGAATAATCCTATTCCCTTTTGTCGCCGGTTGCCGGGTTTCTTCGAAATGAAGACTCCCGGCATCCGCACTTAAACATTTTGAGAATTACAGGGCAGTAGCTCAATTGGTAGAGTAGTGGTCTCCAAAACCATTGGCTGGGGGTTCGAGTCCCTCCTGCCCTGCCAGTTTTTTACAGTTAATGCCTGCTTCAGGAAATAATCATTCATTCAAATCATGCCTAACCCATTCAGAAAAGCCCGCATATTCCTTGGAGAAACCTCTACGGAGCTCAAAAAGGCAGTCTGGCCGACCAAGACAGAGCTGAGGGACAGCACCGTTGTGGTGTTTTTCGCCACTTTGCTTCTGGGGGCGTTCATCGCTCTGGCTGATTTCAGTGTATACAATTGGATCCAATTGCTGACCAACTGGGTTCGCGGGTAGGAATACAGGTTGATTAATGGAAGAAGATTCATCCAACAGCGATAATCCGGTCCGGCAAGGACAGTGGTTTGTCGTGCAGACGCTCTCAAACAAGGAGCCTGCCGCAAAACGCTATATTGATCGCTATATTTCTGAAAATGAGCTCGAGGACTTTGTTTTCGAGGCGCTCATCCCCGACCAGACCGTTTCGGAGGTCAAGCATGGCAAAAAGTCCCAACGGAAGCGAAAGCTCTACCCGGGCTATATTTTCGTGCATTGCCGTCTTTATGATGAAAACAACGATTTGGTCCAGAAAGTCTGGTACTTTATCAACGGGGCTGACGGGGTAATTGGGTTTGCTGGCGGGAAATCCCCGGCTCCACTCAAGGACTCGGAAATTGACCGTATTCTGAAGCAGGTTGAAGAATCCGAAGGCAAGGAAGTGCCGAAGGTTCAATACGAAGTGGGTGAGGAAGTTAAAATCACGGATGGACCTTTCCTCAATCTGAGTGGCCGAATCGATGAAATCGATACGGAGCGCGGAAAGCTCAAGGTCTCTGTTTCCATTTTTGGGCGATTCACACCTGTTGAGCTCGAATATTGGCAGGTTGAGCGAATGACGGATGGCGACTAATTTATGAAATAACCTTCGGCCGCACCGATACGCCTCTTATTCGCGTGAGCCGGAAAAATCTAGAAAGCAACAATGGCAAAGAAAGTCACAGGAACAATCAAACTTCAACTCCCGGCAGGGGCTGCTAATCCGGCTCCTCCAGTTGGCCCTGCCCTCGGTGCGGCTGGTGTCAATATCATGGCCTTTTGTAAGGATTTTAATGCCCGCACGAAAGATCAGGCCGGCACAATCCTTCCAACAGTGATCACGGTCTATGCAGACCGCTCATTCAGCTTTATCACCAAATCCCCGCCTGCAGCGGTTTTGCTGAAGAAAGCTGCCGGTCTGGCCAAGGGATCTGGCGTGCCCAACAAGGAGAAGGTCGGCAAGGTTAAGCGTAAGCAGATCCTGGAAATCGTTGAGACGAAGAGGAAAGACCTTAACGCGACAACCGATGAGGCCGCGATGCGTATTATTGAAGGGACTGCCCGTTCAATGGGCATTGAAGTGGTCGACTAATTTTTTAACCCAAACGTTCGAACCTCCAAGGAGGGAGTTTACTAAATGGCAAAAATCACAAAGAAACGAAAGACTGCGAGCGAGTTATATACGCACGCGGACACATATCCACTGAACGAGGCTCTGGAACTCCTGAGCAAGTTCCCCAAGGCCCGGTTTGATGAGACCGTGGAATTGTCGCTCCACCTCGGGGTGGATCCAAAACAAAGCACCCAAATGGTCCGAGGCATTGTCAATCTTCCCAAGGGAAGCGGCAAGAAAGTCCGGGTTGTTGCCTTTACCGATAATGCGCAGGAGGCCCTCGATGCAGGTGCTGACGAAGCTGGTATGGATGACCTGATCGCCAAGATCATGGACGGATGGACAGACTTTGACGTCGCTGTGTCAACGCCGGCCGCGATGAAGGAAGTGCGCAAGGTGGCGCGTGTCCTGGGGCCGCGTGGGTTAATGCCCAATCCCAAGTCGGGAACAGTTACAGACGACATTTCGGCAGCCATCCAGTCCGTCAAGAGCGGAGGCCGTGTTGAATTCAAGATGGATAAGACTGCCAACATCGGTATTGTTGTCGGCAAGCGTTCTTTCTCGGTTCAGGATCTGGAGGAGAATATCACTACGGTATTCGATGCCCTCGGTAAGGCTCGTCCGGAGTCATTGAAGGGGCACAGTTACATCAAGTCAGCTGCGATTTCGGGAACAATGTCCCCGGGAGTCCGCTTGGATTCAGCTGTTTACGCTAATTTATAAGTCGGAAGGAACAAATCTATGCAACCAGAGAAAAAATTTCTAGTCGAAGAAGTCGGCCAGTATCTTGAGAAGTCCGATTATGTTTATCTTGCAGACTTTGAGCGTGTCACCGTAGCCGAGACAGAAGAGCTCCGTCGCATCCTGGCGGAAGTTGGTGCGGAATTCCACGTGGTGAAAAACCGTATTTTGAAGATTGCGGCTAGCGATCGTGAAATGCCCATTGAAGAAGAGAATTACCGTGGGCCAACAGCGCTCGTGGTGGGTGGCGAAAATGCCGCTGGCGTGGCGAAGGCCCTCGAAAAATTCTTCAAGGACAAGAAGAAGTTGGAGATTAAAGGCGGTGTTCTCGACAACAACCCCCTTTCGGCATCCCAGATTTCTGATCTGGCCAAGCTCCCTTCAAAGGAAATTCTCCAGGCCCAGTTGCTGGGTCTGCTCAACCAACCGGCATCGCAGATGGTCCGGATCATTCAGGCCGTTCCGCAGGGACTCCTCAATGTCCTCCATGCCAAGTCGGAACAGGACGGTTGAGGTCGAAACACTCTATTATATTATTAATTTCAACCTGAACGAATCAGCTAGGGAGAAAGTCTCCTTAAACGGATAAAGCACGCGGTGTGTGAGTAACGCTAGTTGTCTCTAATAGGATATAACCATGGCAGAAATAACAAAAGAAGACGTCATTGAATGGCTCAGTTCCCAGTCGGTTCTCGATATCGCTGGATTGGTCAAGGACCTCGAAGAAAAATGGGGTGTCAGCGCTGCTGCACCTGTCGCCGTAGCTGCTGCTGGCGGTGCTGCTGGCGGTGAAGCCGCTGCAGAAGAGGAAAAGACCGAGTTTGACGTGGTCCTGAAGGGTCACGGCAGCAACAAGATTGCCGTCATTAAGGAAGTGCGCGCCATCACCGGACTCGGCCTCAAGGAGGCTAAGGAACTGGTCGAAAGTGCACCGAAGGCCGTCAAGGAAGCTACCACTAAGGACGACGCTGACGAGCTCAAGAAGAAGCTTGAAGCAGCTGGTGCTGAAGTCGAAATCAAGTAAATCTGACGAATTATCGATCATATTTTTCCAGGTACGCTGGCAGAGGCTCGCAAGGGACTTTGCCAGCGCTACCTGTTATTTAATTTCCCCGCTGGAAATCCATCATCTCTCAATCTGAAAATACCATGTCTGACAGAATCAACTTTGGGAAACTGAAAGAGGTCATCGCTCCGCCGAACCTGATTCAAATTCAATTCAATTCCTTCAAGGAATTTTTGCAGGAAGATGTTCCTCCGACCCAGCGCGAGCATGTCGGTCTGGAAGCAGTCCTGCGTGAAGTATTCCCGATTGAGAGCTACGATGGTCGTTGCAGCTTGGAATATGTCTCGTACACGCTTGCTGGTCCGAAGATGACCGAGATGGAAGCGATTCGTGAAGGAGTGACCTATTCCATTTCTCTTTATGTGAAGCTTCGTCTCCGTGAAGAGGACTCCATTAAGGATGAGGAAATTTACATGGGTGAAATGCCCATGATCACCGAGCGTGGTTCCTTCATCATCAACGGGGCAGAGCGTGTGGTGGTAAGCCAGCTGCACCGGTCGCCGGGCATCGCCTTTGAGACAACCCCGCACACGAGTGGAAAGACCCTGTACAGTTTCCGGATCATTCCTGACCGTGGTACTTGGCTGGAAACCCAGTTTGATCAGAATGACCTGCTGTATGTCTATCTTGATCGCCGCCGTCGTCGCCGCAAGTTCCTGATCACGACCCTTCTCCGCGCAATGGGGTACGGCAGTGATTTTGAGATTCTAAACTTTTTCTATAATATTGAAGACCTCAAGGTAAAGAAGGCCCTGAAGCTTGAAAGCGTCAGCCGGCTTGTGCTGGTGGAAGACCTTGTCGATGCTGACAAAGGTGCGGTTCTTGCCCGGTCATTCGAACCACTCACCAAGACCATTGTCCGGAGCATTGAAGCGGCCGGGATTGATACTGTCCGGGTCATCGATACAACCATTGACGATGGAGCGATCATTCGCTGCCTCAAGAAGGACCCGACCCGCAATGAGGAGGAGGCCCTCAAGGATATTTACAAGCGTCTGCGCCCAGGTGAGCCGCCAACAACAGCGAACGCCAAGGCCCTCCTGAAGCGTCTCTTCCAGGATCCCAAGCGCTATGACCTCGGCCGGGTTGGTCGTTATAAGATCAACCAGAAGCTGGGCCTCGAGACTGCTCTAGAAACCCGAATCATTGTCGTTGAAGACATTGTTGAGGCGACCAAATACCTTGTCCGTTTGAAAAAGGGTGATGGGATCGTTGACGATATCGATCACCTTGGCAGCCGTCGTGTTCGCACAGTTGGGGAGCTTTTGATGAACCAGTGCCGTATTGGTCTGGCCCGGACAGAGCGCCTCGTGAAGGAGCGCATGACACTTTATGACCAGAGTGTTGATTCGGTCACGCCACAGAAACTGATCAATCCAAAGGCCTTGAGCACGGTGATCCGCGATTTCTATGCGCGTAGCCAGTTGAGCCAGTTCATGGACCAGATCAATCCGTTGGCTGAGGTGACGCACAAACGCCGTCTTTCCGCTCTCGGCCCTGGAGGGTTGAATCGGGACCGCGCTGGTTTTGAAGTGCGCGACGTCCACCCCTCGCACTACGGCCGTATTTGTCCGGTTGAGACCCCTGAAGGACCAAATATTGGTTTGATCAACAGTCTTTCGACCTATGCACAGGTCAATGAGTTTGGTTTCATTGAAGCCCCTTATCGTGTTGTTAAAAACGGCAAGGTGCTTGACGAGGTGATTTACCTGAATGCTGACCAGGAAGAAGGTAAGATCATAGCCCAGGCAAATTCCAAAGTGACCAAGGGGAAACTGGAAGGTCGTGTGACTGCCCGGAAGGCGGATGACTTTATTGAAGTCGATCCGAAGGAAGTCCACCTGATGGACGTATCGCCCAAGCAGGTTGTTTCTGTGGCTGCCGGTCTGATTCCATTCCTTGAGCATGACGATGCCAATCGCGCGTTGATGGGATCCAATATGCAACGCCAAGGGGTGCCGCTTCTTAAAACCGAGGCCCCACTTGTGGGCACCGGAATTGAAGAACGTGTCGCACGGGACTCAAAGACAGTTACGATTGCCGAGGCGGATGGAGTGATTGCTTCAGTCGATGCGCGGCGAATCATTGTCACAAGCGACGGGGAGGTTTCTCCCAAGCTGCTCAAAAAGGACAAGAGCGACCCGAAAACCGGTTTTTATGTTTATCCGCTACGTAAGTTTCTGCGCTCCAACGCGGGTACCTGCTTCAACCAGAAGCCGGTCGTCAAGCGGGGGCAAAAGATCAAGGCGGGCGACTTGCTCGCTGATGGGGCTTCCACGGATCAGGGTGAATTGGCACTGGGCCGTAATGTCCTTGTGGCCTACATGCCTTGGAACGGGTACAACTTTGAAGATGCTATCCTGATCAGTGAGCGGCTCCTCAAGGATGATGTTTTCACTTCGATTCACATTGAGGAATTTGAAGTGACCGCACGAGACACCAAACTCGGGCCGGAAGAAATCACACGAGATATTCCCAATGTGGGTGAGGAAGCTCTCAAGAATCTGAACCATGACGGGGTTATCCGCGTTGGTGCTGAAGTGAAACCCGGCGATATTCTCGTGGGCAAGATCACACCAAAGAGCGAAACCGAGTTGGCTCCTGAAGAAAAGCTTCTCCGTGCGATTTTCGGTGAAAAGGCTGCCGATGTGAAGGATACTTCTCTCCTCGTTCCGTCAGGCACGACCGGGATCATCATGGACGTCAAGGTGTCGAGTCGTGTCGAGGGTGAAACGGAGAAGCTCTCCGCCTCGGACCGCCGCCGGCAGATCAAGAAGATCAACGAAGAATTCCGTACGCAGATGGATCGCTTGCGTGAGTCCCTGACAGAAAGCCTCTCAAATATCCTTCTCGGGGAAAAGATTCCTCTCGATGTGGTTAACGGCGAAAGTGGGGAGATCATCATTCCGGCCAACCGGAAGATCACGAAGACCCTTCTTCGCAAGCTGGCCTCCGTCTACAAGTCGATTGATATCGATCCTTCTCCGGTCCGAATCAAGATCATGGAGATCATCGACAGCTTCAAAAGCAAGTTTGATGAGCTTGAAACGGATCAGGAGCGCCGCATTGAAGGCGTTGAATCCGGCGATGATGTCGACCAAGGCACAGTGAAGAACGTGAAGGTCTACATCGCGACGAAGCGCAAGATCCAGGTTGGAGACAAGATGGCCGGCCGTCACGGGAACAAAGGCGTTGTCGCCAAGATTGTTCCGGTTGAGGACATGCCCTATCTCGCCGATGGGTCTTCCGTGGATATCTGCCTTAATCCGCTTGGGGTTCCGAGCCGGATGAATGTCGGACAGGTTCTCGAGTGTCACCTCGGTTACGCCGCGAAAGCACTTGGGCTCAAGATTGCGACACCGATTTTTGACGGTATTGAGGAAGAAAAGATCAAGGGCTACCTTGAACAAGCCAACCTCCCGTTGACCGGCAAGAGCTTCCTTTACGATGGCCGGTCCGGCCGTCGCCTCGACCAGGAGGTCGTTGTCGGCTATACTTACATGCTCAAGCTCAACCACTTGGTCGCGGACAAGATCCACGCCCGCGCAGTGGGTCCTTACAGTCTCATTACCCAGCAGCCATTGGGCGGTAAGGCTCAGTATGGCGGACAGCGATTCGGTGAGATGGAGGTCTGGGCCCTCGAGGCATATGGAGCTGCCTACACGCTGCAGGAGTTGCTGACCGTCAAGTCCGACGACGTCGCAGGACGTACCAAAATCTACGAGTCCCTTGTCAAAGGTGACAACAGTCTGCAAGCCGGCACTCCGCAGTCCTTCAATGTTCTCATGAAGGAAATGCAGAGCCTCTGCCTTGATATCAAAATGGGCGACCAGGATCCTCTGGCCTCCGCCTTCGCCAACTGATCCAACGCTAAACAATCAGCCAATTATTTGCCATGAGTGACGAACTTCAGACACGCGAAGCCCGCGACCTTCTGGGATTTGACAAGGAAAAGTCCTTCGATCAAGTCTCCATCACAATCGCCTCCCCGGATGCCATCCGCAGCTGGTCACGGGGCGAAGTGAAAAATCCCGAAACAATCAATTACCGTACTTTCAAGCCTGAACCAGGCGGATTGTTTTGCCAGCGCATCTTCGGTCCAGTCCGGGACTACGAGTGTGCTTGCGGAAAGTACAAGCGCATCAAGTACAAGGGTGTCATTTGTGACCGATGTGGTGTAGAAGTCACGGTAAGCCGAGTCCGCCGTGAACGGATGGGCCACATCGAGCTGGCCGTTTCCTGCTCTCATATTTGGTTTCTCAAGAGTATGCCCAGTCGCCTTGGTCTGCTCCTCGACCTGACGGCGCGTAACCTTGAGCGGGTCATCTACTACGAGAATTATGTTGTTGTTGATCCGGGCAAGACACCTCTGGAAGAGCGCCAGTTGCTGACAGAGCAAGAGTATACGGCTGCCATGGACGAGTATGGGGATGATTCCTTTGTTGCTGAAATGGGCGCTGGGGCGATTCGCAAGATCCTGGAAAACATGGATCTTCCCTCGGTTGTCGACGAGTTGCACGAGCAGATGCACAACACCCGTTCGAAGCAGATTAAAAAGAAGCTTTCGAAGCGCCTGAAGGTAATCCAGGGCTTCATCGAGTCTGAGTCACGTCCTGAATGGATGGTGCTCGAAGTCGTTCCGGTGATTCCGCCGGATCTGCGCCCGCTTGTTCCTCTTGAAGGAGGCCGCTTCGCCACTTCTGACCTGAATGACCTGTATCGTCGGGTGATCAACCGGAATAACCGTTTGAAGAACCTGCTTCTTTTGAAGACCCCGGATGTCATTATCCATAATGAAAAGCGCATGTTGCAGGAAGCGGTCGATGCGTTGTTCGACAATGGTCGTCATGGCCGTGCTGTGACAGGCGCTGGGAACCGCCCGCTGAAGTCGCTCAGCGACATGCTCAAAGGCAAGCAGGGACGCTTCCGTCAAAACCTTCTTGGCAAGCGAGTGGATTACTCTGGCCGTTCGGTCATTGTCATCGGCCCTGAACTGAAACTCCACCAGTGTGGTTTGCCGAAGAAGATGGCTCTGGTTCTTTTTGAACCCTTCATTATCCGGCGCCTGAAAGAACTGGGCTTTGTCCATACAGTTCGTGGTGCTCGCAAGATGATTGAAAAGCGTTCACCCGAAGTCTGGGACATCCTTGAAGAGGTGACGATCGGCCATCCGGTGCTCTTGAATCGTGCTCCGACCTTGCACCGCCTTTCCATCCAGGCTTTTGAGCCGACTTTGATTGAAGGGGATGCTATCCGCCTGCACCCGCTTGTCTGTGCCGCCTACAATGCTGACTTTGACGGTGACCAGATGGCCGTGCACGTGCCGCTGAGCCTTGAGGCAATTCTTGAGGCAAAGCTGCTCATGATGAGCACAAATAATATTTTCTCACCTTCCAGTGGGGATCCAATTCTCACTCCTTCCCAGGATATTGTCCTCGGTTCCTATTATCTGACAATCGAGCCGCGCGAGCAACCTGTGAAGGGTGCCCATGTGCCTTTGTTCAGCTCCATCGAGGAAGTTCTCCTTGCTGAAGCCGATGGCGTCATTGGCAAGCACGATTGGATTCGGTTTGAAAACCCGAATTATGGAACAAAGACCCCCTACGGCAATTCCCGTCAAAAGGTAATTGTGACGACACCGGGTCGCGTCATTTTCAGTGGAATCTGGCCGGAAGTCCTTGGCTTTATGAATTTCCCGGTGGCCAAGAAAAAGTTGGGTGAGCTGATCAACAGCACCTATCAGGCAGCCGGTCGTGAAGAATCCATCAAAATGCTGGATCGCTTGAAAGAAACCGGATTCACAATTGCCACGATGGCCGGTATTTCAATCGGCATGGAGGATATGATCATTCCTCCCGAAAAGAGCGAAATTGTTGCACGGGCGCGCAAGCGCATCGGGGACGTCTCCAACCAGTACCGGAAGGGTATCATCACCGGCGGCGAACGCTATAACAAGGTGGTTGATATTTGGACTCAGGCCACTGACGAGATTGCCCAGGCGGTCTTCGAGCATCTTAACGAGAATAATGGCAAGCGAGAGGTCAACCCGGTCTATCTGATGATGGACTCCGGTGCCCGTGGCAACAAGCAGCAGGTCCGCCAGCTGTGCGGAACGCGTGGGTTGATGGCCAAGCCGTCAGGTGAAATTATTGAGCGTCCGATCCTCTCCTCCTTCCGTGAAGGCTTGAGCGTTCTGGAATACTTTATTTCCACTCACGGGGCCCGCAAGGGATTGGCCGATACGGCCTTGAAAACAGCCGATGCGGGTTATCTTACCCGTAAGCTTTGTGATGTCGCAATGGATTGTATCATCACGGATATTGATGATGGAAACCGGGATGGTATCTGGAAGTTCGCCATCATCGAAGGTGACGACGTCATTGTCCCGCTTCGTGAGCGCATCATTGGTCGCTGTGTTTCCCTCGATGTTCGCAACCCGATTGATCCGGATGACATTGTCATTAAGGCAGGCGAAATGGTTACCAAGGAGATTGCCGCCCGTATTGACGAGCTGGGAATCGAGCGGGTCAAAGTCATGTCCGCCTTGACGCACATCCGCGGCAACAGTCTTTCCGCCAAGGCGTACGGTATCAATCCGGCCACCAATGATCTGGTGGAAATCGGGACGGCTGTCGGCATTATTGCTGCCCAGTCAATCGGCGAGCCGGGCACGCAGTTGACAATGCGTACATTCCACATCGGTGGTATCGCTTCCGCCCTTGCCCAGTCGGCCGACATTACCGTCAAGAATGGTGGTTTTGTCCGTTTTAATGGTCTGCGGCTGGTTGAAGTGGGGGATGGTGCTTCCCGCGTTGTCCTTAACAAGACTGGTGCGGTCTCAATTATCGACGATAACGAGAAGGAACTGGAAACCTACAATATTCCCGCCGGTGCTGTTTTGACGGTCCGTGATGGCGATCAGATTGAGGCGGCCAAAAAATTGGCCCAGTGGGATCCGTTCAATGTTCCGATTCTATCCGAAAAATCGGGTACAGTCCGTTTCAGCGACATGATTCCCGGTGTCACCGTCAAGCGCGAGATTGATCCTTCATCAGGTCGGATCGCGACGGTCGTCATTGAGCACAAGGAAGACCTTTCACCGCAAATTGAAATTGTTGATGCCAAGGATGCCAAGCGCCTCCTCGCAACGTACTCGATTCCCACAGGGGCGACTGTCTCTGTAACCGAAGGGGATGAGATTGACGGTGGTTCATTGCTCGCCAAGACACCTCGTCAAGCTTCGAAGACACAGGACATCACCGGGGGCCTCCCGCGGGTTGCCGAATTGTTCGAGGCCCGCCGCCCGAAGGAAGCCACCGAAATGGCCAAGATCGACGGTATTGTTTCAATGAATGGCACGGTGCGCGGGAAAAAGCGTCTTGTTGTCACGGACCAGGAGTCCGGACAGGAAGAGGAACACCTTATTCCGCACGGCAAGCACATCATCGTACAACCTGGGGATGTGGTCTACAAGGGACAGCACCTGACAGAAGGAGCGGCTGATCCGCACGAGATCCTCGATATTCTCGGACCGAGCTCTGTCCAAGAGTACCTTCTTGCCGAAATCCAGAAAGTTTACCGTCTGCAGGGGGTGACGATTAACGATAAGCACATCGAAGTCATCATTTCGCAGATGCTCCGCAAGGTCCGTATTACGGAGCCCGGCGACAGCGACTTCTTCTGGGGTGAACAGATCGACAAGGATTCCTTTATCCGGGAAAATGAGCGAATCTCCGAAGCGGGTGGCCAGCCTGCTGAAGGGGAGCCAATCCTCCTCGGAATTACCAAGGCCTCTGTGGAGACGGAAAGTTTTATTTCCGCTGCTTCCTTCCAGGAAACCACTCGTGTCCTCACTGATGCCGCCACGCTCGGCAAGGTCGACAAGTTGGAAGGCTTCAAGGAAAATGTCATCATGGGTCACCTGATTCCAGCAGGAACAGGGCTTCCGACCTATCGGCGCCTGAAGATCAACACTCTTGTTGCACCGTCTTCGGAGGAAGTCGGGGAGGACGCTGTCGACGCCAGTTAGTCACAATTCTTACACTTACAGCGATGCCGGTTGTCACCGTAATTGATGCGACCGGCATCCTTTTCTAAAACTAAATTCAAACCAGCTAAAAAAAACTTGCCGTGGAATTCCAAAGCTCTACGGTCTGCCCTTTTTCCAAAATCGAATCTTGAGCCATGCCAACAATCAATCAATTGGTCCGTAATCCACGCGTTTCCACCTTTAAGAAGGGGAAGTCGCCCGCTTTGCGTAAAAATCCATTTCGCCGCGGCGTCTGCACACAGGTAATGACCCGCACACCGAAAAAGCCAAATTCGGCTATTCGGAAGGTTGCCAAGGTCCGCCTGACCAGCGGATATGAGGTGATCGCCTACATTCCGGATGAAGGGCACAGTCTTCAGGAGCACAGTGTGGTTCTGGTCCGTGGAGGTCGCGTAAAGGACCTTCCTGGTGTCCGTTATCATATTGTGCGCGGAGCACTTGATTGCACTGGAGTCGAAAAGAGACGCCGCAGCCGTTCCAAATACGGTGTCAAACGGCCGAAAAGTTGATTTTAAACACCCAAATTTAGAGAGAAAACCATGTCACGACGCCGCAGAGCCGAAAAGCGCGAACACACGCCTGACCCCCGCTATAACAGCCCCTTAGTCAGTCATCTGATCAATGTCATCATGTTGGATGGCAAGAAGTCCATAGCTCAAGCTATTGTCTATGGAGCTTTTGAAAAGGTCAGTGAAAACCTTGGCAAGGGAGATCCAGTCGACCTTCTTCTGGGTGCCCTGGAGAATATCCGGCCAAAGCTCGAGGTAAAGAGCCGTCGTGTCGGGGGAACAACCTATCAGGTTCCGCTGGAAATCAGCTTCGAGCGACAGCAGAGTCTGGCCTTTCGCTGGCTTGTCACCGCATCCCGCGCCCGGCGCGGTTCCATGAGTGCCAATCTCGCCGCAGAAATAACTGATGCCTACAACAACACGGGAACGGTCGTTAAGAAAAAGGACGATACTCACCGAATGGCCCAAGCTAACCGGGCTTTTGCCCACCTCCGCTGGTAGTTCCAGTACTTAAATTCCATGAGCACTTTCGATCCTAAAAAGGTATCACCAGCAAACGATTCTTCCCGAACCGTACCCCTTGAGTTTCAGCGTAATATTGGTATTGTCGCGCACATTGATGCCGGCAAGACGACCACAACTGAGCGCATTCTCTTTTATTCCGGTAAGATCCACAAGATAGGCGAGGTTCACGAGGGTGCCGCCACGACTGACTGGATGGAGCAGGAGCGCGAGCGTGGCATTACAATCACCTCGGCGGCCATTTCCACTGAGTGGATGACCAAAAGAGGTCCTTACGAGGCTATTCCGCACCGGATCAACATCATTGACACCCCCGGGCACGTTGACTTCACAGCCGAAGTAGAGCGTTCGCTTAAGGTCCTTGACGGCGCTGTCGCTGTATTTTGTGCAGTGGCCGGGGTTCAGCCCCAATCTGAAACGGTTTGGCGCCAGATGAACAAGTACATGGTTCCAAGGATCTGTTTCATCAATAAAATGGACCGTACAGGGGCTGATTTCTTCAGTGCCGTTGATGATATTCGCAACAAACTTGGTGGAAATGCCCATCCGATCTATATTCCGATTGGTGCTGAAGAGAATTTCAAGGGCCTCATTGATTTGATCCGCATGCAGGCTCACTTCTACAATGATGATGATACCACCGGGACAAGTTACACTGAGGAGGATATTCCTGAAGAGTATCTCGAGCAGGCCAAGGAGTATCGTGAGTCTCTTCTTGAGGACATAGCAGCCTTTGACGACGCTCTCGCCGAAAAGTACCTTGAGGGTGAAGAGATCACTGAGGAAGAGTTCATGGCGGGAATTCGCAAAGCGACTCTTTCACATCATTTCATCGGTGTGATCCCCGGAACGGCATTCAAGAACAAGGGGATTCAAAAGCTCCTCAACGCTGTCGTAAATTACCTTCCCAGTCCATTGGACATCCCTGCCCAGAAGGGGCACTCAGTGGATGACGAATCTGTTCTTGTCGAAGTTGGCCCAGACGATTCAGGCAAAATCGCCGGCTTGGCATTCAAACTTTTTACTGATCCTTACGTGGGGAAATTGCTTTTCTTCCGCGTCTACAGGGGAATTCTTGAAAAGGGATCCACTCTTTACAATCCGCGGACTGGCAGATCTGAGCGCGTGAGCCGCTTGATGGTCATGCACGCTGATCGCCGCGAGGATATTACCCGGGCCTACTCGGGTGACATTGTGGCCATAATTGGTGCCAAGGATGTTCGCACTGGCGATACGCTGACTGAAAAGGGTGTCGATCTCATTCTTGAGCCACCGACATTCCCGGAACCGGTCATCAGCATGAGCGTTGAGCCTGCTTCAAAGGCTGACCAGGAGAAACTTTCCATCGCCTTGCAACGCCTCGCTGAAGAAGATCCGACTTTCATGGTTTCTTCCGACGAGGAGACTGGGCAGACCATCATTGCTGGAATGGGTGAGCTTCACTTGGATATTATCCGCGACCGTCTGCTCCGTGAATTCAAGGTTGAAGCTACGGTGGGACGTCCCCAGATCGCTTACCGTGAAACGATCACGCATCCTGCCGATGGCTTGGGCAAGTTTGTCCGCCAGTCGGGTGGTCGTGGTCAGTATGGCCATGCTGAAATCAAGATTGAGCCGCTGGACACGGGTAAGGGATACGAATTCTCCAACGAAATCGTTGGCGGGGTCATTCCCAAGGAATACATCAAGCCAACTGAGGAGGGGATCAAGGAAGCCATGCGCAATGGTACTGTGGCCGGTTATCCTGTCGTCGATTTCAAGGTTCGCCTCACTTTCGGCTCCTTCCACGAAGTGGATAGTTCGGAAATGGCCTTTAAAATGGCCGGTATTTTCGCCTTCCGGGACGCAATGGCCAAGGCCAAGCCCGTCCTTCTTGAGCCAATAATGAAGGTTGAAGTTGAGACACCAGATGAATTCCAGGGAGATATTGTTGGCGATGTGAATCGTCGTCGTGGCGTTATCCAGGGAATTGAAACCAAGAATAACCTCACCAAGATTATGGCTCATGTTCCTCTTGAGCAGATGTTTGGTTATTCCACGGATGTCCGCTCTCTTTCCAAGGGTCGTGCCTCGTATTCGATGGAGCCGAGCCACTTTGAGCCTGTTCCTAACAATATGCTTGAGGATATTGTAAAAACATCCTCCCGCGCACCGGCTCGAACTTGATCTAACCAAACCAATTCACCTTTTAAAAATTTCGTTATGAGTGGTCCACGTATTCGCATTAAACTTCAAGGTTACGACTATCGCATTATCGATCAGAGTGCATCTGAGATCGTAGATACTGCCAAGCGCTCGGGAGCCCGTGTCGCTGGCCCGATTCCCCTGCCGACCCTGATTGAGAAGGTCTCCTTGAACCGGTCCCCCCACGTTGACAAGAAGTCAATGGACCAGTTCGAGCAACGTACCCACAAGCGTTTGATCGATATTGTTGAACCGACAGCCCAGACAGTTGATGAGCTCAAAAAGCTCAACCTGCCTGCCGGGGTGGACATCACGATCAACGTTTAATGATTTTTCCGCAGATTTTTCTGCAAAAGATTTGACAGGGCTTTTGCGGCCCACTTTTCTCCTCTGTTTTTCCCCTCGGGGAAACCCGGTTTGTCGGGAAAGTGCCAGGAATCCTCCAGGCAACTCCAAACACAAGCCGTAAATCCATTTTATTAACCTCTAATGCAGGGTCTGGGAGTCCTTCCCGTCTGCCGCTTAGATTATGAGTACAGCATTAATTGGCAAAAAAGTCGGCATGACCCAAGTCTACATAGAGACTGGGGAGCTTGTGCCTGTAACCGTCATTGAAGCCGGTCCTTGTCCTGTCGTTCAAGTGAAGAATCAGGAGAAGGATGGCTACAGTGCTATTCAAATCGGCTTCGGCTCCAAAAAGGAGAAGAACACAAGCAATGGCGCGAAAGGCCATTTCAAGAAGGCCGGTTCGGATCCCCAGAGGTTTCTGCGGGAGATTCGCCTGACAGAGGATTCCACTGCTGAAGCAGGATCCTCCCTGACTGTGGAGATTTTCCAGGATGACGCCAAAGTCGACGTCATCGGGGAGACCAAGGGTCGTGGTTTTCAGGGGGTCGTTAAACGCTGGAATTTTGCTGGCGGACCTGCTTCCCACGGTTCCATGTTCCATCGTCGCGGTGGATCTTATGGGATGTGCCAGTGGCCAGGCAAGGTCATCAAGGGAAAGAAGATGCCCGGACAGTTCGGGACCCACCGCCGCACCGTGCAAAACCTGAAGATCGTGAAAATCCTGCCTGAGAAGAATCTCATTCTGGTAAAGGGATCTGTCCCGGGTGCAACAGGGTCGACCGTTCTGGTCCGCAAGGCGATCAAGGCCAAGGCTTCGGCTTAATTTCCAAGAGGATTTTATAATCATGAAACTCAAAGTTTTCAGTTCAGATGGTGGTTCCTCCTCGGAGAAGGAATACGCTATTCCACAATTTGACGGGGAAAAGGGCCTGCAGGCCTTGAAGCAGGTGATTCTGGCCGTAATGGCCAATCGTCGCCAAGGCACTGTTTCCACAAAGACCCGCTCAACGGTTCATGGAACTGGCAAAAAGCCGTTCCGCCAGAAGGGTTCAGGAACAGCCCGTCAGGGATCCAAGGTTGCTCCCCAGCATTACCATGGTTCTGTTGCACACGGCCCTCAGCCCAGGGACTTCAGCCAGCGCATCAACAAGAAGATGCGTCATGCAGCCCTTTCCCGCGCTCTTTTCGACCGTGCTGTTGACGGGGAAGTCGTAGTTATTGAAAAATGGGAAGTTGCTGACCGGAAGACCCGTCTTTTCAACGAGGTGTTGGAGAAAGTTGCCCCGAAAGGTCGTCTGCTCATTCTTGATGACAGCTGGTCCGATCAAAGCCTCTTGGCAGCCCGCAACATCAACCGAATAGAGGTCAACGAGGCAAGCGATGTGAATGCATACGACCTCAGCGCCTATGACCAGGTGATTTTCAGTGAAAAGGGTTTGGAGCGTCTGCTCACCCGTTTGAATGGAGGCAACTAATATGATTTACCGCGATAGTATTTTACTCGAACACGTTATCACCGAAAAGGCGACGGAAGCGACTTCCCATGCCAATCAGTACACGTTCAAAGTTGCTGATTCGGCCAATCGGGTCGCCGTCAAGCAGGCCATTGAAGCTCAGTTTGGAGTGGAAGTGTCCGTGGTCCGGATCGCCAACGTAAAACCCAAATTCAAGCAGGATCGCATGCGACGCGGAAAGGTGCATCGCCGGTCCAGTTACAAGAAAGCCATTGTACGATTGAAGCAGGGATCAACCATTGAAATGGCCTAAGGTCATCAGGAGATAAGAAAATGCCTATTATTTCAAAACGACCCATCACGCCGGCACAGCGATTCCATGTTGGAGTTCGCACCGAAGGTCTCAGCAAGGAACGTCCGGTCAAAAGCCTCACGGAATCCAAAAAGCGCACCGGTGGCCGTAATTTCTACGGACGTATCACCAGCCGTCGCCGCGGTGGTGGGCATAAGAAGCTGTACCGCCGGATTGATTTCCGTCGCGACAAGATCGATATGCCTGCCGAGGTTATCCGCTTCGAGTATGATCCAAATCGCTCCGCGAATATTGCCTTGGTCAAGTATGAGGACGACGAGCTGCGTTACATTCTTGCGCCGAACAAATTAAATGTCGGGGACAAGATCATCAACGCCAGCGAGTCGGCAGAATTCAAGCCGGGTAACAGCATGCCGTTAAAAAGCATTCCTGCGGCAATGAAGGTCCACAATATCGAGATCAAGCCGAATACCAAAGCTCAAATGGTCCGGACTGCAGGTGTTGCTGCGACACTCGTTTCGATTGAGAAGGGCAACGCGACTCTTCGGATGCCTTCAGGTGAAATTCGTATGGTCAAGGCCACTTGCCGCGCCACGATTGGAGAGGTCGGGAATTCCGAGCACGCCAACCGTTCCCTCGGCAAGGCTGGACGCTCCCGCTGGAAGGGTCGTCGCCCCCGTGTGCGTGGTGTTGCCATGAATCCAGTTGACCACCCGATGGGTGGTGGTGAAGGCCGTACTTCAGGCGGTGGCCATCCGGTCAGCCCCTGGGGCCAGCTTTCAAAAGGCTTCCCAACCCGCAAGAAGAACAAGGCCTCGAACAAGCTCATTCTGGTTCGCCGGAATGGCCGCAAGGTAAAGAATTAACCCATTCAATTTTAACGGTCACACACATTTATACATATGGCTCGTTCACTTAAAAAAGGATTTTTCGTCGACCCCGGTCTCTGGAAGAAGGTTTCCAAGGCGCAGGCGGCAGACGATCGTCGCCCCATCAAGACTTGGAGTCGGCGCTCACAGATTACCCCGGAATTTGTCGGCTTGAACTTTGAGGTTCATAACGGCAAGGGATTTGCCCCTGTGCACATCACCGAGAATATGGTGGGTCACCGGATGGGTGAATTTGCCCCGACGCGGACGTTCAAGGGACACCAGCCACATACCAAGAAGTAAAGAGGTATATCATGGAAGTTATTGCCTACACAAAATACAGCCGGATCTCGCCCAAGAAGGCGCGTGAGGTTGCCAACGAGCTCCGGGGTCGTCCCGCGAACGAGGCTTTGGAATTGCTGAAGTTCATCCCTCGCAAGGCTGCCCGGCTCATCCACAAGACACTTCACAGTGCTGTGGCCAATGCGGAGAATAATCACAACTTGAATTCAGACGATCTGGTTATCAAGGAAGCGATTGTTGAGGAAGGCCCTGCTTTCCGCCGCTTCAAGCCAGCTGCCCGTGGGTCTGCGAAGCCAATCCGCAAGCGCACAAGTCACCTTCGAATCGTACTCACCGAATCATCCAACTAATTTATTATGGGACAGAAAGTTAATCCAATTGGGTTTCGCTTATCCGTGCGCCGTGACTGGCAGTCACGCTGGTTTTCGAACAAGAAGGAATTTGGTGCGAACCTCAAGGAGGACTATGAGATCCGCTCCTTCCTTGAAGAGAAGTTCCGCTACGCCGCTGTGCCGCGCATCATGATTGAGCGTGCCGGTAACCGTGTCCGTATCAAGGTCTACACTGCCCGTCCGGGAATCGTCATCGGGCGCAAGGGTGCCGAGCTTGAAAAAATCAAGGAGTCCCTGGGGAAGCTGATCAAGAAGGACGTGATTCTTGACATCCAGGAAGTGAAGAAGCCTGACATGGTGGCCAAGCTGGTTGCCGAAAGTGTCGCCCTTCAGTTGGAGCGCCGGATTTCATTCCGCCGGGCCATGAAGAAAGCTGTCCAGAGCACAATGAGTATTGGTGCCAAAGGAATTCGTCTCCAGGTTTCCGGTCGTCTCGGTGGAGCCGATATTGCCCGTACTGAGAGTGCCCGTTCCGGTTCGGTGCCACTGCACACCCTTCGTGCCAATATTGATTATGGTTTCTCCGAGGCCCGCACGGTCTACGGGAAAATCGGAGTGAAGTGTTGGATTTGCCTCGATGACGAGGAAAAGCTCTTCAACTAGGTTTCAAGCACTGTATTTGAATTTTAAAGCCAGGAGATATTTACCATGCCGTTAATGCCATCCAGAACCAAGTACCGGAAAAGCCAGCGTCGCCGTAACCGGGGAAACGCCAAAGGTGGTGACACGCTCGCTTTCGGCGATTTTGGAATCCAAGCCCTTGGCCGTGGTCTTTTGACCGCCAGCCAGATTGAAGCAGCCCGTGTCGCCATTAATCGCTATCTCAGTCGCCGAGGCAAGGTCTGGATCCGGGTCTTCCCGCACAAGCCGATTACCAAGAAGCCGGCTGAAACACGCCAAGGCAAAGGAAAGGGTGCAGTGGAATTCTGGGCCGCCAATATCAAGCCGGGAACTGTTTTGTTCGAATTGAGCGGTGTCAGCATCACTGCTGCCCGTGAAGCCATGCGCCTCGCGGACGGTAAGCTGCCGATCACCTGTCGTTTTATCCATAAGGACCTTTAAATTAGGAAGCTATCACAATGGCATTGAATGCAAAGGAAGTCGCCGAGCTGTCACTCGCTGAAATCGAAAAGAAAATCCGGGATACCCGGCATGAGCTTCTCGAACTGCGTCTCCGGAAGAAGACCGGACAGCTGGAAAAATCACATTTACTGAAGGAACTCCGCCGCGACGTGGCTCGCTTGGAAACCTTCGCCACCAGCAAGAAAAAAGAAGCTGTTGCATCCGCTTAAGGGATGAAACCCATCAATTACAGGAATTCTAGCAATGTCAGATCGTAAACAACGAAAAAACATCACAGGTACCGTGACAAGCCGCTCCGGCGACAAGTCGATCAAGGTGACCTACGATTACAAGATTCGTCACCCTCTTTATAACAAGGAGATCAAGCAGAAGACGGTTGTGCATGCACACGACGAGCAAAACGAGTGTGCTGTCGGGGACCGGATTTCCATCATGGAAACCCGCCCGCTGAGCAAGCTCAAGCGCTTCCGTGTGGTCAAAGTGCTGCACAAGGCACCGGTGATCGATTGAACGGGTAATACGGGTTTATTTTAAAGACAGGAGAGAACTCTCATGATACAAATGCTTTCAGCGGTCAAGGTGGCCGACAATACAGGAGCCAAGACAGCGAAAATGATTCGCCGTCTGGGTCAGCTCAAGAAGACGGCCGGAGTGGGCGACGAGATTGTCGTACACATTCGGGAATCATCACCGGACGCCACGGTCAAGAAGGGAACGGTCTGCAGGGCGGTCATCGTCAGGACTCGTGCTCCCATCCGTCGCAAGGATGGTAGCTATCTTCGTTTTGACAGTAACGCCGTTGTTTTGATTACCCCGGAAGGGCAACCACGCGGCAGTCGCGTCTATGGACCGATTGCCCGCGAGCTACGGCAAAAGAAGTACATGAAGATTATCAGTCTCGCACCAGAGGTTCTATAATGAAGACATTTATCAAAGCAGGAGAAGAAGTTGTTGTCATCGCGGGCAACGGTCGCGGTACGCGCGGGAAGGTGATGCAGGTTTATCCCAAGGCGGGACGTGTCCTCGTGGAAGGTGTGAACAAGCGCAAGCATCACGAGCGCAAAACCCAGGAAAACCCTGAGGGAGCAATCACAGAGCGGGAAAATCCGATTCACATTTCCAACGTGATGCCAGCGTCGCGTTATTCAGAAAAAGTCGAGGGCAAGAATAAATAATTTAACAGCCCTGGAGGTCTTTGCACGGCGGATTAGTCCGTAGTGAGGAAACCGCAGGGCACACGAAAAATGGAAAAAGCATACTTACAGCAGTATTACACCGATAAGGTGGTACCCGATCTGATGAAGAGTCGGGGATACACGAATGTTCACCAGGTTCCACAGATCGAGAAGATTGTCATCAATTCAGGTTTCTCCGCGACTGCGGAAAAAGGCCAGATTGAGGAGATCGTTCGGGACATCACTACGATCAGTGGGCAAAAAGTTGTCGTTACAAAGGCCAGGAAGAGTGTCAGTAACTTCAAGTTGCGCGAAGGCATGCCTGTTGGCGTGATGGTGACACTCCGTGGCCGCCAGATGTACGAGTTTCTTTACCGCCTGCTTGCGGTGGCGCTACCGGGTATCCGTGACTTCCGAGGGGTGAGGGATCGCCTGGATGGAAACGGCAACTACACCCTTGGTATCACCGACCACTCCATCTTTCCAGAGATCCACGGGGATGGTTCCAAGTACACCATTGGCATGGATATTTGCATCACCACAACCGCTGGTTCGGATGAAGAGGGTCGTGAGCTGCTCAGCATGCTCGGAATGCCCTTCCGCAAGCGCTCAACCGCCGCCACCGCTAACGCTTAATTTTGAGGATACGATAATGGCTAAAAAAGCAATGATTGAACGAAACAAGAAGCGCGAACGCATGGTTGCCCAATACGCTGCCAAGCGCGCTGAGTTGAAGCGGATCCTTTCTGATCCGGGTACCTCCGATGATGAATTTTATGTAGCTCAGAGGAAACTAACAAAACTTCCGAAGAACTCCAATCCGATCCGCCTGCGGAACCGCTGCAGCGTAACTGGACGCCCCCGCGCGTATTTGAGAAAGTATGGTGTGAGCCGGATTACTTTCCGTGAACTGGCAACCCAAGGAAAGATCCCCGGTGTGACTAAGTCATCCTGGTAGACACGTTCCATCCATATTAGAAAAAGGAGAGTCAAATGTCTGATCCTATTAGTAATTTTTTAACTGTCATCCGTAACGCTTACAGGGCCAACAAGGAAACTTGTGATACCCGTTACTCGAAGATCCACCTCAGTATCGCTGAAATCCTCAAGGAAGAGGGTTATCTTCGGAATGTCGAAAAGATCGATGAGGACGGAAAGCAGTATATCCGCCTGTCCTTGAAGTACGTCGATGAGACCCCGGCAGTCACGGGCATCAAGCGCGTGAGTACCCCGGGCCGTCGTTTATATTTCCAGTCACGAGATATTCCGCGGACCTTGGGCGGACTCGGCGTTGGTATCCTGACGACTTCGCGCGGAATCCTAAAGGACCGTGATGCCCGACGCCAGAACGTCGGCGGAGAAATGATTTGTGCAATTTGGTAGAAGAAAGAACGAACAATGAGCCGTATAGGAAAATTACCGGTAACGATTCCCGAGAAGGTCGAAGTTAAGATCGAAAACGGGTCGACCATTCAGGTCAAGGGCCCCAAGGGATCGCTGACCAAGTCTTTCAACCCCAAAGTTATTTCCATCAAGGAAAGCGATGGCTCCATTGTAGTTGAGCCTGTCAGCAAGTCCCGCGAGGCGCGAGCCATGTATGGGACCGCCCGCAGCTTGATCAACGGAATGGTTGAGGGTGTTACAAAAGGGTTCGAGAAGAATCTGACGATCAGTGGCGTTGGCTTTAAAGCGAATGTCGAAGGCAACAAGCTCGACTTGGCGCTTGGCTACTCGCACCCGATCAAGCACCCGATTCCAGAGGGCTTGACGGTGACAGTGCAGGACCAGACCAAGGTCAAGGTTGTTGGCTACGACAAGCAGGTCGTAGGCGAATTTGCCGCACGGGTGAAAAAATTCTTCCCGGCAGAACCTTACAAGGGCAAAGGTGTTTCTATCGATGGTGAGTATGTTCGCCGCAAGGAAGGCAAGAAGGCGGGCTAATCCTGATATAATGCGAGGAAGGGCCTTCCTCTTCCGCAAGTATCCAAAAATCAGTACGAAAAATGAAAACAGTGAAACAAAAGATAATGTTGCGTCAGAAGCGAGTCTGGCGCATCCGAAAAAAGGTTTCCGGAACCGCCGAACGGCCGCGGCTCTGCGTCTCTTTTACCAACAAGCATATCTACGCGCAGGCAATTGATGACGAGGCAGGCAAGAGCCTTGTCACAATCTCTTCCCTGGGGAAGGACCTGAAAGGCGAGAAACTCAGTGCCAATCGCGAGAGTGCAGTACGAATCGGCAAGGCATTCGCTGAAAAGGCGAAGGCGGCCGGTGTGAGCCAGGTTGTCTTTGACCGTCATGGCCGTCCGTACCACGGTCGCGTCAAGGAATTTGCGGAAGCCGTGCGCGAAGGCGGAATTCAATTTTAAGGATAGGAATTTTACATGAGCGAAGAAGAAAACAAAGCTACTCCTGAGCAGGAAGCCCCACAGATTTCGGTTCCTTCAATTGAAGAGAGCAGTCCCGAGGACATTGTTGCCTCTAAACCCGGATCAAAAGAGCGCCAGAGCGCTGTCATCGGCAAGGTGGATCGTCCAACGCCTCCACCTTCCAACCGTCGGGGCGGACATCGCCGCGGTGGTAACCGGTCACGGTTTGGTGCACAGAAGCGCGAGGAAGAAGATAGTGGCCTCTTTGAAAAGGTGGTTCACATCAACCGTTGTGCAAAGGTTGTCGCTGGCGGACGTCGCTTCAGCTTTTCAGCACTCGTGGTTGTCGGTGACAAGGAAGGCAACGTCGGAGTTGGTTACGGCAAGGCGAAGGAAGTGCCTGAATGTATTCGCAAGGGAACAGAACAGGCCAAGAAAAACATGGCTCCTGTTGCCGTGAAGAATAACACAATTCCACACGAAGTACTCGGAGAGCACGACGGAGGCCGCATCATGTTGCGTCCAGCTGTTCCAGGAACGGGTGTTATCGCCGGTGGTGGTGTGCGGGCAGTCCTTGAGGCTGCCGGTATCAAGGACGTTCTTAGCAAGAGCCTCCGGTCCAACAATCCCGGGGCAATGGTTTTTGCGACATTGGATGCCTTGAACCAGCTACGTACACGTGAGATGATCCAAGCCATTCGCAAGGCCTGAGGATATTAACTTCGAAGACTTCTCAAGCATTAGGAATAAAACCCATGAGATTACATAATTTGATTAAGAGTGGAGGCCGCAAGGATCGCAAACGCGTTGGGCGCGGTGAAGGATCCGGCCGTGGTAAAACTTCTGGACGGGGTCATAAAGGGCAGCGCTCACGAAGCGGTTCCAGCCTGCGTCCGGGTTTTGAATCCGGTCACGTGCCTCTTTACCGCAAACTTCCAAAGCGCGGTTTCAGCAATTTCAAGTTCCGCACGGAATATTCGATCATCAATGTTGGTGATTTGGATCGTCTGGAAGCTGGAAGTATTGACCGTGATGTTTTGGTCCGCTTTGGGCTTGCACGATCCAGTTCCAAGCTGATCAAGATCCTCGGCGAAGGCGAAGTGACAAAAGCGTTCACTGTGCAGGCGGATAAATTTTCTGCCAGCGCCAAGGAGAAGATTGAAAAGGCGGGTGGCACTGTTGTTGTAAATGAACCTGCAGCAGCAGATTCTTCTGAAGCACCTGCTGAATAAGGAATTGTAGAGGTCAGCTCTTTCTACATCTCCGAACAATCCCCGGACCTTTGATCTACCATGATTTCCGCCTTCGTAAATTGCTTTAAGATTCCCGAACTGAGGGACAAGATTTTGTTCACCCTCCTGTTGCTTTTTATTGCACGGGTGGGCGCCAACATTCCCTTGCCCGGTATTGATCCCACGCCACTACAGGATTTCTTTGAAGCACAGAGTCGTTCCGGAGGTGGGAGCCTGCTGGGACTCTACAACATGTTCACAGGTGGAGCGCTTCTTCGTGGGGCAATTTTTGCCTTGGGGATCATGCCGTATATCAGTGCCTCCATCGTATTCCAGTTGCTTACAGCCGTGATCCCGACCCTGGCGAGACTGCAGCAGGAAGGCGAAGTCGGGCGCCAGAAGATCACCCAGTACACGCGGTACGCCACACTGGTTATTTGTCTTGTCCAGTCGGTCCTCTTGATTTTGACCCTTCAGAATCCCCAGCGGATTTTCCCTGACTACGATGTCAGCCGATACGGTGAAATCATTCTCCTTGGGCACGGATGGTTCATGATCACCTCTGTCATTTTCCTGACAAGCGGCACGATGTTGCTGATGTGGATCGGGGAGCAGATCACCAGCCGCGGAATCGGCAATGGTATTTCCATCCTGATCACGGTTGGTATCCTCGCTGATATTCCTGCCGCCTTTGCGCTCACTTACCAACTCTTTACCGCCCCTGTCGGTGAGACCGCCCAGCTCGGATTGGGCGAGGGGATTCTCATGCTGTTGTTCCTCTTCCTGATCATCGCGGGTGTCATCATGGTGACCCAGGCTACCCGGAAGATTCCGGTGCAGTATGCCAAGCGCGTTGTCGGGCGAAAGGTTTTCGGCGGACAAAGCAGCTATCTTCCGCTCAAGGTGAATTACTCGGGTGTGATGCCGATCATTTTTGCATCCGCGATCATGATGTTCTTCACGACGGTCCTTTCCCAGTTGGGTGCCGCACTCGGAGCTAACTGGCTGCGCGATTCCGGATTCTTTTTCCAGCACGGCCAGTTGAGCTACTACATCATTTTCGGCATTCTCATCTTCGGGTTCAGTTATTTCTGGGTATCGGTGATGTTCAAGCCCGTTCAGATTGCTGATGATCTCAAGAAGTACGGGGGCTACGTTCCCGGGGTTCGCCCAGGGGAACCGACCGCTCGCTACCTTGACTTCACAATGACCCGCCTGACCCTCGCCGGGGCCGCTTTCCTGACCCTTATTGCGATCATTCCTGATGGAATTCTTTTCACAACGGGTGTTCCCTATCAAGCCGCTCAGTTCTTTGGTGGTACGGGTCTCCTGATTATTGTCGGGGTGTTGCTTGATTTTCTCCGTCAGATTGAAACCTACCTGCTCCAGCGCCATTATGACGGCTTCTTGAAAAAGGGGCGGATCAAGGGCCGCAGTCAGGGACGGACCCGTCAACTGGTCGACACCACTGGCCTGCAAGAGGGAAAAACCCTCTGGCGTTGGCTAATTATTCTTTTCGCGGTTGGTCTCATCGCATGGGGCTTAAACCTTTATTTGTTCTAGCGGCTGATTAAAATGTCGGTCGATTGTTCTTTCACACAGCTTACATCGCCTCCCGGGGTTTCTCCGGGACTAATCAAGACAGTGGAGTCTTCGGAAGTCTTATGATTCCGATTAAATCCGAATCCGATATCAGGTCCATGAGGTCCGCCTGCCGCATCGCGGCTACGGTCTTGGACAAGCTTTGTCGGATTGTTGCTCCTGGCGTCAACACCTATGACTTGGATCAGGAAGGCCGAAAACTGCTGGCTAGCATGAATGCCCGCAGCGCCTGCTTCGGTTACCAAGTCGGAAATAAGCGATTTCCCGCGCATACCTGCCTTTCCGTGAATGACGAAATTGTCCACGGGATCGGGGACCTGCGGCGCATTCTGCGCGAGGGAGATCTGATTTCGGTGGACGTCTGTGTGGAACACGAGGGATTTATCGGCGACAATGCCCGCACCATCGGGGTCGGGGCCATTTCTGATGAAAACAGGGCTCTCCTTGAGCGCTCTGAAGAGGCCCTCTACAAGGGAATCCATGAAGCTCGTCCGGCCAACCGGGTTGGTGCGATTTCCAATGCCGTCGAACGCTACATTCGGCCTTTTGGATACGGTATTATCCGGGACTTTGTCGGACATGGTGTCGGCCGGTCCATGCATGAACCTCCGCAGATTCCGAATTTCGGGTCTCGGCATCGAGGTGAGCGCCTGAAACCCGGTATGACCCTCGCCATCGAGCCCATGATTTCCCTGGGACGCTCCCAGGTCGTTATGGCGGATGACGGGTGGACTGCCCTGACGATCGACGGCTCTCCCTCAGCACATTTCGAGCACACTGTTCTCGTGACTGCCGGAGAGCCAGAAATCCTCACTGTTCCTGATCCCCAGCTGTAAGCTTTTTCTCGGAAAGTCTTGACAAGGCTTTCCCATCTACATTGCGTCAACTCTTTTTCTGCCGTGACGAAACTCCTGTCCGGTTATTTCTTTTCTAACGACTTTAACATCAACACGATCTGTAATTATGCCACGTTTATTGGGTGTCGACATTCCCGGGAATAAAAAAATCCCATACGCTCTCCGCTACATCTACGGTATCGGGCCAACTTTGGCCGACCGTCTGGTTAAGGATGCCGGTTTGGATCCGGACGTCCGGGCCCATGAATTGAATGAGGAGCAGCTTAACAAAATCTCTGAAGCAATCGTCAGTGAAGGCATCCTCGTCGAAGGGGATTTGCGCCGAGAGGTGAGTGCCAATCTGAAGCGCCTCCAGGCCATTCAAAGCTACCGGGGAATCCGCCACCGTCGTGGTTTACCCGTTCGTGGTCAGCGCACCCAGTGCAATGCCCGGACCCGCAAGGGACGCCGCAAGACAATCAGTCAGGGCAAGAAGTAATTTTTTAAAAACTGAATAATATGAGCGAAGAAGAAAAGAAGGAGCAACTCGAAGAAAAGACTCCCGTCGCGGAAACTGAAAAGTCCGGCACCGCGACCGCCCCCGAGGCAGAAGCCGCGGAAGGTGCTGAAACAGCCGAAGAGGAAAAGAAGTCAGGCCAGCCAACCGCTGCTGATCTCTTAAAGAGTGAAGTGGACCTCACGGTTCGCAAAGCCAAGGGAAGTAAGAATGTCACAAGCGGCATTGTTACCATTCTGGCCACTTTTAATAACACGAAGGTCACTTTTTCCGACATGAAGGGAAATGTAATTTCCTGGTCCAGTGCCGGTAAGATGAATTTCCGCGGTTCGAGGAAGAGTACAGCATATGCCGCTCAGGTGGTGACGCAGGATGCCGGGAAGGTTGCCCTTTCCCATGGTATGAAGGAAGTCGAAATCCGGGTCAAGGGCCCTGGTATGGGACGTGATTCAGCCATCCGGGCAGTACAATCCCTCGGAATGACGGTGAGTGCCATTATCGATGTCACTCCTGTACCGCACAATGGCTGCCGCCCCAAGAAGCGCCGCCGCGTCTAATCAGAACTTTCCTCTTTAACCTAGAAATTATTTAAAGCTATGGCCCGTTACACTGGACCCACGACCCGTATCAATCGCCGCTTTGGCATGTCTATCTTCCCGCCGAACAAGGCGCAAGACCGCAAGCCGCACCCTCCCGGTCAGCATGGCCCGCGACTCCGCCGGAAACTTTCTGATTACTCGATCGGCTTGAACGAGAAGCAGAAGCTTCGGTATCTTTACGGCCTGACTGAGAAGCAGTTCCGTAGCACTTTTGAAAAAGCCAAGAGCAAGCGTGGCGTTACCGGTGAAGTTTTTGTGCAAATGCTCGAAAAGCGGCTTGATGCGGTTATTTACAGCATCGGGTTTGCCAAGACTCGGCGCCAGGCACGGCAGTTTGTGACTCACGGCCACGTGAAGGTCAACGGTCACAAGGTGGATATTCCTAGTTTCTCGGTATCCTCAGGTGACGTCGTTGAAGTCAAGGAAGCTACTTCCAGTCGTCAATTGGCCACCCGCGCCCTTGAGGACACCCGCATTCGCACCGTGCCACTGTGGCTCACGCGCAATGAAGACGCCCTGACCGCCAGCGTCAGTCGCGAACCAACCGCCGATGATATTGAAACCGGAATTAATGTTCAGCTGATTGTTGAATTCTATTCCCGTTAATTTTGTCCGGCAACCTGGTTCAGCAAATCCGCATACACATCACCATCACGTATCCAACCATTACTTAGAGCAGATCATGGCTACACGTTTGAGCAAATTTCATATACCAAACCGTCTCATCAAGGATGAGGAGGTCTCCAATGATTCGTACGGCAAGTATGTTGCCGAGCCTTTCGAAAGCGGCTATGGCCACACGATTGGTAACAGCTTTCGCCGGGTTCTATTGAGCTCCATCGAAGGAGCGGCCATTTCCTCCATCAAGATTGAGGGAGTGCAGCATGAATTCCAGAGCATTGATGGGGTTGTCGAGGATGTGACGGACATTATCCTGAACCTGAAGAAGATCCTCGTCGTCTCGGAGAAAAGCGAACCTGTTCACTTGATGATCGATGTAACTCGCAAAGGCGAGGTGACAGCCGGTGACATTCAGGCAGATTCCAACATCAAGGTTATCAATCCGGAACAGATCATTTGCACACTCGACAACGAGCAGCGCTTCCAGGCCGAGTTGGAAATCAAGGTGGGGCGTGGTTATGTTTCAGGCGAGGATAACAAGGAACTGGAGCAGTCGATAGGCGTTATTGCAATCGACTCTCTCTACAGTCCAGTAAAGCTCGTTAAATACTCAGTCGAGAACACCCGTGTCGGCCAGATGACGGATTTCGACAAACTCATTCTCGAAATCTGGACAGATGGGCGGATCACTCCTGATGACTGTCTGAAACATGCAGCTGCAATTTTGAAGCATCATCTTGATGTCTTCGACAATGTTTCGGATGACTCGATTGAGTTTGAAAGCGAGCAAGTTGAAGTGAGTGAAGAGCAGAACAAGCTCCGTAAGCTCTTGAACATGTCCGTTAATGAAATTGAGCTATCGGTCCGTGCAGCAAACTGCCTCAACAACGCGAACATCACTACTGTGGGTGAGCTTGCGATGAAGAGTGAACAGGAAATGCTCAAATACCGGAATTTTGGTAAGAAGTCGCTCAATGAAATCAAGGCCAAGCTTGAGCAGTTGGGTCTCAGCCTCGGCATGAAGATTGATGAGCGGTTACTGGAAGCCCGCAGTGATTTTTAAAGTATTTAATTAACAGGATATCAATTTAGGAAAGAACCATGCGTCACCTTAAACATCGTTTTCAATTAGGCCGGAAAAAGGAGCACCGTATTGCCACTATGAGCAACCTTGGGGCAGCCCTCCTGCGCCATGGAAGAATTCAGACAACGCTTCCAAAGGCCAAGGCTCTCCGTCCTTTCATCGAGAAGATCATCACCCTTGCCAAGAAGGCAGATGGAGCATCTCCGGAGAAGGCTCTTCATTATCGCCGTCTGGCGGCATCCCGGGTTCGTGACAAGGAGGCCGTGGGCATCCTGTTCAACGAGAAGGCCAGCTTTTTCAGTAATCGTCCCGGTGGTTACACCCGTATTTATAAACTTGGGAACCGGATCGGTGATGCCGCAGAAATGGCGGTCATTCAGCTGATCCCTGCCGAGGATGAAGGATACGCCAAGAAGCCCCGCAAGGCCCGCCCGTCAAAGGCAGAGAAGCCTGCAGCGGCAAAGGAGGAAACTCCCGTCGAAGAGCCGGTCGCCGAAGAAGCCAGTGATTCGGAAGCAGAGACCAGCGAGACCGCTGAGCCTGTAGCTGAGGCAGCGGACGAAGGCGAAAAGAAGGAGTAAATGCTTTCGCAACCTTTTACCAGTGGGGACGCTACACCAATCGGTGAGCGTCCCTGCTTGTTTTCGAAGGATGATTTCGGTTGGAATTGACAGTTTTGTCTCGGTATTCCTGGTAACCGGATTGATTTTTTTCACGGTTATCTGGCTTTACTATGATCGCCGTGATCGCCAGTACTACGACCGTCAGCGCTTACGTAATGTTCATCACTGCGTAAAGTGCGGGAAGCTTTATACATCGACAGCGGGTGACCAAGTGGCGGATTGTCCCGCCTGCGGCTTTAAAAACTCTTCCCTGCGATTCTAACTTGCCAATCCATTGGCCAAATTTCTCACTACACATTTACTGAATACGATGCCTGAAACAATAGCAGTTCTCGACTTTGGAAGCCAATATACGCAAGTGATTGCGCGAAGGCTTCGCGAATTTCATGTCTATTCCAAGGTGTATCGGTTTGATACTCCGGCCAGTGAGCTGAAGGCGGATGGGGTAAACGGCATCATTCTGTCCGGTGGTCCGAGCAGCGTTTTTTCGGAGTCAGCCCCGATGCCGGATCCTGACTTGTTCTCTCTCGAAGTGCCTGTGCTGGGAATCTGCTATGGTCTGCAGTTGCTGGGACGTATCCTTGGCGGGAAAGTCGAGAAGAGCACGGAGCGTGAATACGGCCGCGGAACCCTGAATATCCTCAACAAGAGTGCACTCTTCAAGGATCTTCCCGATGAGATCCAGGTCTGGAATTCCCATGGTGACCGCTTAATCGAGCTGCCCGCTGGATTCATGACAATTGGCAAGACCGAGAATTCGGATTTTGCCGCGATCGAAAACCGTGATCGGCGGATTTTCGGCCTGCAGTTCCATCCGGAGGTTTTTCATACAGAGCGGGGCACCGATATTATCCGGAATTTCCTCATCGATATTTGCCAGTGCAAAGGTGACTGGACGATGGCCGGCTATATTGAGATGTCCGTCGAAAAAATCCGCAAGACGGTGGGTGACCGGCATGTTATTCTCGGGCTCAGTGGTGGAGTGGACAGCTCGGTCGCAGCAGCACTCATCCATCGGGCAATCGGAGAGCAATTGACCTGTGTTTTCGTCGATAATGGTCTCTTGCGCAAGGATGAGGTGCAGGCTGTGGAGAAACTGTTCGGGGACAATTTCCACATGAATCTGGTGGTTTCCAGAACCGCTGACCTGTTCCTTGATAAATTGGTTGGCGTCACTGATCCGGAAAGGAAGCGCAAAATAATCGGAAACACCTTTGTCGAAGTCTTTGAACAGGAGGTGGAGAAAATTGGTGAAGTGGATTTCCTTGCTCAAGGGACAATTTATCCGGATGTCATCGAATCGGTTCCCATCGGAGGAAATCCTGCCGCACTGATCAAGAGTCATCATAATGTGGGAGGGTTGCCCGAAAGGATGAAGCTGAAGATTCTCGAGCCGCTAAACCAGCTGTTCAAGGATGAGGTCCGCCGACTCGGTGAGGAACTCGGCCTGCCCAAGAGCGTTGTCTGGCGTCAACCGTTTCCTGGACCCGGACTGGCTGTGAGGATCATTGGCGACATTACTCCAGAGCGGCTCAGAATTGTCCGTGAGGCGGATGCCATCCTTATGGAAGAGATGAAGGCGGAGGATTACTACTACAAGGTTTGGCAGAGTTTTGCCGTCTTTCTTCCCGTTCAATCAGTCGGAGTGATGGGCGATGAACGGACTTATGACTTCGTCATTGCGTTGCGGATCGTGGAAAGCATTGATGCCATGACCGCTGACTGGGCTCGCCTGCCTCACGAGTTCCTGCAGAAAGTCTCCAACCGGATTATCAATGAAGTCCAAGGTGTGAACCGGGTTGTCCTCGACATTTCCTCCAAACCGCCCAGCACAATCGAGTGGGAGTAATCCCGGAGGAGGACTTGTGACTTCCTCCCTTTCGTTTATTTTATTGTCATGAAAAAGTTGATTGCCAGCGATCCCGCCTTCTACAGGAAACTTGGTCAATTCGCGGCAGATGAGAAGCAGCGGGGCGAGCTAGAGGCAACGGTCAAGGAAGTCCTCGAACAGGTGCGCCAACGCGGGGATTCCGCAGTCCTTGAATATACCAGGAAGTTTGACGGTTTCCGGAGTACTGCCCAGGGCCTTAAAGTCGATCCTAGTTCCTTGAAGGCTGCTGAATCAGCCCTATCGCCAGCACAACGCAAGGAAATCCGGTCGGCTATCCGATGTGTCCGGGATTTCCACAAGAAGGGGCTTCCAAGCAACTGGATGGCGAAGAATCCTCACGGTGCAAGGGTGGGTGAACGCTGGTATCCGATCAGCCGGGTGGGCATTTATATCCCGGCAGGAAATGTTCCATTGGTATCCACGGCAGTCATGACAACAACGCTTGCCCGTTTGGCCGGTGTGAAGTCGATAGCGGTCTCCACCCCGGCCAATCGCGAAGGTAAGATCAGCCAGCAAATGCTGGCTGGCTTGTCTCTATGCGGGGTGAGCGAAGTCTATCGCATTGGAGGGGCCCAGGCAATTGCCGCAATGGCCTTTGGAACAAAGACCATCGAACCGGTGCTCAAGATCATGGGTCCGGGCAACGCCTATGTTGCGGAAGCGCAGCGTCAGGTTTTTGGTCAAGTGGGAATTGATTTGCTTCCGGGGCCAAGTGAGGCACTTGCCATCGCTGACGGAACGGCCAAGCCACATTATCTCGCTGCGGATCTACTTGCCCAGGCTGAGCATGGCAGTGGCCGGGAGCGGGTCTATTTTGTCTACACGAATGAGGCGCAGGCCCGGAAAGTGGAAGCAGAGGCGGAGCGCATGATTCCGACCCTTGGCCACGCTGAGGCTGTCCGGAAGATATGGAAGACGCGCACGTGCTTCATAAAGGTCTCAAATATTTCACAGGCGATTGAGGTAGCGAATTTCATTGCCCCGGAGCACCTTGAGCTTCACGTGGATAAAGTCCTTCTGCCCCGATTGTTGCAGGATATTCAAACAGCAGGGGCAATTCTTTGTGGTCATGACACACCGACCGTTATCGGGGATTTCACCGCCGGGCCAAGCCATACCTTGCCCACTTCACGAACGGGCCGCTTTTTCAGTGGGCTTAAGATAACGGACTTCATGCGGCGGAGCAGTATTGTACAGTATGATCAGGATTCCTTGAAGAAAGCCCGCAATGGCGTGCGCGTTTTTTCAGAACTGGAGGCCCTTGATGCTCATGGCCAATCCATGGAAATCCGCTTTCCTGAGAGCTCCTAGAATGAAGTCCATCGAAGAGCTGATCCAGGGCCATCTCCGTACGCTGGAAGCCTATACACCGGGAGTCCAACCAACAGGTAAAGGATGGATCAAGTTGAATACCAACGAGTTGCCTTTTTCTCCCCCGGATTCAGTCCAGCAGGCGATTCAAGAGGAGTTGGGCCTTCTGGCCCGATATCCGAATCCGCGGAGCGAGCAACTGCGTGAGGTCCTGGCCGATTTTCATGGATTTAAGCTAAACCAGGTTATCGTCGGGAATGGGTCCGATGACTTGTTGAATTTACTCGCCCGTTCCTTTGGCGGGGCTGGTCGCAAGACGCTTGAGACTTTCCCCAGCTACTCGCTCTACCCGGTCATCACGGCCATTGCCGGCGGTACGATCCATTCGATCGAATTCAACGAAAACTTTGAATTACCGATTGAGGCACTTCTTTCAGCAGGTGCTGACTTATTGTTTTTAACTTGCCCGAACGCCCCGACGGGAATCCGGTTTCCTCAGTCCGACCTTAACAGGCTCGCCTCGGAGCATGAGGGAATCCTTGTGATTGATGAGGCTTATGCGGAGTTTTCCGGTGAATCGGCAATGAAGCTCGTTCATCAGCATGAAAATGTCGTCATCACGCGGACCTTCTCCAAGGCCTACGGATTGGCCGGATTACGGGTTGGTTATGCCATCGCTTCAGCGGCCGTTATTTCGGTCCTCGATCGCGTGCGAGACAGTTACAATGTGAATCGTCTCAGTCAGGCGGGAGCCGTTGCGGCCGTAAAATCCCGTGGGTTCTACGATGCCTGCATTCTTGAGATTTGTGAAACCCGTGAACGGGTACGTGAAACTTTGGCGGAATTGGGTTGGAAGATTTACCCGTCCAAGGCAAATTTCCTTTTTGGGGCACCGGTCAACTCTTCTGGCGCAGGTGGTCCGGAGATTGCCAGCTCTCTCTTCAAGCACCTTGAAGATCATCGGATCCTTGTTCGTTACTTCCCCAAGCATCCATTGACAGCCTCATATTTACGCATCAGCATCGGCTCAAATTCTGAAATGGATCAATTTCTTGAAGAGGTCAGGACATGGACAAGAAGCGCATAGCAAAACTAACCCGCGAAACCAAAGAGACAGCAATCAGCCTCAAGCTGAACCTTGATGGGTCTGGCAAAACGAAGATCAGCACGGGAATTCCCTTTTTCGACCACATGTTGGAATTGTTCGCCCACCATGGATTATTCGATCTTGAGTTGAGTGCCAAGGGCGACCTCAGCGTGGACTACCACCATACTGTCGAAGATGTCGGTATCGTATTGGGTGAAGCTGTCCGCAAGGCCTCCGGGGACAAGAGCGGCATCCGTCGTTATGGGTTTTTCCTTCTTCCGATGGACGAGTGCCTGTGCCGCTTTGTGATGGATTTGGGCGGACGGGCCCATCTGGCATACAAGGTAAGTTCTGAACAAAGCTTTGTTCGGGATTTCAATATCGTGCTGGTGCGGGAGTTTTTCCAGGCCTATGCCAATAGCGCTGCGGCCAATGTGCACATCGAGTTGCTCTACGGTGATGAACCGCACCATATTGCTGAGTCGATTTTCAAGGGCTTCGGCCGGACGCTTGCTGTTTGCGTTGAGCGGGATCCCAGGAGAGAAGGAATGGTTCCTTCGACCAAGGGCATGCTCGAATAAGGCAAACGGCATCATGCCTTAAGGCTTGCCCGCCGCTTCTCAATCCGCAAAGCTAAGGCATGTTGCGCGGATTCGTCTATTCCCTTTGTGCTGTTTGTCTTTTCATGCTCGCGAGTATCGTCTGGATGACCATGCAAGCTCCCAGTGAGGATACGCTGTTCCTGATGAGTGGCTGGTTGCTCCTGATTTGTTTTTTTGCCGTCGGGCCCGTTTTCTTTGCCTTGGGTTATTGGCACAGCCTGCGCCTTCATCCGAAGGAGCCTCATTGGGATCCGGAAATCGGTGAATAACCAAGAAGGCTTGCCCTTCAATATGCCCCGATCACAGTATGCTGCAATATGATGATGGATGCCGGAGAGGGCCCAGTTGTGGCTATTTTGGATTATGGAATGGGCAATTTGCGCAGTGTGCACCGGGCATTTCTGGCCGTGGGTGCGAAAGCCCGAATTGTTGAGCAGCCCTCCGAAGCAGAGAGGGCCGATGCCCTGGTTTTTCCGGGACAAGGTGCGATCGTCGATACAATGCGTCTTCTCAAGGAAAGGGGATGGGATCGCTTCATTTGCGACTGGATCCGGCAGGATCGTCCTTTTTTCGGGATTTGTCTGGGTCTTCAGGCGCTTTTTGACTTCTCGGAGGAGGGAAACACCAAAGGACTGGGCGTTTTCCCCGGTGTAGTAAAGCGGTTCTCCTTTCCCCTTGAGTCTGGTCTCAAAATTCCCCACATGGGCTGGAATTCGGTCCGATTCAGAAGTTTGGAAGGGACTCTCCAGAAAGGGCTCTCATTGGATACGGACCAGTATTATTTTGTTCACAGCTACTATGTGGTCCCGGAATCCAAGGAATTAATCTGGTCCACAACTGACTACGGGGACTTGTCCTTCTGCAGTGCAATCCGGCGTGGTAATCTCATCGCCACCCAGTTTCATCCGGAGAAATCGCAGTCAAGGGGCCTTCAGCTCTACCGGAACTTCGTAAATTCAGTCTCTGAACCGGATTCTCCGCTCTAAACGGTTTTTGGCTGTTGCCAAAAAGTCGAAAACTCATCACCAATATTGGATATGAGTAACGAACCAGTGGCAAAAGTCATCATTGATGGAAAAGAGCATCCGTACCCTGTCATGGTAGGGACTGAGGATGAAAAGGCGATAGATCTCAGGAAGCTTCGGAAAGAGACAGGCTACATCACATTTGATGAGGGGTACGGGAATACAGGCTCCTGCAAAAGTAATATTACCTTCATCGACGGAGAAAAAGGGATTCTTCGCTACCGGGGAATTCCCATTGAGCAGCTTGCTGAGCAGTCCACCTTCCTCTGCAGTGCCTATCTGATCATTTACGGCGAATTGCCGACAGAGACTCAGCTAAACGCCTTTCGCAGCAAGGTGGCTGGAGCAGCCCGGCTTCACGAGAATTTCCGTCACCACTTTGAGGGCTTCCCGTCCAAGGCCCATCCCATGGCTGTGCTGAGCTCGATGTTGAATTCGCTCGGATGCTACTATCCGGAAATGTCCAGTAACAACCGGGAACAGGATCTGGAGCTCTTTGACGACGCGGCTGCTCTTCTGATTTCGAAGGTCCGGACGATTGCCGCCATGACCTACCGGATGTCTCTCGGGCTTCCCTTTAATTTCCCGCGCAAGGATATGCGTTATGTGGAGAATTTCCTGCACATGATGTTCACTGAGCCTTATGATGAGTACGAGGTCTCACAGGAAGTGGCAGATGCCCTTGACCTTTTCCTGCTTCTTCACGCGGACCATGAGCAGAATTGCTCCACCTCGACCGTTCGGATGGTCGCCAGTGGTGGCGCTAACTTGTTCGCCTCGGTCTCGGCCGGCGTAGGTGCACTTTGGGGGCCGTTGCATGGCGGAGCCAACTCGGCTGTAGTTCGCATGCTCGAGGAAATCCATGCCAGTGGCGACGACGGGAGCCGGTTTATCATGGCCGCCAAGAATGGGAAAGCGCGGCTGATGGGGTTTGGTCACCGCGTCTACAAGAACTACGACCCGCGAGCCAAGATTTTCGGGGAGGCGGCTGAACGTGTCCTCAAGGCCCTTGGGCGGGAAGATCCATTACTCGACATTGCTCACCATCTCGAGCAGGCCGCTCTCAAGGACGATTATTTCATTGAGCGTAAACTCTATCCCAATGTGGATTTCTACAGTGGCATCGTCCTCAAGGCGATTGGTATCCCGGTGGAAATGTTCACCGTCATGTTTGCCATTGGGCGCATGCCGGGATGGATCGCCAACTGGAAGGAAATTGCGGAAACTTCAAACAAGATTCATCGTCCCCGCCAGATTTATACCGGCTACACAAAGCGCGATTACGTTCCAATGGCCGATCGCGGTTAGCCTGCTGATTCAATCCTCGTTTTTTTTCTCTTCTTCACGCAAGTGCGGGGAGAGAGCTTCCTCGAAGCCCAAGCCGGCGTGTTTCTTGATGCCGTGGGCCACCATGTACAGGATGCCGAATAAAAACAATGTACTGGGAAGCGCAATGACGACAAATGACCATCCGGTCATGGCGCCCACTTCCGCATTAAACTGAGCCGCATCGATTGTGGGTTCGGTCTGGATGAAGTGGCTTGCGAGAAAAAAATTCAGGATCGCACTGATAAAAAAGGAAATGGAGAGGAGCAGGGTTGCACGGGAAAGTAGCTTTTCCATCGCTTCTTCACGGCCTCTTTCCTTGAGCGCTGTTTGGATGTGATCCACATCAAAGAGCTCCTTTGAAAAGACGAGAAGCCGGATCAACGGGTAGCGGGTGAAGAGCGAGCCAATGACGGCAAGTCCGATTATGGCGGGGATTGCGGTTTCCTTTATGATGAACCAGAATCTGGGAAGCTGCATCAGCCCGACGCCTCCGGTCAGGAGAATACTGACAAATCCAAGGATGGAGATGAAGTTTGGCCGTTTTCTCCTCTGGAAATCCCAGAGGAAGTAGCTCACTGGAAAGGCGAGCGCAAGAACCAGGACGGAGGCCGGGCTCGATATGAGCCGATCCCCCTGCGTTAGTAGAATAACGGGGATCAGAATGTTGAAGAGCAAGCTGTGAAAGCTGTTCTCACGTTTCTTAATTTCAGGCTTTTCGCTTCCCATAGGCGGATTCGGATGGTTTAAGATTTGATCATGAACGCAAGCCCCATCCGCTGTCTCGTTTCGGCCGGACCGACCCGGGAGCATTTTGATCCTGTGAGGTTCCTCAGCAATCCCTCCAGCGGCAAAATGGGGTACGCCCTTGCAAGTGCTGCTTCAAAGCGTGGCTGGCATGTGGATCTGGTCAGTGGCCCAGTCAGTCTTCCTGTTCCTGAGGGAGTCGAACTGACACGGGTGGTCACTGGTCAGGAAATGTACAATGCTGTCAGTGAGCGTTTTGATGCATGTGATATCCTCATCATGACGGCCGCCATTATGGACTACCGCCCCAAGTCCATCGCTGATCACAAGATCAAGAAATTCGAGCTGGAAATGCTCATAGAAATGGAACCGGTCATTGATGTTCTGGCGACTGTTGCGAGGCGGAAGATAAATCAGTTGATAGTTGGGTTTGCTGCTGAAACAGATCATCTTGAGGAATATGCCACCAAGAAACTTGAGAACAAAAAGGCTGATTTTGTCGTGGCGAATCTGATTGGAGGGCCGGCCGGCGCATTTGAAAAGGATTCGAACAAGGTTCTTGTCCTACGAAAAAACGGACAGACCATCGCTCTCGGCCCGTTAACCAAAGTGGCTCTTGCCGGAGAACTTTTGGATTTGTTTGAGCCGGAGCTGATACGAAAGGTGGCGTCTAAATCTGCTGATCCAGGGGGAACAAATGCAGAAGCGTCATGATCCATTGGACAGTCTTGTCGAGCGGGTGGATGAATTGGATGCCGCCAGTCGGGTCAATTTGATTTCGCGTCTTGCCCGTGAACGGCAGCTCATGAACACGGTTATTTCCACGCTGCGGGAGGGGGTTATCGTTCTCGAGCCCTCTGGGAAAATAGAATATGCCAACCCCTCTGCATGTGACATGCTGGGATTAAACGATCGCGACTTGAGCGAGATCACCCTGTGGCGCGCAGTCCCGGACCTGGCCCGGACCCTGAATCTCTCCCGCAAAGGCTTTCTCAAGGAAGATGCAAGCGTTTCCCGGGAACTGGAGTTGAGCTATCCCGAGAGGCGTATCGTGAGGCTTTACCTGGTTCCAATTGAGGAAACGGTTCAAGATGTGCAGATTGCCCGTTATGCCGTCATCCTTTCAGATATCACGAAGGAACACGTAAAAACCCGGCAGGAAATTGAAAATGAACGGGTTAAATCCATTCTGGAGTTATCGGCAGGGGTGGCTCACGAATTGGGAAATCCCTTGAATTCCCTCAATATCCATCTCCAGGTTATGCAGCGGAAATTAGACCGGATGAAGGGTTCCCATGATGTTGAGAAGCTGGAGAAATCACTGGCTATTTGCAGCGGTGAAGTGGAGCGGCTGGACAGCATCATCACTCACTTTCTTGAGGCGGTCCGGCCGCGTGAACCCCAGTTGCATGATCTCGATTTGATTTCCCCCCTTGAGGAATCAATTGAATTTCTGGGACCGGAACTGGAGGGAGCCGGCATTCGTGTTGATATCGAATTGGCGAGCAGTCTGCCGGTTGTTCAGGGAGACAGGGACCAGATCAAACAAGTGTTTTTCAATCTGATCAAGAATGCCCGGCAGGCCATGCAGGAAGGCGGAATTATCAGGATCCGGGCATCCAGTGATGATGAGTTTGTCTATGTCCAGATTGGCGATACGGGAGAGGGTATCTCCCAGGAGAATCTTTCAAAAGTCTTCCAGCCCTACTACACGACAAAGAAAGAAGGGCACGGCTTGGGCATGATGATTGTCGAGCGGATCATGCGCGACCATGGCGGGCAGATCGGGCTGGACAGCCGCGCATCCGTGGGAACCCTGGTGACACTTCAATTTCCGCAAAAGCACCGCAGAATCCGGTTGCTCAAGGACAGCTAGCAGGCTCCGCAAATGGAGTCCTTTCTTTCCCAAGGCTTCCAGAGGGACCTCAACCCTGCATGGACCCGGTTTCGAGGAATCGCTGGTGCATGTTGAAGGCCCGGTTCAGCGACTGTGGCGTATGGCCACCGATCACGTCCTTCAAATGTAGATTGAGTTCCTCGCGATAATCCGGATGGGAACAATTCCCGACAATTTCCCGGGCGCGTTCAAGTGGATCCTTGCCCCGGAGATCAGCGATGCCTTGCTCGGTCACAACGACCTGGACTGAGTGTTCACTGTGGTCAAGGTGGCTGCAGAGAGGAACGATCGGGCTGATCTTGCCTCCCTTGGCAACACTGGGACACGTGAAGATTGAGATGTAGGCATTGCGGGTGAAGTCGCCACTACCGCCAATACCGTTCATCATGTTGCTCCCCATGATGTGTGTGGAATTCACATTGCCAAAGATGTCGACCTCGATGGCTGTATTGATGGAAACAATCCCCAATCGCCGGACCACTTCAGGATTATTGGTGATTTCCTGCGGACGGAGGACCATTCGCCGGCGGAAGAAGTCGAGATTGGAATAAATCTTGTCCAGAATGGCCGGATTCACAGTCAATGAAGTGCCACTGGCAAACTGCAGTCGTTCATTCTCCATGAGGGAAATGACACTGTCCTGAATCACTTCCGAATACATTTCAAAGGCTGGAATCTCAGGGTGCACTCCCATTGCTCCAAGGACCGCGTTGGCGATGTTTCCAACACCACTCTGGATGGGTAGAAAGGATTTGGGAATGCGACCGCTTCGGATTTCCGCGGCAAGGAAATCCGCCACGTTCTCACCAATTTTGTTGGTCACCGCATCAGGATCCTTGAAAGTGCCCACTTCGTCCTCCTCATCGGAAAAGACAATTCCTGCTATGCGTGAGGGGTCGACACGTACCACGGCCTCACCGCACCTCTGGTGAGTGGAGTAGATTGGAATTTCACGGCGGTGGGGCGGATCCTCCGGTTCATAGATGTCATGGAACCCGTAAAGCTCAGTCGGGTGGTGGCTGTTGATCTCAAGAATGATCTTGTCCGCCTGATGAAGGAACGTATTGGCGGCGCCAACGCTCGTTGTCAGGGTAATTTGCCCATCGGGAGTCACCTCCGCCGCCTCGACGACCGCGGCGTGGATCTTGCCCAGAAAACCGTATCTCACCCACTGTTGCAGGAGAGACAAGTGCATGTCGAAAAAATGGGTCTTTCCAGAGTTGATGGCTTTCCGCATCGAGACATTGGACTGGTAGGGGGTGCGCCAGGCCACGGCCTCCGCATCTGCCAAAGAACCGTCGAGGGAATCTCCAGTCGAAGCCCCAGTGACAACACCAATCCGGAATGGGCGGCCTGCGGCATGCTCTTCCTTGGCCCGCTCCGCCAATGCACGGGGGATGACTTTAGCGGCCCCAGCTGGAGTAAATCCGCTGAATCCAATTGTTTGTCCGTCTTTAATGAGGGATGCTGCTTCTTGGGCAGTCAGTTCCGGGAATGGCAATGACATTTCTATTAGATATGCTTAATGGTTAGGATACTGCTATTAGGGAAATTTAAATTAATGTGGCAAGCCCTTCTGGAGAAAAAGAAGCGACACCTGATTTCTCAAGTGTCGCTGATGTTAAATTAGTCTGCCCTGTGAGGGGATTAGTCCTTCGTTGGAATTTCCTTTGGGGGACTCGTCGGAGGAACATTGCTTGGCGGTGGGCCTGGCGGAGGTCCCGGCGGAGGGCCTGGAGGAGGTCCGCTCGGCGGTTTCATATTGGGGGGAAGCGGGGGAGGGGACCCGAGGCCTTTCGGCGGAGTCGGGGCTTCCATGATCTCAAGCAGCTCCACGTCAAAAATGAGGGCATCACCAGGCTCGATAAGACGGCCAGGCTGTGACGGGCGATCGCCATAACCAAGCTCGGAAGGAATATAGAGCTTAATCTTTCCACCCTTCTTGAGGAGTTGGAGACCTTCCGAGAAACCAGGAACGACACGATTCACCATGAATTCCGCATTTTCATTTGCATCAAATTCACGACCATCGATGAGGACACCGCGGTAGTTGACTTTGACGCGATCGGTTTCCTTCGGGGCTTCACCTTCACCTGCCTCAATCAGCTCATAATACAAGCCGCTTTCGGTCTTCAGTATGCCTTCCTTTTCATCCAGGGAAGCAAAAAAGGCAGCTGCCTCAGCTTTGTTTTCCTCAGCAACCAACTTGGCGCGCTCTTGTTCCGCTTGCTGGAACTCCTGCATTTTGGCCATGTAGATTTGCTGGGCTTGGGCAATCGCTTCCTTAAAGCCTTCCGGTTCAGTCTCTCCATTGGCGGCGAGGCGCATCCCATCGAAGATCTGTTCCATTTCTTCGTCCGAGAACCCGATGTTCAGTCGGAGTTGGGAGGCCATTGCGTATCCCATGGACTTGAATGCTGCAGAGGTGTCAACAGGTGCCGGTGCCGGAGCTGGGGCAACTGCTTCCTCAGCAGAAACAGGAGTCCATGCGACTAGGGAGACTACCGAAATCGCCAGGAGCGAAGTGGGTCGCATATACGATTTTTTCATCATAGAAGAAAAAGAGATATCGCTCCTTTTCGCGGGGTCAATTCCTGATTCAAAATCGATGCAGATTAAAGAAAAGCCACCCCCCAATGGGAGGTGGCTTTTGGGCGTGATGCTGTTAAATCATGCCCTATCTCTGTCGCTGTCTTAACTCAGGATCCTTTCGGACCCATTGGCCTATCGCTTGCCAAAATTTCTGTGCATAGAATGCCCAAAATTTAGCATTTCGAGCAAGGGGAAAGCACTTGTTTTTAATACTTTTTTTACAAGATCACAAGATTTGTAAAAAAACTTAACCCATTGTAATTCAGGGAGTCGCGGGTTGGCCCGAACGCTTACCGAGCCCAGCCTTTTTCGCCTCCAGAGCCTCTTTCATCTCCTTGAAGACTTCTTCGCGTTTCTCGACAAAATCGGTGATCCATTCTCTAAGGAGCTTGGATTGATCAGGGGCGGACAAATCAGCCAAGGCGCTTCGTTTCCGGTCTCGATCCACTTTCCTTTCGGCGAGCCAGAACTGGGAAACATCCGGTTTGTGGATCCCGGGAACGAGTCGGCACAAAGTCTCAATTTCCTGACGCAGCTCATCCGTCATTTGCGTCACCTGTGAAATTCTGATTCGCATGGCTTCCCGCTCCGCTTCAGACATTTTCTCGATAAATTCGACGGTCTGCCGGAGCTTCTGCAACTTCTCCGGGCTGAGGGACAGCAGTTCCTCCAGCTGTTTGAGCTGTGCGATCAACTCAGACGGATCCGGCAGGTTGGGTGGGGGCTGCGGGGGCGGATTGTTGAGTATTTCCGGTGGAAGGGGTGGTGGAGCTTGCAGGGGGGCGGGTTTCTCTTGAGCGATCGAGGCGAGGCCCGATCCCAAGAGGGCAGCAGAGAGAATCAAGGAAGGAATTTTAAGGAAAGGGCACCCCATGAGTATTACTCAAAAAGGAAAGCCAGATCATCGACCGACTGCAAGCGAGACATGTCCGAGGCGCCTTGCAAATTGGCCGCCAAGGCGAAGATCCGGGTAATTTCCGGGTCGTCGGAAAGCGCTGCAGGGCTCGAAATGACGACTTGTGCCTCTTGAGGCATTGGCGCTTGCGGGGCCTTGTTCTGAAAGCTGAAGAAGGCGATCCCGAGGACTAATGCCGCAGCCACAGGGGTGAGCCACTGGAACCAGATGATCTTTTCCTGATCCTGCTTTGGTTCGATTCGTGCCCGGACCTTTGCCACCATCTGTGGATCCCCGAGTGTTGGATCCTGGGCAAACAATGAGTCGATCCTTTGCTCAAACTCCGTATCCTGCGCCGCAATTCTGTTACGGATACGGCTCAGCATGCCGGGCCTGGCTTGGATTCGGCTTTCCGAGAGCCACTGCTCAAAGGCCTGCAAATGCTGTGAATGATCTTCGGGTGCTTGTTTCATTGAATCTACTTGGTTAAACCAGATCTTTAAGCTCTTGTTTCAAAAATTGTCGTGCCCTGAAAATCCAGGTCTTCACGGCGCTCTCATTGGCTTCCATGACATTGGCAATTTCCTGATAGCTGAGCTCCTGTTGCTTCAGAAGGAGAATCGCCGTCCGCTGCTTTTCCGGAAGCTTGTGCAGGACCTGCTCAAAGGCTTCCTCGAGCTCGGAATAGCGCCGATCCTCCCTGTCGCTGGAGATTGCGTGCAGGTCTGCGGGATCCCATGATTCAAGGGGCTTGGCCTGGCTTCGACGGTATTCGTTGATGAGGAGCCGCCTCGCAATTTGGAAAAGGTAGGTACTGAATTTGGCCCGCGGTTCATATTTCGGGGCAGCCCGGTAGACGCGGACAAAGACCATCTGGGTCAGGTCTTCCGATTGCTCGTAGGATTTGAGCGAGCGGTAGAAGAAGTTGATCAACGAGGATTGCCAGCGTTCGACAATCTGATCGAAAGCTGCCTCGTTCCCATCCCGGAGTCTTAGCATCAACTCCACGCTCGGGTCGTCCTTTGGAGGATTAGCCGCCATTAAGGGTATCGGGGAAGGTCATACCCAATAAGAACGCTATCGATCAGTGAATGTTTCAAGGGAAAAGGTAATGTCGGGCAAATCCCTTGTTCGGATTTGCGATAAGTCTCCCTCGGGATTTGACGCCCGATTGTCGGATGCCTAACTTGCGATGGTTAATTATTCCTACTCTTGTCCAGTGAAGTTTGTTATTCAAGTCAGTCTATTGCTTCTGGGCGCTGGCCTGCTAGCTGGTGTGCATGGGTTGATTGTGGGGAGCAGCGGGTCTTCCCATGCCCTGGCAAAGCACGGACTGGAAGTTGATGAAGCGATTGGGTTGGGGTCTGCCTTATGGGTCGACGCCCGCTCGCCTGAGGCATTTGCAATTGGGCATTATCCGGGGGCCTACAATATCAACATGGATAACTGGATGGAGGGGGTAGGCCTTCTGCTGGAAGCCTGGGATCCCGGGGAGAGCATTATTGTTTATTGTGATGGCAGCAGCTGCTCTGCCAGCCGGGAGCTGGCTTACCGGATACGTTCCGAGCTGGGTCTGGAGCCCGCCTATTGGCTAAGAGGCGGGTGGGAAGCGCTTGAAAGCGAGAAAGGCGTGCTGGAATGAGCCGCTTGATCTGGGTGGTGCAGGGCTTCATCAGCCTGTTTTTCTTCTTTTCGGGCATCTCGAAGCTGCTTGATCCGGCGGCCTTTTCAATGGCCATCGAGCGGTACCAACTCGTCGGTGGAACGCTGTCCTGGGCGATAGCCCTTTGGCTTCCCTGGTTGGAATGCATGTTGGCTGCCACCCTCTGGAGCAGGAATTGGCGACTCCCTTCCCTTGCCCTCCTGATTGGCATGATGGGGGTTTTTCAAATTGCCCTGCTAAGTGCCTTGCTTCGCGGGCTGGATATCTCGTGTGGCTGCTTTGGCACGGAGGTCGAGTCCGGGGTGTTGTTTTCGTTCATTCGTAATTTTTTCCTTCTTGGGGCAATATTACTGGTCATGCTGAGAAGGCCTTCGACAACATGAAAACCCCGGGTGGTTTCAGTCCTGAAGATGAGGCAGCTTCCGACTATCTGGGAGGAATGGCTAATCGTGATGTGGAATGTTTGAAGGCCCTTTATACGCTGTATCATCGACCTTTACTGTCTTTGATCCATTCGGTCATGGGCGACTCGGGTGGAGCTGAGGAAATCCTTCAGGATGTGTTTGTCCGGGCTTACCGGGATGCGGGACGTTATGACTCAGATCTGGGAGCGCCCTTTCCGTGGTTGGCGACAATTGCCAGGCGCATGGCAATCGACTGGCTTCGCAAAAAACAGAGACGTCCGGGAATTGTCGATCTTGAGAGGGAACAACCCGAGCGGGATGCTGACAAAATCTTTGCAGCGAATGAAAACCATCCACATCAGCAAATGGAGCTTCGCCTCATTGCGGAGCATCTTGAGAGGTTACCCGAGGGCCAGGGACAGGTTCTCCGGATGGCTTTCCTGCAGGGGCATACACATAGTGAAATTGCCCAAATTCTGGGCAAACCATTGGGAACGGTTAAATCCGATTTGCGTCGGGGCCTTTTGCAGCTGAGAAAAGACTACTTGGGAGAGAATGATTAACCAGCAAACAGAGGAAAGGGCTTCACTCTACGTGCTCGACCTGCTTGAGGGAGAGGACCGGGTCCTGTTTGAAAAGGAGCTTAAGGAATCCGCTGAGCTCCAGCAGTTGGTGAATGAATTGTCCGCAGCACTTTATGACCCTTTAATGAAAGTCAGGACACCTGTCCGGCCTGATCTCCTCGAAAAGGTTGTCCGCAAGATTTCCGTGAAGGACGACACCGTTGTATCTTCCACCAAAAGCGACCCCGCTCCAGTTCCCTGGACCTATATCTGGGCCGTGGCCGCGTTGATTCTCCTTGGAATGAATTTGCTTCTTTTGTTCCTTGTCAGGGATCAGGCCGCGATTCGTCCTGATGATCTTGTCGCTGGCGGTGAGCGTGACTACACGGATCCAGCAGGCGAGATCTCCGGTGAGTTGGGATTATCAGAAGAGGAGCGCACGATTCTTGAAGCACGGATTGCCCGGCTTGAACAGGATCTGGCCTCCAGCGAGGAGAACGCCGACTTGTACCTGAGTGAACTGGAGAAAGCGGGAGAGAGGGAGTCTGAGGTCAGTCGCTACAATGCGGAATGGCAGCAGGAATACGCCCGTCTGGCAGCGCGAATTCTGCCATTTTTTGAGCCAAATGACGGGCTTGGGCGGTTCACGGTGATTGAAATGGTGGATAGTGAAGCCTTTGCAAATGATCTTCCAAGGCGTGGGTTTGCTGATCTGGCGGGCCGTTTCCTGACAGGGGAAGGTAACATTGCCGGTGTCGGGACCGAGGAATTTGTGGGGCCAGTCGTCGAAGGGGCAGGTATCCTCTCCGCCACCGCGGATCCCACTCAACCCGGGCTAACCCCGATTGCCAGGGGGACCCCCACAGTAATGGCGGACAGTCCGGCGCTTCCCGACACTGCGATGGGTCCTGAAGCACCCCAGGCTGCTGTGCTGAACGAGGAACCCACAGGATTTACCGTTTGGAGAGATGACGAGCAGAAAGGCTTCCTCGATTTATACAACTTACCCGAATTGGATGAAGGACAAGAGGCTTACTTGTGGGTGCGTTCGAGTGAACTGGATCCCTATGTCCCGGTTGGTGTGGTTCCACAGCTGGATAACGGAACAGGCTCCATCTTCTATTCAGTTGACGAGCCGAATTTTACCCCGACGGAAATCCTCATTACTTCTGAGGAAGCAGGGGCGGCCGGATCAGAGCCTGGGAATACGGTTATCTTGCGGGGTCCCTGAGGGGGCCTAGAACAGCCCGATTGAGGCCAAGCCGATCAGTCCGGCAAGGATCATCGGGATCATGCCGGTCAGTAGCGGTTTTCGAAGCTTTTTATCGCCCAGCCAAAGGGCAAAGCCCGTTTTGAAAATGGTATTGGCGATCGCCCCGATAAGAATACCCTTCGCCGCACGCACCAGCGTCAGTGCGCCCTCCGATTGCTCATTGGTCAAAGTCAGGGCAATGGCATCCATGTCCGTCAGACCGGAAATGAAAGCCACAGGGTAAAAACCGGAACCTTCACCCCAGCCGCTGACGGCTTTGATGAGGAATACAATGAGACCGTACAATAACGCGAACTTGATTGCGAGCTTCATGGAAAGCGGATTGCTCAATTCAGGCAAATCCACTTCCTCCTGCCGCTTCCTCGAGGGAAGGGTCCGCCAGAGAAGCAAAGCCGTGGTTGGCAATGCCATGATGGTCATCGGCGTCAAAATTTCCCAGAAAAGCTGCTGGTTCAGGGCAAGGATAATCAGGGCGACGCGCCCGATCATGACGGTGTTGGCAATGATGATACCGAAGGCGAGGGTGTGCGCAATTTCCGGGGTGTCGCGGCTGTTCCGGGTCAGCGCAAGGGTGGTGGCGGTTGACGAGGCCAGCCCTCCGGCAAGTCCGGTTACTGTAATACCTGCCCGGGTGCCCAGCAGGCGGACGGCAACATACCCGACAAAGCCAAGCCCGCTGATCAAGACCACCATGAGCCAGATTTTATATGGATTAAAGGCGTCCAGCGGGCCAAAGCCCTGATTGGGAACAAGTGGCAGGATCAGCCCAGTGACGGCAAGGAATTGGAGGAGGCTGAGGATATCTTCATTGGTGAGGTTGCTCGTCCACCGATGAACAAAGGGTTTTGACGCGAGAAGAATGCCAATAGTCACAGCAATCGCCATGGCAGCCTGCAATTGCTGCCAGAAAATAAGGGCCCCGACGAGGAAAGTGAGGATTGCCGCGCTGTAACTGGTCAGTCCAAGCCCGCGATGAGAGCCCTTGTCCAGGGTGTTTGCAGCGATGAGGAATATCCCGAAAGTGGCGAAGGAAACCGGAAAGAAAAATGGGGCGTGCACATCATGTACGTAGGCGGAAAGAAATCCGACTAGTGACCACAGGGAAAAAGTCCGAAGGCCCGCACTTGATTCAACGGGTTCCTCAATGTGCGTATCTGACCATTGCCTGATCAGGCCGATTAATGCGCCAACGCTCACCCCGACAACAAGCGAGTGCAGAAAAGTCAGACTAAATTGCTCAACTTCCATAGACTGTAATCCGCCAAGGGATTAATCTTATCTTGAATTGATCGCAGCTGGCAAGGTCAGCTTCGTCCCGTCAGGGGAGGTTATGACCACCAAGGCTTTGCCGTCTTCTATCAACAAATCGGAGAAGAGCACGCCGATCTGTTTATTCAGGGCGGATCCCTCGGGAATGAAGACGGAATCAATAAAAACTCCCCTTGGGTTTGTTGAAGCGGTAAGGGGTTGTTCCTGAAGGGCGCTCAGGAATTGCTGCAGGCTTGTTCGGGATGCTTCGAGGCTTGTCCCTTCAAGGCTGGTTTCGGTTTTAGCAGCTTCGGTATCCGTTCCTGCACCCTTTGCCAGAAGGTTCACAGGAATATCTCGTGGGGCAATACGATTCAGGTCATCACCAAAGGGATCGTAGGTCCTCAACAGGAAGATCATGGCGGCACAGATAATTGCAGCGGGGACGATGATAATAGCTAAGCGGGCAGCTGGTGAAAGGCGGCGTTTTTCCTCCTCATCTTCCTCATCCTCCTCCTCCTCGTCATCAAAGTCGTCCGACTCATCGCCGAAATCTTCAGGGGGCATTTCCCCGATTTGCTCGGGAGTCAGTGGAATGGGCTCAACTGGCACGGGCTCTTCTTCCGGCTCCTGATACGGTTGTGCTTCCGGTGCCGGTGCCCAATCTTTGTCCTCACTGGGCTTAATCTCGGTATCCTCAATGACAACCCGCTTCAGTTTAAGCTTCCTCGCTTGGCTCTCATCAATGGGAGTGCCTTTGGAAGAGTCAGAATCGGAATTTTCGTGGTCAGAAGGACTTGGTATGGATTTGTCCGGCATAATCTTTAAATTTTATGGAGGAATTTGAGATATTTTCAACCACAAGTCCCATCGGCCCCTCAAGGGAATCCCCGGCACGGTAGGTTTTGTTCCGCTGCGCTGATTGGTCGTAAATGAGGACACGTGTCCCTCCGGACATGATTCCCCTGATTTCGAGTTCCATCAGGCGTGCAATGACCGCCGGGTCGGGTGGTCTTGGCGGCTGCTGGGGCTCGGGTTCTTCAATTGGCTCTGGTTCCGTTTGGGCCACTTTGGCAGGCGCAATTGCCTCGGCGGGTGCTATTGCTTCAGCGGGCGTAGCCTCTTCTGATGGGGATCCTGCTTGGGCCAGTTCCTTTGGGTCGGGCAGTGCTGCCTCGGGTTCTGCAGATTCTGCCACCTGCGGAGTGACATTTTCGGGCTTCTCTTCTGTCGGGCCCAGGATTTGCCAGACAAAATAGGTGCTCAGAAGGATGGTGAACGTGCCAACCACGAAAACGGCTAGGATGAAGCCCCAGATAAAGCTCTTTCGGTCCTTCTGCGGCGGAGGAACATAATGCCCCGGATTCTCGGAGGGAGTTGTCCCTGGGGGATTTGACGCTCCTTCCGTGGGGCGCTCACCCTGTGCCTTTTTCAATGCTTCATTAATCAGACTCATAGCTTTTTAATATCTTTGACCGCGCGACGCACATCCCACCAAGTCACCATGTCCTTGGACCTGACAAAGGCAGAAAGAAGGGATTTATCGCAGAGATTGTTGATTATTCTGGGGATGCCCTTCGAGTGTTTGAAAAGTTTTCCCATCGCCGCCTTGGTAAATTCAGGTCGTCCATTTGCGCCGGCAATAATGAGCCTGTAGCGGATATATTGTTCCATCTCATCCCGCGCAAGGGGCTGCAGGTCGTAGTGGACGAGGATGCGCTGGCGAAGTTGGCGCAGGCTCTTGTGCTGAAGTTTTTCCTTTAGCTCGGGTTGCCCGATGAGGATGATTTGCAGCAGTTTCTGGGTATTTGTCTCAAGATTGGAAAGGAGCCGGATGTGCTCCAGGGCCTGAAAGGTCATGTTCTGGGACTCATCAATTATAACGACGATGTCCTTGCCTTGATCAATCAACTTGAGAAGGAGTGCATTGAGCTGCTCGAGGCATTCCTGCCGGGATTGCTTCACTTTTTCCACTCCCAATTCCCTCAGGATCGCCTGCAAAAGCTGCGTTTCCGAGACACGTGGATTCAGGATCAATGCCGTTTCAATGGGCCGGTTTTCAATCTCATTGAGCAGGTAGCGGCACAGTGTCGTCTTTCCACATCCTACCTCGCCGGTCAGGACGATAAATCCCTTCTTTTCGTTGATCCCGTATCGGAGATGCTGGATGGCCTCCTGATGTCTTGGCGAAAAGAACAGGAAATGGGGATCGGGCGTAATATTGAAGGGCATTTCCTTCAGGCCGTAGAACTCCTTATACATGATCCTTTACAGATTTGCTTTGAGACATCACAGTTATGCTTACGTTTTCATTGGACGCTAATTTAAGCGATACTTTAATTGTCATTCTGCAGTATGCTACGCTGGGCCTCAAGAATTCTTCTTATACTTTTGATTGTTATTTTGTCTGGAGTGACGACCGCCCTTTTTCTCGTCTGGTCCCAGACCCGGCGAGAGTATGCAAATTTCGAACAGCGGCGTGCTGAGGCGGAATTGCGCCTGACAGCCCTGCGTGAGGAGCGAGAAGCCAAGGAGGCTTACCTACGGGCATTCCTCAGCGAGCCTGACTTTGTCGAGCGCGTCATCCGTGAGCGCATGGGGTACATCGCCCCCGGGGAAATTGTCTTTCGATTCGAAAATCCCTGATTGGTTGGGAAATTTCTTTTCATCGTCGAAGCTCTTCGCAAGATGTCCGGCTTATGACGCAATTGTACCAATCAGAGAGGAAGCGATTCGAGGAGCGTGGACAGGGCCAGGTCTTTGCCCATGCGGCATCATTGGATTCAGTCGGGCAGGAAAAGCTCTGCGCGGATACGCAATTGATCGATCTGGATGAGATTGAGTCTTTGGTGGATACTCTGGTCCGCAACCATGGCACCGAGGCCATTTCCTTCGAAGGGCTGGAGCCGGCACCGTATATTTCGCATCCTGTGCACGGTGGGGACAAGGCTGAATGGGACAGGGCAAGAGCCAGCGGTGAAGCGGCCTTGCGAGCTGGAAAGGTAGCGGCTTTCACTGTCGCGGGAGGGCAGGGAACCCGTCTGGGATACGATGGGCCCAAAGGAACCTTCCCCGTGACACCAATCCGAAAGAGGCCGCTTTTCCAGGTGTTCGCTGAGAAGCTTCTCGCGGCTGGTAACCGTTATGGAGTCGCTATTCCATGGTACATCATGACGAGCTCAATTAACCATGAAGCGACCGTGCAGGCATTTGAGGAGGCCGGCTTTTTTGGTCTTGAGCGTGACCAAGTCAAATTTTTCTCCCAGGGCCGGATGCCAGCAGTCGATTTTGAAGGCAAGATCCTCCTGTCCGGGAAGGATACCGTCGCCATGAGCCCTGACGGGCACGGCGGGTCGCTGCGGGCTTTGGTCCGGAGTGGGGCCATTGCGGACATGAAGGAGCGAGGGATTGAGGCCATCAGTTACTTTCAGGTGGACAATCCGCTTGTGCAGGTCATCGATCCGGCCTTTATCGGGTTTCACATGGATCATGGCTCTGAGATGTCGAGCAAGATGATTCCAAAGGCATATCCCGGGGAAAAAGTGGGCCACTTCTGTGTCCAGAACGGTAGGACCCTGGTCGTCGAATATTCAGACATGCCTGAGGCAATGCAGGAAGAGCGGGACAGTTCCGGTCAGCTGCGCTTTCTGTCGGGAAGTATTGCAATTCATATCTTGGATGTGGGGTTTGTCGAAAGAATCGGTGGAGGAAAAGCCGGGGTAGGGCTTCCCTTTCATCGTGCGGACAAGAAAATCCAGACGGTTGATGCCGATGGAAATGTCATTGCTCCGGACAAGCCGAACGGGGTGAAGTTTGAAATGTTTGTCTTTGATGCTTTGCCGTTCGCCAGTAATCCGGTGATTATTGAAACGCTTCGTGAGGATGATTTCAGTCCAGTGAAGAATGCCAGTGGGATTGATTCCGCGGAGTCTTGCCGGGATGACCAACTGCGCCAATGGACGCGCTGGCTCAAGGCCGCAGGCATCGTTTTGCCGGCAGACTCAAGCGGACTGCCGGAAATTGTCTTTGAAATCAGTCCACTCTTTGCTGATTCGGAACAAGCATTTTTGGAAAAGTGGTCCGCTATCGCGGATAAACCTGAAATTGTCGCCGGTACCGTGCTGGCTTAATCCAACTCGAAAGAACCGAACTATGAATACCGTGGAAATGATCAAAGCGGCTGGCGCCGAAGGCAAGTTGCTCGAGACAAGCGTTAAGAACCTTCTTGATTGGACGACCGGCGACTTTCTTCCGGATTGGGCCCTCGATAGTATTGAGGAACTGGTAAAGGAAGAGCAATGGGACGAATTGAACGACCGGTTTTACCAATTCCTCGCCTTCGGGACAGGAGGGATGCGCAACCGTACGATCGGCAATTACGTGACTGGGAGCGAGCGTGGCACGCCAAATGAAATGGGCACTCCCAGCCATCCTGCTGTCGGGACCGCCGTGTTGAATGACTTTAATATCATCCGGGCAACAGTCGGTTTATACCGTTATTGTGATCGGGTCCTGAAGGAGAGAAACGAGGCAGCACCGCCACGCTTGGTCATCGCCCACGATGTACGCCACTTTTCCCGTTATTTCTGCGAGTTGACTGCCTCCACATGGACGCGCCTAGGCGGTGAGGCATTGATCTTTGACGGCCCGCGATCGACGCCACAGCTCAGCTTCACGGTCCGTAACAAAAAAGCCACTGCCGGGATTGTCATTACGGCGAGTCACAATCCATCACATGATAATGGATACAAGGTCTATTTTGAGGACGGGGCACAAGTCGTCTTCCCGCATGCGGAAGGAATTATCAACGAGGTTTATCAGGTCAAGATGGACGAGACTCCGGCATTCCTTGAAGTGGACATCTCTACCGTTGAGGTGATGGGTGAGGTTGAGGACGCCGCCTATATGAAGGTTCTGAAGGAGAGTCTGCTCGACCCGACTGTTTTCAAGCAGGCCTCGCCGAAAATTGTCTTCAGTCCGATTCACGGGACGGGCGGTATTTCCGCACCGGTCGCACTCGAATCAGTCGGCCTGAAGGTGGATACGGTGGCTGAGCAAATGGTGCAGGACGGGCGATTCCCTACGGTCAAATCCCCCAATCCGGAAAACGCTGAGGCCCTTAACATGGCTATTGAGCAGGCAAGGGAAACTGGAGCCGATATCGTTATGGCTACGGATCCGGATGCTGATCGCATGGGCGTCGCGGTGCGAAACGCTGATGGGGAACTGGAACTCTTGAGCGGAAATATGATCGGGTCGCTCATGGCAGCCTTCCGGATTGAGAAGATGAAGGCCATGGGAATAATTCCAGAGGCTGGCACGCAACGCGCTGCCCTGATCAAGACTTTTGTCACCACGCCGTTACAGTCTGCTATTGCTGCCAAAAACGGGCTCAAGGTAATCGACACGCTTACTGGTTTCAAATGGATCGGGGAGAAGCTCCTGCATTACGAGGAAGCCTTGAAGGAGAAAGTTCTGGCCGCCGAGGGAAGGGTCTTTGACTACGACAATGCACCGCTTGAGGAGCGCCGCAGGCTGCTGCTGGAGCATAGCACATTCTACGTGTTCGGTGGCGAGGAAAGCTATGGGTACATGGCCTCCGACCTTGTACGCGACAAGGATGCCAACGCCGCGGTGCTGATGTTCGCGGAGATGGCAGCCACCCTGCAGGCGGAGGGGAAGACCATCCTTGATTATCTTGATGAGGTGTATTTGAGATATGGATACTATCTTGAAGATGTAATTAACATTTACTACGAGGGAGCCAGCGGTGCTTCCCGCATCTCGAATATCCTGAAGTCATACCGGAGCAATCCGCCCTCGGAGATTGCCGGCTTTCGCGTGACTGGATGGAAGGATTTCGGGACACAGACCTTGCACGACGCTGACGGAAAAGAAATTCCCAAGCAGGACTTCTACTTTATCGAACTGGACAACGGCTACAGTTTTGCGGGTCGCGGAAGCGGAACGGAACCCAAGATCAAGTTCTACATCTTCGCACACGAGGAAGTCACCCAGCCCGGTGACCTCGCCCCTGCCAAGGCGGCGGCAGCCCGGACAATTGAAAAGATCAAGCAGGCGATTGAAGCGGACGCGCGCGGCAGGGCAGGCGAATGAGCAAAACAGATCAATTCGCAATTCCCTTGTTCGCCCTGGTCGACAAATCAAAAGTGGATCTCAGTCAGCCGTTGCCGGAATCTCTCGGAGAGCAGCTTGCCCTGTATCTGGAAGGGCAGTTCGGAATCAAGTCCCTGTCTTCCCGCCTGCTTCTCTTCAAGGAGGACCCTTTTCTCGTCCTGCATGATGTTTCGAGCGAATGTCTGCCGCAATTGTGCTCACTCGTCGATGTGCAGCGGACTCAGCTATTTCGCTATGAGCGGACCGATGAAAGCACCGTGACCCTGGTTCCCTTAAACGTGAAAATCGACTAGTCCAGCGTTCAAGCCAGCTTGATCAGGTCGCGGGTTGCCGGGATGTCACGGATAATCTGGTCTGGATCCGGACCAACACCGAGATAGCGGAGGTTTGGAAGGTCCGCCTGGGTTTTCTCGAGATCACCAATGGCAACTTCCAAAGTCGCTTTCACCATTGCGGCGACGTATCTTTTGGCGTTCAAGGGCAGGTTGTCGAAGGTTCGTACCTTTGATATGTCCTCTTCCCAACCGGGGACCTGTATGTAAACAGGTTTCAGGGAGCGATGCGTTTCCATGTCCCGTGGGACATGCTTGATAACGCTGCCGTCCGGTTTGCGATAACCCGTACAGATGAGGAGTTCCCCGCCGGGCAACCAGTCGCCTTCGTAGGAGAGAGCGTCGATCTTATTGATGTTAATATCCGTACATCCGCCATACCGGATGGCATCTCCTTTTTCAACCGCGTCATACCAACCGACCATGCGCTGGCGGCCGGTGGTTGTTCCATACTCAAGCTTGGAAAGTTTTTTTCCGAGTGGATGATCTTCCGGGAACTGGCATAGAAAGATATGCGTTCCTACCTTTGTGTCATAAGCCTTGCACACACCCAGTGTGTGCGCCGGCTGGAGCGGCATGCCCGAACTCAGAAAGAATTCCGCGGGAAGCGTGTGGGAGGCTGTCACGTTCGGCGGAAACCCGAATCGTTTGTCCAGCCAGAAGGCCTGTCCAAATTCACCAATGATGTATTTGCCAGCGGCAAGTGTCTCATGCAGCTTCTCGCGGACGTCTCCAATCTGTTCGCGAAGGGTCTGCCCTGCGCTCCAGTAGGCCTCGACCAGTTCTTCCATGTCCACGGAGTAGGGTGTTTCGCCACGGAAGCGGCTGAAATCAAAGTCTGATTCCTTGAAAAGGCCTGCATCGATGAGCCCGCGGTTGGCCCGAGTCTCAGCCGCAGTCAGTGTATCGAAAAATAATGACAATTCTTCCTCGGGTACCCGGCAGACATGTTGGAGTGTGCGAAGGGCACGGTCCATCCGGGCGCGTATGCGGGCGGAAAATGTTTCCCGGTCCAGAAGGAACTCGTAGTAGTAAACCGGAAAGTGGGCTGTCTCGTCGGAATATGAGGGAGAAATGCCCCGGCCGGTGGAGCCGCGCTTTTCCTGCCCCAGGACATTGACCCTGTACCATTCCCATCCGAGGTCCAGGAGCCGGTGTGAAAGGTCGCTCACCATGGTGCGTTGATCTATCAACAGGCGGCTGCGGACATCATAGCCATTATGTTCAATATAGGCGCTTTCCCAGATAAACTTGTGAGGATCAGCGACCACGCCGCTTCCCACTGCAAGGCAGCCGACGCTGCGTTCAACAACTCCGGCAGGGAAAAGGTTCAGTTTAAGCCCGCCGCTGGTGTGGCCGGCGTTGGCCCCTCCATTGACCTTCACAACGACCCCAACCGGATCAGGTGTTCGTGTCTGCGTGACCAGTTCCCGGATCAGCTCCGGAATGAGGCGGCCTTTGCCTTCATCCCCCATGCTGATGCCCGTGTCCAATAGAATGCGACTCTCAAAAGGTGTCAGTGCCATGTCTAAAAAGGCTGAGGGAATCAGCCCCGCTGATGGAGGCAAGGATATCTTTGGTAATGGTGCTCAGGATGGGACTTGAACCCATACACCTTTCGGCACACGCCCCTCAAGCGTGCGTGTCTACCAATTCCACCACCTGAGCATTTATTTCCTTGGAAGAGACAGCAATTTGGAACCCTTCTCCCGGAGTGCAAGATTTTTTTGGGATTTTCCTGAGGAGGATTCCGCAGACCTGTTTGAAGTGTGCTTGACCTGATTACCTATTTTTTCGTGAATACGCCTTCTCTCGCGCATAATTATGGCCGAATCAAGTGACCAAAATAAAAAAACTGAGGAATCAAGTCTCGATCTGAGCGGGCTTTCCTCAATCTCCCTCGGCCCTGATTGGGTCAGTGGGAAAAAACGTAGTACCGCATTACCACGTGAAAACAGGGATCAGGGCCGTTCGCGGCCACAGCGTGGTCCCTCCCGCGAACCTCGGAAGGATCGCCGGGGAGCCGCTTTCCGACGGCCCGATCGTCAGGAGTCCGGCGGGCGCTATGAACGGCCTGAACGAGCTCAACCATTTGAGCCGGTCATTGCCGCGGACTTTTATCCTGAGGAGGAACCGTTTAAAGTATTAGGGCAGGCAATCCGTAATTCATACCGGACCTTTGAACTGTTTGAGATTGCCCGGCTGATTCTTGAAAAACCGGACCGCTTTGTTTGCGTGGTGCGGGATCCTGCCCAAAAGGAAGGCGAGACGGCTCTCCTTCATGCGTCGGTTCCCGATGGCCTGCCTTTCAAGTCCGAGGAGGAGGCCCTTAGCCATGCTGTTCGCCATTACATGGGCGAATTTTTCAATCTGGAAGAAGTGGAGGGGGAAGCCCCTTCGGGTGCTTTTCAGGTTGTGCACAAATGCGGCATGACTGGTGAGTTGCTCGCACCACCGAATTATCACCGGTACCAGGCGATCTGCCGTGAGCACCATGCTTCCAAACTGGCCCATGTCTCCTACTCGAAATTTGAGCAGTCCATCGAAAGCTCCAGGGAAGAGGAAGACATTCAGAAATGGCTCGAGCAGATGAAAACGCAGACGCGCTTCACCTGGAAGGAAAACTCTGAAATCGTTTTCAATAATCGTGAGGATGCCCGTCTTTATCTGGTCACTGAGGCCAGGGATAAACTGGTCCGGCCGGCTTATTCAGCTCGATTTTCGGGCAAGGCGCTGGCCTTGTTGAACCCGCAGGATCCCATTCGCCGCTCGGTTGAGTATCTTGCGGAGGGCCAGAGGAGATTTCCTCTCGATACGGCGAACCACCTGAGGGGTCGCCTTCGTCGCATGCATTTTGCCGTCTACAAGCGCGGGTCAAAGGGCATTTCATATGTTTGCGCCGTCAAACGCCGGTTCAGGAAACCCGACGAGGTCCTGGCTGACAATCTACAAGAGCTGATCGATTTTCTTGAAGCCCATCCGAATTTTCCGCTCAAGGATTTGCCCAAGGCTTTCCTCGGCATTGATCCGGCTCATAAGCCTGATTCTTCAGCCGCGGAGGCGGCCAAGGATGTAGCGGAAGAGGTGGCAAAGGAAATCGGGGAACCGGAAGTCCCGGTACCAGCCCCTGTGGCGAAAAAAGAGGTGTCCGAGGCAGAACAATCCGCCCTGAAGCAACTGAAAATTGATCTGCATTACCTTGTCTCTGAAGGCTATGTGACTGAATTCAGCGATGGCCGTCTGTTCGTTCCGCCCATCCGGGAAGATGAGATCCGGCATTCCGAGAAGGAAAAGCAGGAAAAACTTCAACCGACTGAGGAACCACCAAAGCCGGAGGAAAAGGCGGAAGCGCCCGAGAAGGCTGCAGAACCCGAAAAGGCGGAAGAACCCGAAAAGGTAGCAGAACCCGAGAAAGTAGAAGCGGTCGAGGAAGTGGAACCGGAGCCAAGCGCTGAAAAGGTTGAAGCGCCCGCAAAACCCGAGCCACCTGAAATACCTGAATCCCCAGACGCTCCTGCAAGCCCTGACGAGGCCACTCCACCCAAGCCAGAAAAGACCGAGTAATGAAATCCGAAGGGACCATGAGCGATCGGGAGACGACGCTGCTTGAGATTAAATCAAGGGTCCTGGAATTTGTCCGGGTGCGTGATTGGGAGCGGTTTCACAGTCCGAAAAACCTATCCATGGCACTTGCTGCGGAGGCAGCTGAACTGATGGAGCATTTTCTCTGGGACACGCCAGAGGCCAGTATTGAACGGGCGGAGAATGAGGCTGTTGCGGACGAGCTCGCGGATATTGTCATTTATGCAATTGAGTTTGCCAACATAACCGGAATCGACTTGTCCAAAGCCATTGAGAACAAGATGGCCAAGAATGCTGAGAAGTATCCCGTGGAGAAAGCCCGGGGTAATGCATTGAAGTATACTGACTTGTGATTTAGCACGCGTAATGAACCACTCCCGCAACACACTTCTGATTCTTCTTGTTTGCTCGGTCATGTCCTTGCTTCTTGGACCGGTGGTGATCCTTATGGGGGCTTTGTCGGTCAATTCGGCCTTTATTGGAGGGGCCCTATTAATCATTGGAGCCCTTGGACTTTATGCGGGAATGAAAGCCCTCGATCCCGGTGAATGAGCAACTGGTATTTCCTGAAATTCTGGACATGGCTAAATCGACAAAGTCAAGCAAAGGCCAGGCCCCCCGGCCCGAGATTTCTGTCATCACCCCTTTTTATAATGAGGCATCGGGGGTTGAGCGTTTTATGGCGGAGCTGACAGAGGTGCTTATTGGTGAAGGCCTTGATTATGAAATTATTTGTGTCGACGACGGCAGCTCTGACTTGACCCTGCCTGCGCTCTTGAAAGCCCGCGAATCAAACCGACGCGTCCGGATTATCCAGTTGAGCCGTAATTTCGGCAAGGAGGTAGCTTTGACCGCTGGACTTGACCATGCCCGCGGGCAGGCCGTGATTCCCATGGACGCGGACTTGCAGGATCCACCTCGATTGATTCCCCATCTGGTCTCGCGCTGGCGTGATGGCTATCAGGTTGTCAATGCGCACCGGGCTGAGCGGATCAGTGACTCCTGGATGAAACGGAACACAGCCAAGCTGTTCTACAAGGTTTTCAATGCGATCAGTGAGACACCAATTCCAGAAAACACGGGGGACTTCAGGTTGATGGACCGTGAAGTGGTTGAGGCCTTGCGCTGCATGCCGGAAAGGGATCGATTCATGAAAGGGCTTTTTGCGTGGGTTGGTTACCGGACCACGGAAATCACCTATGAACGCCCGGCCCGGGCAACAGGTGAAAGCAAATGGAATTACTGGAAGCTCTTTAATTTTGCGGTTGGCGGAGTCACTGCCTTCAGCACATTTCCTCTACGGCTTTTCAATTATATTGGCCTCGCCGTCGCCTCGCTGAGTTTTCTGTATGCCTCCCTTCTTGTCATCCGGACACTGTTCCTCGGTCGGGATGTTCCCGGGTATGCCTCCATCATGGTTGTGATTCTCTTTCTAGGTGGTATCCAGTTGATCGGCATTGGCGTTGTCGGCGAATATATCGGTCGTGTCTTTATCGAGGTCAAGGAGCGTCCACTCTATCTTGTTCACAAGGTACATGGATTCGACGAGGATCTGCGGGGCAATGGAAGCTGAAGTATTCCAGCGAATGGCGGAGCAGGAGAACCGGCATTGGTGGTTTCGTGCCCGGCGGCGAATCCTGCAATCCCTGATCGAGAAATATGCCGATCCTTCCCGCTTCGGTAAGTTGAAGATTCTTGAGGCTGGATCGGGTACGGGGGGTAATTTGGAAATGCTCAGCCGTTTTGGCCAGGTTTCCGCATTCGAGTTGGACAAGACTGCTTGTCAAATAACGCGCTCCCGCGGGTTTGAGGTCCGGGAAGGCCGCCTTCCATCAGACCATCCGTTCGTTGACGATCGTTTTGACTTGATCGTTCTCTTTGACGTTCTTGAGCATGTCGAGGCTGACCAGGAGTCGCTGTCATCGCTTGCTGCCCTGCTTGAACCGGGCGGAATCCTTGTTCTCACAGTTCCAGCGTTTCCTTTCTTGTGGAGCGGGCATGATGAGAAACACCATCATTTCCGCCGGTATCGCAGGCCCGGTTTGCGCGGGCAGCTGCAGCAGGCCGGCCTGCAGATAAAGCGAATTACCTATTTTAATTCCTTCCTTTTTCCCGTTGTGGCGATGGTTCGTTGTATCAAGAAATTGGTACATTCCAAACACAGTGATGAGGAGGGTCTTCCTGCACCCTGGCTCAACCTTATACTCGAGAAAGTATTCTCCAGTGAGCGTTTTTTACTTTCAATGTTGAGTTTTCCTTTTGGGGTTTCCCTCCTTTCGATTTGCCAGCGTCCCAAACGCTGAATGGGAAATTCTGGCGTTGCCAGATTGGTCGGTATCGCTATCGCTGTAATAGGTATTCATGACAAGTCTGCCACAACGCGACGTTCTAAGGCGCTTTCTACTCGCTTACGGTATTTTTGCGTCTTTGCTTTACGTTTTCCTCATGCTGGTGGCATTCCCTTGGTGGCAGGCTTCCAATCATCCGGTCCTCCTTACTGTCGGGGCAAATAAAAATACGGAAATCCGGCTTGGGTTTTCCGCCCATGATGAGGAGCTTTTGTTTATTCCGGCGGGGAAGGTAACCTCTTTCCACTGGAATTGGGCGACTGAATTGCCTCCCAAGAAGCAGTATGACCTTCGACTTGAATTTCCGAAAGGGACAAATGGTGAGGTGATCCTCAAGGAAGTTACCGTTCTGAATCTCCATCCCAATGAGGGGGATGTCTCCCTGGACCTGAGTGAATTGGTGGATACGCCAAAGGATAATGTCCGGATCCGCAAACTCGGGGACGGTTGGGGCGTTCTAGCTCGTCCGGGCGGGAGTTTTGAACTTCCGCAGGGATCCCTGGAACAGCCTTCTTTGGCATGGTTCAAGGATTGGGTAGCCGCTACTTGGGGCTACCTTTTATTCAGTGGAATGGGGCTTCTGTTATTTGTGACTGCACTCAGGTTCCCAAATGCAATCGAGCCTCGAAAACGTCTTGTTCCGGTCTATGAAACAGCTGCCTTGATAATCGGGGTTGTTGCCGGCACGGCCATTCATCTTCATTTGCTCAAACATGCTGTACCCGGGTATATTTCCGGAGATGCCACAGCCTATCTGATGGCAGCGCTGGTGGGGTCACCCGTTTCCTCCCAAGCCCCGGAAGCCCTGTCGTATTTTGCCAGTCCCTTGCCATTGTATCCACTCTTGTTGCGCTTTGGACTGCAGCTTCTGAACGGGGACATCAATGCCTTCATCCTGGTTCAGGGAATCGTGTACAGTGTATCAATTCTTCTGCTTGCCCTCAGTTTAAGGCGGCTTGTCCACGGGTATCTGATTGGACTTGTCGCGTTCTTGATTCTTGTTTCTCCATTTGGTGTATGGGCCAGTCGCCACATTGAGCCTACTTCTTTCTCCGCAAGTTTTTGGGTCCTTGCGATTGCGGCATTCATTTTTCTTTGGCAACGGTCCGGATTACTTCGTTTGACCGGTTGGATCCTTTTCAGCTTGGCGGCGACTGGCGCAGCCTGTACGCAATCGTCCGGCTTCATCCTGCTGGCTCTTCCGACCTTTCTATTTATCGGTGCGCTCTGGTGGAGTTATTCCAATCGCGGCAGGAATTTTTGGAAAATCCCGGTTTTCTGGTCAACGGTTGGGCAAGTGGCCATTCCTTTCGCGATTGTGTTGATGACCTATTTCTCAATCAACACGGTCAAGTCCCTTGACGGGACATATTCCGGCATGAACGGACTGACGGACATCCATCAGGCCAGTGCACCCTTCAGTTCAGGCTTTCTGGATGTCAGGGCAATTGGAGACGATGATGAGTATGCCAGTTTTATAAAGGCCCGGAATGATGCAGGGTACGCCTTCGGTGGATGGTCCCTTCGCCAACACCTGCTGGCCCGATTGGAAAGCCCTGACGGGATGAGCCTGGCTCAACGGGTCGAAGCCCTGCAGATGCGAACTTCGGAATTTGTTGAATCCAATGAAGGCAGGATTTCCTTTCCAGCCAAGCTTGCTGTCATCGGGCGAATTGGGGGATGGGCCTTTGCCGCCCCGCAGAAGACTGCCTTCTCGTTGGAACCGATTACGCCGTCATACGAAGTGCCTCATGCCTTTGCGGACATGGAGATTGCTGAAGCAATACAAGGTGAGCTATCGCTTGTCGCTTCCGGAACAGACCTTCCAATCCGCCTGATCAAGGCCAACTCGGATCCTTGGGTTTACCTCTACAACCACTCAATTGTCCTCGTTTATCCGTGGCTTTACCGTGTCTTGCTGATTATTTCATTGGTTGGTTGGACGCTGGCTGTTTCCGAGCGGAAGTATCTCGCAACAGCCTTTATCTCACCGTTCTTCCTGCTCATTGTTTACCACATGTCGCAGATGCATATTCTCGGGGCTGAGCTGCAGACCCTCGACGCGGTTATCTGGGTGTCTGCCCTTGGAGGGATTACAAGTGTATTGAAAAATACGCTACAAAAGGAAACGGCTGAAGATGACCGACGCTGTTTGCCCCCGGTCAAGCCGAAAAGGCTCCTGACCCGCCACACGCGCAGGCCGGACGATTTCATTCTTTAATTTCACTCCTTGCGGAGGACAGCCAAGGGAGCTTGTGTGGCAATTCCCCGCGATGTGAGCCATCCCGTCACCCAGGTCAGGAATATGACCGCTACGAGAACTGTCCCTGTTTGAAATGGATGAATTGAAAAAGGAATCGAGAAAACAAAGCGCAAGAGAGCCCAGGAGGCTGCTACAGACAAGGCCAGTCCGGCCAGCCCTGAGATAAGCCCAAGGAGTAGAAACTCCAAAGTGAGAACAGTCCGGATAAAGCGGGTTGAGGCGCCCAAGGTGCGGAAAAGAACGCTTTCCCTGATTCTCTGGTAGCGGCTGCTGATAACTGCTCCGGCAAGGACAAGAAGGCCCGTCGCGATGGTGAACCCTGCCATGAACTTGATAACAAACGTCGCCTTGTTGAGGATCTCCTCAAGCGACTTGAAAACAAGAGACAGGTCGATCAGGCTGACATTGGGAAATTGCTTTGTGAGTGACTGTTGGAGGTTGGCAGTCTCCAACCTGCTGGGCGACTTCACACTGATTGCGTAGACGGTCGGGGCCGCCTCAATCGTGTCCAGGGGAAAGACAATATTGAAGTTCTGCCGGCCTGCCTGCCACCGGACCCGCCGTATGCTGCTGACAACCGTTTCCACCTCGACCCCCTGCACGTTCCAAGTGATTTGGTCGCCAATATCCACGCCAAAGTCTTCTATGACATTTTCGGAGAGGGAAACCGGGTAGGGCTCCCCTCCGTCGTATCGTGGAACAAAACTACCCGCTATCACTTCAGCATTATCGAGCACATGGTCCCTGTAGGTATTGCGGAATTCCCAGGTGTAGACCCAATCCGAGACTGGCGAATCCGGTGTGGTCTTCCATTCCCGCATCGGCTTTCCCTTGATCCTATCAACCCGCATCGTGATTACGGGAAGAATATCCCGGGCTGGGAGTCCCGTATCGGAGAGGAGGCCGATGACTTCATCCCGCTGGTTGGACTGGACATCGAGCAGGATGACGTTGGCGGCATCATCGGATGACTCAATATTCACTTGTCCCAGCAAACCGTCGCGCACAAGTAGCAAGGTGTTGATCAGGAGCACACCCATTCCCAGGGTAACGACCATGAGGAGCGTGCGGTTGTTGGGCCGGTACAGGTTGCCAAGCGCGGTCCGGTAGGCATACGGCATGGAGGCCATCCGCAAACGGCGCAGGGCAGCCCGCAAGGACCACGCAAGAGCGGACAGCAACCCGAGTGAAACGAGCAGTCCGCCAAAAAAGTATAATCCGGTGATGGGCTGTCGGGATTGCTGAAGGGTAAACGCCAGCAGGCTGGATAGGAGGATGCCCGCGGCGAGCCAGGCAAGCGGATCCCTGAAGCTGCTCCCGGAGGATTCGACACTGGACCGAATGGCGCTCAGGGGACTGATTTTCCTGATCCCGAGAAGGGGTATAAGCGCTGAGAAAAAGACGATTAGCCAGCCAAACAAGAGACCCGTGAGGATGGCGGGATAGCTCAAGCGCATTTCAATGGGGAAGGGGAGGAAAGACTGAAGTAGCGATGGAATGATAAACTGAGCCCCAATCCCGAGGACCGTACCCATACTCGCACCGATCAGCCCGAATGTCATCATCTGCCCCAGATAGATGGAGAATGCGGACTTGGAACTGGAGCCAAGGCAGCGAAGGATAGCAATGGTTTCGCGTTTGCCCTGAAGATAGACATTCACAGCTCCGACAATTCCCACTCCGCCAAGCAGGAGGGCGACGAAGCCGATCAAGTTGAGGAAGTCGAGGAGGTTGTTCAGGACCGACTCAATGCCTTGGCGCCGATCCTCGACCGTTTCGACCCGCACGGATTCATCCACGAAAAAAGTATTCTTCTCGGCCTCTATCCGACTTAGCAATCGAGGCAGCTCCTCCGAGTCGATACCGATCGCGGTGCGGTAGCGGACGATGGATCCTTCCTGGATCAATCCGGTTTCCTCGATTCCCTCGAGCGGGATATAGATGCGCGGGGCGAAGAATCCAGTCAGTTCAGATTCCCCTGCCATCCGCAGGAGGGCTGCCTCAATCGTATACTCTTTGGAGCCAAGGACAACGGTGTCACCGGGCAGAAGACCCATTTGAAGGGATAGGCTTTCCTCGATAATGGCGTGCCCGGGCTTTGGAGCCCGTTGCGATTGAACACCTTCAGGGATCGTTTCCATTTCCCCATAGAAGGGAAGGGCCCCATCCACGGCGCGCACTTGGACAAAGCGGGACTCCCCGGCAGTTGGAAAGAACGCCATCGACCTGAACCGGCGCTCATTGACTTTTTCACCGGGTAAGGAAGCGATGAAGCGGGTCAGTTCACTTGATGGCATCTGGCGCGTTTGCAGGACAATGTCCGACCCGAGAAGGGATCGTGCCTGTTCGTCCACGATACGCTTCAAATTTTCGCGTAGTGAATGGATTGCTACAATAGCTCCGATCCCGAAGACCACACTGGAGGTAAAGAGCAAAAGGAGGAGACGCTTACCCCGGCTGTCGCGCCAGGCCATCCGGGCAATCCATCCAGCCCGCGCCTTGCCTGATAGTTTAATTTTTTGGCTCATGCTATGCCTGAGCCATTTCAACCATACCATTGCGCAGGCGCAGGACGCGGTCCATGTGGGCAGCAAGTTCCGTGTCGTGTGTGACCAGGATGAGGGTGTTTCCCGTTTCCCGGTGCGTTGAGAACAGCAGCTCTTCGATTTGTCCACTTGTCTCTTCATCGAGGTTGCCGGTTGGCTCATCGGCGAAGAGGACGGCCGGTTCTGAAACACTGGCCCTGGCAATCGCCACCCGTTGCTGTTCTCCACCCGACAACTGGACGGGGTAGTGGTCGCTTCGCTGGGCGAGGCCGACTCTTTCCAGCCAGGACATGGCCTTTTTGTGGACATTCCGCTGGCCTTTCAATTCAAGCGGGATGCACACGTTTTCGAGGGCGGTCAAGGTCGGGATCAACTGAAAATTTTGAAAAACAAACCCCACATGCTGATTTCGGATTCTGGCCCGGTGATCCTCACTGAGTTCGGACAGCGGTTCTTCCATCAGATGAACAGAGCCGCTACTCGGGGTATCCAGTCCGGCACAGATTCCAAGCAGGGTTGTCTTGCCGCTACCCGATGGACCGACAATGGCGAGCGATTCGCCAGCCTCGACAGAGGTACTGATACCTCCAAGCACCTCAAGCGGGTGCCCCCCGCTGAGGTAAGATTTGTGAATGTCCTTGAGTTTTAACATAAATGGATGTGTGTGGATGTTGAACAACGTCGCCGGCAGTTTGACCTGACACCAGATTCGGGTAGATATTATTGGCTCATGTCGGTTTCAGCCTTCCAGCTTAACAGTATGCTCATTCGGGCTTTAATTTCCATTCTGTGCCTGCTTTTTCTTCCGGCATCACTGGTCGGGGAGCGGATTGTCTTCCTCGGTGACAGCCTTACGGCAGGATATGGACTGGATCCTGAAAATGCCTATCCCAAGTTGGTTGAAACGGCATTGCAGGCTGATGATCCGGAAGTGACTGTGATCAATGCCGGATTAAGCGGGGACACCACAGCAGGCGGATTGCAGCGAGTGGATTGGATTCTTCGCCAGCCAATTGATGTGTTTGTCGTCGCCCTCGGGGCAAATGATGCCTTGCGCGGGCTTCCCGTTGAATCGGCCAAAAAAAACCTGCAGGGGATCATACGCAAAGTTCGCGACAAGCATCCGAAGGCCCGGATCATCCTAGCCGGTATGCTGGCGCCGCCAAACATGGGCAAACCATACCAGAGGGCTTTCAATCGGATCTACCCCGCTTTGGCAAAGTCCGAGTCCGTGGAACTGCTTCCATTTCTTCTTGAAGGCGTAGCGGGTGAACCGTCACTCAATCTTGCAGACGGTGTCCATCCGAACATCGAGGGACACCGCCGGATCGCCCGGGCCGTCCTCAAGTTTTTGAAGAAGCGGTAGAAGGATTATTTCCCGAAGTGTTCCTTGATCAAGGTCATCGCCTTCTCGACATTTTCGCGCGTGTTGAACGCGCTCAGGCGAAAGTGCCCCTCTCCACACGTGCCAAATCCAGCACCTGGGGTGCAGACGATTCCAGTCTTGTGTAGAAGCTCGTCGAAAAAGTCCCATGAGGATCCATCAATCTTGATCCAGACGTAGGGAGCGTTTGTTCCACCCACGCAGGAAAACCCGAGCTCGGTCATGGTCTTGTGGATGATAGCCGCATTTTCCATGTAGAAATCGGTGAGGGTTTTGACTTCCTTCTTGCCCTCTGGTGAGTAGATTGCGGCGGCCCCACGCTGAACCGGATAGGAAACTCCATTGAACTTTGTCGTGTGGCGACGGTTCCAGAGCTTGTTGATGCTCACCTTTTCGCCGGCGCTGTCGTAGGCGAAGAGTTCTTCGGGGACCACGGTGAAAGCGCATCGGGTTCCTGTGAAGCCGGCGTTTTTTGAGAAAGAGCGGAACTCGATGGCGCACTCGCGGGCGCCGCCAATTTCATAAATCGAGTGCGGGACTTCAGGATCACGGATAAACGCCACATAGGCAGCATCGTACAGGATGATCGCCTTGTTCCGGCGCGCGTAATCAACCCACTCCTGGAGCTGTTCGCGCGTCGCGCAGGCGCCTGTCGGGTTATTGGGAAAGCACAGGTAAATCAGGTCAACCGCTTCCTCCGGTGGAGATGGCACATAACCATTATCGGGGGTTGATTCGAGGTAGACGAGCCCCTCATAGCGCCCGTTGACGTTCTGGCCGGTCCGTCCGCCCATGACGTTGGTATCCACATAGACGGGATAGACCGGATCTGGAATGGCGACTTTCGCGGATTCGGAGAAAATTTCCTGAATGTTTCCGCTGTCACACTTCGATCCGTCCGAGACAAAGATCTCCGAAGGCTTGATTTCGCATCCGCGCGGGGAGTAGTCATTTTCAGCAATGGCTTCCCTGAGAAAAGCATAACCCTGCTCGGGACCATAGCCATGGAATCCAGTGCGTGTCCCCATTTCATCCACGGCATCATGAATGGCCTTGCGGCAGACTTCCGGGAGGGGTTCGGTGACATCTCCAATCCCCATCTTGATGATCGGTTGGTCCGGGTTTTCCTCGGCAAAGCGGTTCACGCGTTTGGCGATATCGCTGAAAAGATAGGATGCCTGAAGCTTGGAATAGTTTTCGTTAATCTGTGCCATATGAAGCTACAGGAATAAGGATTGCGCACTGAGACAAGCGACAAAATCCATTTGCCACCTTAAAATGTATGAAATGCCTTGAGGGATCAGCTATTCGGGGCAATTGTATAAGGTAAGGTGGAGCGATTGATATGCAGATTATAGAAGACCTCAACAAGATGCAGGAAACCGCCATCGGATTGCGGTCCAGCGGCAAGCTGATTGCCCTTGTCTCGACCAGTGGCGCCTTGCACGCCGGCCATGCCGCCTTGATCCGGCGGGCCAGGGAAGAGGCCGATGTCGTGATTGTCTCGACAATTGTCAATCCGCTCGAATTCGGACCCAATGAGGATTACCAACGTTATCCAAGGAATAGTTCGGGAGACGCTGAGTTTTGCGAAAAGGAGGGCGTGGACATCATTTTCCGTCCTTCCGTGAAGGAGCTTTTCCCGGAGAGTTTTTCCTTAAACGTGTCCGAAACATGTATCAGCGGAACGCTGTGCGGCGTCTCCCGTCCGAATTACTTCAGTGGCGTTTGCACCCTGCATGCGATGCTCTTTAATCTGGTCCGCCCGGACCATGTTGTCCTTGGGATGCGTGATCCGCAGAAGGTCAGCGTCATCCGAAAACTGGTCGACGAGCTGCATTTTCCAATAACCATCTTTGTTGAAGAGATTGTCCGGGACACCGACGGGCTCCCCTTCAATTCGAGAAACGCCTACCTCAATGATTTTCAGCGCCGTGATGCGGCCACCCTGCACAAGGCCCTCTGCGAAGGCAAAAAACTTGTCGATCAGGGCATCAGCAACGTGGACCGAGTCCTTGCCGAAGTCACACACCACATCTCCCAGGTGCGCCGCTTGCGGGTGATTTATGTGGCTGCGGTTTCCCCCGTTACGATGGAACCGGTGCGGAGTGAGATTGTTCCCGGCAAGACTCTTGTCTTGACCGCGGTCTGGTGCGACGAGGTCCGCCTGATAGACAATATCGTGCTTTGACGGGTGGGCCCGGTCCTAGACTACCAGGATTGACGGTTTTTCGAGCAGCTTTCTCAGTGCATCCAGATATTGTGCCCCAACGGCCCCATCAATGACACGGTGATCTCCGCTCAGGCCGACCTTCATGCGGTAACCGACAACGATCTGGTCATGGGCGTTGACCACCGGCTGTTTAATGGTGGCACCCACGCTGAGGATGGCGGCGTTGTTTGGATTAATGATCCCGTAGAAGTCAGTGATGCCAAACATGCCCAGGTTGGTGACCGTCAAGGTGCTTCCTGACATCTCGTCCGGCTTGAGCTTACGGTCGCGGGCCTTCTTGATCAGCTCACGGGCCTCCGTGGAAATTTCCCGCAAGGATTTATTCTGGGCATCGCGAATGACAGGCGTGACGAGTCCGTCATCAATCGCCACTCCGAAGGCAAGATGAACCGATCCATACTGCTTGATCGTATCCTTCTGCCATGAGCGGTTGATCCCGGGGACCTGAACAGCTGCCATCGCGGCAGCCTTCAGGATCAAATCGTTCACGGTGAACTTAATCCCGCCATCCTGTGCGGGGAGTTCCGCGAGAAAGCTGTTCAAGTCCTGACGGATATTGGCCAGGGCTTCCGCATCGACTTCGCTCTGCAAATAGAAGTGCGGAGCTTCGGTTTTGGATTTCACCAAGGCCTTGGCAATGGTGGCGCGCATGTTGCTGACCTTCTCGGTCTTTTCCTCGATTGATCCGAAAGTGAATGAGGGGCCGGAGGTTCCAGCTCCAGGCGTTTGCGGTGATTGTGAAGCCTGCTCCACATCCGCCTTGACGATTCGGCCGCCGGGACCCGTTCCCTGGACCCGACTCAGGTCGACTCCCATTTCCTCCGCGACTTTGCGTGCCAGCGGGGAGGCCTTGACGCGTCCGTCATCAGTGGTCGATTTCACGCTGGGAGCGGGAGCCGGTGCAGACACACTCTCATTCTCTTCTGCTACAGGTTCCGCATCATCCGTCTCAGGCTCTTCTTCCTCGTTGGTGCCATCGGATTCATCCGAATCAGATTCCTCGGGGGGCGCCGCTGTCTCGACTTCAACCTCCGGGGCCTCTTCACCCTCTTCCCCGATCGCGCAGATTGGGCTACCAATAGCTACCGAGTCACCTTCCTGGACATACTGCTTTAGCAAGCGACCATCCTCGAAGACCTCCACTTCCATCGTGGCCTTGTCGGTCTCGACTTCGGCGATCATGTCACCGGAGGAGATTTCATCGCCCTCCTGCTTGAGCCATTTGATAAGCGTACCGGTTGTCATGGTATCGCTCAGTTTGGGCATTTCAATGATTTCGGCCATGGGATCGATTGGTTAAGGTGAAAACAGGAATTTGTTAAGCTTTGATTTGAAACATGTGCCGGACTTCGCGAACAACGACATCGGCACTCGGGACTTGGATTTTTTCCACCGGCGGGCTGTAGAAGGCCGGTGCATCAACGGCACTGATCCGGTGGACAGGCGAGTCGAGGTAATCGAATGCCTCACGCTGGATCAAGTGGGAGATCTGGGCACCAACGCCACAGAAGGGTTTATTCTCCTCAACAAGCAGGACTTTATTGGTCTTCTTGACTGATTTGAGGATGGTTTCCTTGTCGAGCGGACGGATACTGCGCAGGTCGACCACTTCCGCGTCGATATTCTGCTCCTTCTTGAGAATCTTGGCCGCCTTGAGTGCTTCAAGGACCATGGCGCCATGGGCGACCAGGGTGATGTCACTGCCTTCAAGTTTCACTTCGGCCTTGCCGAGTGGAATGGTGAAATCCGGATCATCGGGAACCTCCCCCTCGTTGCCGTAGAGAAGGGTGCTTTCCATGAAGAAAACCGGATCGTTGTCGCGGATCGAACTCTTGAGCAGGCCCTTGGCGTCCGCCGGGGTTGCCGGGACGACGACCTTCAGACCGGGAAAGTTGGCCGCCAGATTCTCCGGGGTGTGCGAGTGGGTTGCGCCCACATTTGTACCGGCGTTTGCGGGGCCGCGGATGACAATTGGACAATTGATCTTGCCGCCTGACATGTAACGGAGGCTGGAGGCATTGTTGACCGCCTGGTCCCATGCCACGTAGACGAATGAGAAAAACATCATCTCAATCACCGGTCGCAAACCCAGGAAGGAGGCACCGATTCCCAAGCCGATGAAGCCGGCTTCAGAGATCGGGGCGTCAACCAGCCGCTTGTCCCCAAAGCGTTTCCAGAGACCCTCGGTGACCTTGTAGGCGCCGTTGTATTGGGCGACTTCTTCGCCCATGATGAAGACGTTCTCGTCCCGTTCGATTTCTTCGGCGAGCGCGTCCTTCAATGCCTGTCTGTAAGTAATTACTGCCATTTTTCTTTCCTGATCCTAATTTCCAAGACCGTACACCTTGTCCCTAAAACGGGAGCCGGTCATTAAAGAAGATTTCCCCTTCGTTGTTGTGGGTTCCGGGGTTGTCCACCGAATGGTAGACGTCCGAGAGGATTTCCTGCGGGGGCGGGAATGGAGATTCCTCGGCAAAGCGAACGGACTCCTTGGCCTCCTCTTTGGCGGCCTTGTCGATTTCCTTGACCTGTTCGACGGAGATCACCTTTTCCTCAAGTAGGATCTGCTCCCACACATTGAGGGGATCTTTCTTTTCCTGATAGTGACGAATCTCCTCCTTGGTCCGGTAGCGCTGGTGATTTGCATCGGCGATGGAGTGACCGTAGTATCGGTAAGTAAAGACTTCCATCACAGTCGGGCGGCTTTTTTCGTGAGCACGCTCAATCGCGGCATGCGTCTTTGCCCGCACCTCGTAAAGGTTTTCCCCGTGGACGGTGTCCCAATCAATCTTGTAGGCTTCCGCGCGGGAGGCGAGACCGGCGTCCGGGAAGACACTTGAGCGTACCTGGCTGGTGCCCATCGAGTAGCCGTTGTTCTCAATGATGTAGACAATCGGCACATCCCAGAGGCTGGCGATGTTGAGGGATTCGTGAAAGACCCCCTGATTGACCGCGCCGTCACCGAGATAACAAATGGCGCATCCTTTGATCCCTTTGTACTTGAGCGCGTAAGCCAGTCCGAGTCCCAAAGGGGTCTGGCCGGCGACAATCCCGTGGCCTCCCCAGAAGTTCTTGTCCGGCGCGAAAAAGTGCATTGAGCCGCCTTTGCCCTTCGAACAGCCGGTGAACTTGCCGTACATTTCCGCCATGCATTCATTCATGCCCATCCCAACCGCGAGGGCATGCCCGTGGTCACGGTAGGCCGTGATGATGTGGTCGTTCTCGTTCATGACCGAAACCGTTCCCACCGCAGTCGCTTCCTGACCGATGTAAAGGTGGAGGAATCCCCCCATTTTCCCCTTCTGGTAGGCCTGCAGGGCAGCCTGCTCGAATTTGCGTATGCGGACCATGTCAGTGAAGCATTTGATCTTTGCCTCACTGGTCATCGCCTTGTTGATCGGTTCATCAGCGAAGGCAAAGAGGTCATCCTTGCTCAGTTCGCGGGATTTACCCTTGTTAAAATCGTGTGTTTCCGGTGCTTCAGTGCTCACAAGCTCTCCTTGATTAAATTGCCCAATGCAGTCAATTATCCCCGGTAATCCAAGCAAAAAGTATGGATCACCGAATTGTGGGGAAATATAGGGTAATTCCCGTGATTGTAAACCGCCGCCTGCGCTTCTTCTCAGCCCAGCCGCATTATTTCATCAGTTTCGACAATCATTGGCCGGTCGCTCCGGCAATCCGCCCGCAGGGCAACAAAGTCCTTGTGCGACTTGAAGTAGATTTTCCAGAGTGACTGGCGATCCGTCTCCGGGAGGTCCAACCCGTCGATATCGGATTCCTTGAAGAAGGCAAAGTTGCCCTCGGAAATGGGCGGAGGAAGGGCTTCCAAAGGTTTGTGGCAGTCGAAGAGAAACATCAGCCAATGGCATCGGTCCTCGTAGTTTTTCTCGGCGATCATCGCAAACAAGTGCAAATCTGCAGGCGTGATCGTGAGTCCGGCCTCTTCGCCGACTTCCCGCACCGCCGCCTCATGTGGAGATTCACCTGTCCCCATTTCCAGCTTCCCACCGATCGGGCTCCAGAGTCCCTTGTTCGGGGATTTATTTCTTTTCATGAGAAGAAGGTCCCCTTCGGGATTTCTCAAATAGATCAGTGAACTGATTTTATACGGCAGCGAATCCATTTGAGGAGATCCTGTCCGAAACATCTGATTGTGCAAGACTGCTCCACTTGCCTGAATTTAGGTATGGAAATCCCGACGGACTAACGGTATAATCATTAGCCAATGAAGCGCATGAAGCATTGGCGGGGAAGGAAGCCTTCGGGTGAAATCACGATTTGCTGGGCGGACAATGGAGTCTCGTTCGTTCAGTGGGCGCAACGGCCGGGTGGGATCCGCGAGTACCGGAAGGGCCACTTTATGGAGGCGGTGTCGATATCGGCACGAACTTACCAGGAGAACCTCCATGAGTTTTTGGAAAGCGCCAGCGGATCCAAGGCCAAAGTGCACTGGGTCATCCTCTCGGAGAGCTTTCCGCATGAGGGATCCGAAATGGATTGCCAGCCGGTAATCCCCGGATGGATAGCACGTTGCTGGGAGGGCCTTGAATTGAGTGAGATTCCAAGGGTAATTCTTATGGGGAGACAGTCCCTGGAATGCGCTTTGAATGAGTGGCCGGAATTCCAGTCCTCGGGAACTGGCCTTTGCCTGCGGATCGCGCAAAGAATTTTATTTCTCGGGCAGGGGAATGGGAGGCGGTATTATCGCCTATCCCGAAAGGGTTTGGCCGGCCCTGCCGACGAAAATTATGTCAGCCGCGAGTGGCTGTTGCAGACCCGTCTCCTCTTCAGGAACCGGACCGGCACGGCTTTGCGCAAGGTCTACATTCCCCAGGGAAGGGAGTGCCATTTTTCATGGGAAAATGAGAAGTCCCTTGAGATAATTCCAAGTCTCAAGCCACCCGCATGGGCTTCATTGTGCGATGAGGCGCTCGATGACGGGCTCCGATTTCTGCACTTGAGCGCCTTTAACGGAGCGCGTGAGCCAGCGTGCCGGATTCACCTGCCCATCTTGGAGAAGCGTCGTCACACCCAGACATGGGACCGCCGTCTCAAAATTGGGTCCTGCCTCCTGCTTGGCGGGTGGAGCTTTCTGCTGCTGGGGGCGTGTCGGCATTCTGTAGCCGCTTCTCCATCAGCGATGGGAGAGGATAGACTGGCAGCCTTCCAAACTGAGGTTGAGGGCTATGAGAAACGCTGGCAGAAGATCAAGAACTACGAAACCGGGAGAAGGCTTCCCTACCGCCTGGTGGGAATAATTGCTCGATCCAAACCGGAAGCAGTTGAATTGGAGAGAATCCAGCTCGCGAGGGCCGCTGGAAAAGTTCCCGGAACGTTCACGGTGACTGTCAAGGGAGCCTTGGAAGCCAAGGAGCCAACCGCCGGATTCCGAGGCTGGGTTGATGGCCTACGCGATGCAATTGATCTTGATAGGATTGAGAATCTCCGGTTCGAGCGCAGTGAAAAACGTATCCATTTTCTATTACAGGGATCAACCGGGTTGAAAGGGAGGCAATGATGCGTATTTTCTGGATTCTTCTTTTAGTGCTGCTCCTTCTGGGACAGTTAATCACATTTGTAAGCAGTAAAACCCCCGTACCGGTTATCCAACCTCTAGCAGTTGAAGCATCCGAAGGGCTCTACGAGTTGGTTTCCGAGACGCGTGAGGTTTGGAAGGACGCCGTTTATTATACGCTAAACCCGGTTGAAATTTCCACCGGCAAACCCGAGAGCCTTCTTGACCGTGAGCAGTTTATGCTGGAGTTACGGGATCTGGAACAAACATTGGGCAATTCAGGCGGTGAATACCTCATTACCAAGGAGCTTTCCCGGTGGTTCAATGCCTCGTCCGGTCAAGGTGCTTCAAAAGGGAATCACTCCGGCATCTCGAGCTACCTGGCCGGTCTGAAGGGCTGGATGGAGACTTGCTCCTCATCTGCCCCGCACATCTCCCTTGAACGCAGTTTTCTAAATCCTGAAATATCCTCCGACTATCCATGCCTTTCCTTTGAGATGAGTGGATCCGCCTTTGATCTGGGCTCCTTTCTAATCGACTATGAGGATCGCTTTCCGGAATGGCAATTAAAGGAGCTCGATTTGATGAAATCGGCGGAGGATGATTCCTGGTGGTTGCGGGGGAGTTTTGTTTTCGAGGGAGAACAATTGTGATTGTTCCGACCGGCTTTGTAAGAACCTTTTCCCTCTTCTGCTTCTGGGTCCTGCCTCTGGTTGTCCCGGCGGCATTTGTCATTCGCCATCTGATGGACACGCCCGCTGTAGATTCACCGGTTGGTTGGGCCTGCCTGGCTCTTCCCGCGACGATGGTCTCCGTCGAAAGGCCTTTACGCGGATGGGAAAGTCTTCAGCCAAGAGTGATTTCAGCGAGTCCGGTCCACCCGGTGGCAACACTACCGGATCCTGACCCCATATTGCATGTGGATACTGCCATCCCGATAGAATTGCACGGGCATGTCGGACATGGAGAGTCAGTTGTGTACTTTTTTCTGGATACAGAGAACAACAAGTGGTTCCGCTTGTCGCCAGGTGAGGTGGATCCCGACCGAAAGCTGGCTCTCCAGTCTGGAGACGGTGAAGCCCTTCGTATGGTGAATCTTTCTACTGGCTCCCAATACATGATTTCCCCGGGGCAGAGAAGCCCTGTGCTGGTCACCGAAGAACGTTAACCTTGGCCTTTATGAAACCCTCCTTCTGCCTCTTCTTGTCCTTCTTGTTCCTCGATGCCCTTGGTGGGGTAACTCCGGCAAATCTTGAGGCGGAGAGCTTATGGCTTCGGGAAAACGGCGGAGTGGAAGGAGTCTACGGTCCTGTCGAATCTCCCGGTCCTGAGGCAGGGTCTTTGACGAAAGATATTGAAACTACTTCTCCGGAGGAATCGCTGGGATTGAGTATTCGCGAGGAGACTCGCACGCGTCTTCTGGATGAAGTAGATCATGTCTGGGCCCGTCCGGAAGTCTCCGGCCGTGGCGTTGATCCTGGCAAGGTTGTCGACCAGGAGCTCATCCGTCACCGGCTGGAAGAAATATTCATTCCAAAGGTCGAGTTTCGGCAGGTGCCCCTGAGTGAAGTTGTCGAGACACTTTCGGAATTGCTGGTCAGGGATTCGCCACAGCAGGGCAGCCTCAATATCGTCTTGATTGATCCTGAAGGTCGCGATCCATTTGTATCGATTATTCTGCGACGACTCAGCCTGAAGCGGGTCCTCGACTTTGTGGTCGAGTCCGTGGCCTATGAATACGATCTCCAGAATGATGCGGTGGTGATCCGCCCCGGACAGGGGCCCGGCTTTGGCCTTGAGACAGCGTTCTATCCCGTCAGCAGATCAACATTGATTCGCTTGACCGGAATTCATGAAGTGGAGGAATTGGTCATCTCAAATGTCATGCAGGATCCCTTTGCGGAAGCACCGGGCGATTCTGTCGATCGGCGAGCGGACGCGGAAGGAGCCTTGAAGGGATTTCTTGAACGGGCGGGAATTCCGTTTGACGCAGTAACAGGGGCAAATCTGGCTCTGGCGGACGGCCAGCTCATCGTCACGCAGACTGCGCGTAATCACGAGAAGCTTCGAAGCCTCCTGCAACGTTACCGGGAAATCAAGCAGGTGGAAATCGAGGCGCGCTTCCTCGAGGTTCAGGAACGAAACCTTGAGGAGCTTGGATTCGAATGGACTCTCCTCGGGAATGGACAGGATCGGGTGACCACTGCTCCTGCGCGGAATCTGGCCAACGCCTTCACGGTCGGAGGGGATGAGAGTCGCATTGTCATCGACCGGTCCGGTGTGGACTTGCCAGCCATCGCCCAAGGCGCTCCGGTTCTTCCCATATCCGTTGACTTGGCTGAGGATGCGGGAAATTTGGCACACTATGCCACAGCGCTTGGAGGCGGGGTTGATCTTGATCTGGTCATCCGGGCGCTTGAGCGCCAGTCCGGTAACGATCTTCTCAGCGCACCCAAAATAACCGTCCTGAGCGGCAAGACAGCCGAGATTGTCGTCGCCGAGGAATTCCGGTATCCGGAAATGTATGGCGATACCAATGCGGAAGTGGGCAAGGGCGACAGTAGCAGCGGCTCGGCTGGAGTGGCGATTACTGCTGGTACGCCGCGCTCATTCACAACCCGCAATGTGGGGGTGGAGATGGAAGTCACCCCCACCGTCGAGGAAGATAATTCGATCAGTCTGTTGTTGAAGCCAAAGGTGACCGAGTTTGAAGGCTTCGTTGAATACGGCGGCACGTCGGTGGCTATTGCCTCCGATACCACCGTCACCGTACCGAGCGGATTTTACCAGCCGGTCTTCAGTATCCGCAAGATCCAGACGGAGGTCACTATCTGGGACGGGGCAACCGTTGTGATGGGCGGCTTAACGCGCGAGCAGTCCGTTCGCATCAATGACCGCGTCCCCATCCTCGGCGACATTCCCCTCATCGGCCGGCTGTTCCGATCGGAGGGCGAGAGCACCCAGAAACGCAACCTGCTCATCTTTGTCACCGCCAACCTGGTCAGCCCCGGCGGCTCCCCGTCATTCCAGCGCCTCCCCGGGGTTGAGCCAAATTCCTTGTTTCAGGTCCCCCGCATCAGTACCCCCGGTGGCCTCAGTCAGCGAGATGAGTAGGGTTTTGAATTAAACCCTTGTCTTTTCAAAATCCTTTCTCGATGCTTTCATCCCGGTTTGAGTATGATCCCTCGAAATCCAGATCCAATCTTGAGAAGCACGGGATCGACTTCAATCAGGCACAGTTAATATGGCAGGATCCGAGACGATTGCGATTCAAGGGTAATTCTTTCAAGGAACAAAGATTTGCACTAGTAGGATCAGCATTGGGAAAGATCTGGTATGCCGTTTACACTGTCCGGAGGTATAAGATTCGTTTAATCAGTGTAAGACGGGCGCGAAGTAGCGAGGTAATGGCATATGAAAAAGAAGTTGAGTAGCAGGGGCGGTGTTTGGAGTTTGGATGGGAAGCGGTTTATATCCTTGGAGGAATTCGACCGCATAGCCGATTCGGGTTCGGATGAAATCGACCAGTTCATAGATTTGACAAAGGGACAGCGTGGCGGTGCGCGGCCCGGCGCCGGCCGCAAGCGCAAGGAGGCCGTTCGGCTCGAAGTTCGGATACGGCCTGATCTGCGGGAAAAGCTTCGCCGCAAGGCAAAACAGACCGGTCGCACCCAAGTGGAGTTAGTGGAGGCCGCCCTCGAACAGTTGTGAGGGAATTGGCAAGGGGATAAGGAGTGAGAACCTCTTCTCCAATTATTCCACCCGCCGGATGGTCCCCGAGACTCCACCGGGGATGGCGAAAGGCTGGCCGGCGCGTTTTCTGAGCAGGGCCGCTCCGAGCGGAGATTCGGGCGTGACGACGGTGATTTCGGCGCCATCAAGGGTGAGGTCGACGCCACCGCAGCAGGGCAGGAGAAAGACATGTGATGTTTCGCCCGAAAAGTCGCATTCAACGAGGGCGCCGACCGCAATGGGCTGGTCAATATAGGAGACCAACTCGAGGCTTTGAAGGGATTTGGCCTGAGTGGACAAGAGGGCAAACTGCTGGGCGTAGCCGCGTGCCAGATAGGAGCTCTCGAGCCCTTGAGTATCCCACTTGGATTCAGCGCGTGCTTCCTCGTCGGTGGCGTTTGCGGCTGCCTGCTGGTTTGCGTTTTGCTGGCGGTGCAGCTCTGCCTCCAGCTCTGCCAGAATGGATTTTAGGATGAGCTGCTTGTCCATGGGCAGAAATATGATTGGAATGCCCGCAAATTCAACCCGGCACATTGTTTCGCGGAAGGTTCCTGAAATTTTATTGTCCCCATGGGGGTTTCGGCTATTTCATGGAGGTTGAGTTTTATGGCTCAATCTATGATGCAACGACTTTCCCGATCTGTCTCCTTCCTGCTGTTTTGTTTACCGGTCCTTCTGCCGACTGCTTGCTTCGGGGTTTCCTACGATGAGTGGTTGAGGTCATGGGAGGATATTTCAGCCCAGGAGGACCTGAGCTCTTCAGGTCAATTAATCGAGCAGACACGGCTACTCAAGGAGGCGATCTCGGCGGATTTTCCAGTAAATGAGGAATTGTGGGGGCTCATTGCGGAGGTTCTTGAGCAATGGGAGACTTCTGCCGATATTCAGGAGGCCCGCGATTCCTACGTCTCCTTGATCAAGGCCGTCTGCCTGAAGGCGGAAGGTCCCGATCTTGAAGTCCCCGATGAACCGGCTTTGAGGAGCTTTTTGCAGCGTGCGCTTTCGCTCTCCGAAACAAATGCCGAAGAGGGCGCTTTTCTGCTTTTTGTCGCAGAGTCATGGATCCGGTCTTCCTCAGTTTCAACTGCCTTGCTGAGGCGCGCCGAGTCACTCCTTCAGCAGTCGGTTATCCTTCTGGAAAATGAGCCCCCGCTGGACGCAGTCCATTTTCGTCTTGGGCAATTGTATCAGCGCCTGGGAGCCGGTATCGATGCCGCCAGAGCTGCCTCCGAAGGGGCTGTATTCCTTTCCAAGGCTGTCAGCCATTTCGAGTTGGTCACCGGAATGGCCTTTGCCCGGGCCTATTTCAAGGAGGCTGCGACCGAGGCCTTGTCGGTCTTGCTTCAGCCGCAACTCGAGATCAAGCTCAACCAGCGGTTTCTGCCTGGTGACGATGTCCGCCTTGTCATGCGGAGCCGAAATCTTGAGTCGGTAACCGTGAGCCTTATCGCCATGCCCGCCGGGGAGGAGTGGATTCCCCGTGCGCTTGAGGGGTTGCGGCAAGTGCTCGCCATTGATCCGGATCCGACACAGATCCGCTTTGAGAAGACCTTTTCCACTCGCGGACGTTTTACGCACGACTGGAGAGAGCGGGAAATTCGACTCGATTCGAACCTTGTCGGTGGCTGGTATGGTATTCGCCTGGAAGGGGGGGGCATTGCAATCGATGACCTGCTGTTGATAAGTCCACTCGAGGTAGGAGCTTTCCCAAGGCAGGATGGTGGCCTTCTATTATGGGTTTCCGATGGGGAGACCGGGCAGCCGGTTCCGGGAGCTTCTGCATCCGTGCTTGCCTCGGACGGTAGCATTCTTGCAAGCGCAGTTTCCACATTGGACGGAATCATCAAACTCGATTCTGAAGGCTTGGAAGATTGGCAGGAAGTTCATTTCATGGCGGGCCCCAACCCGGCTCACTTACGCCGTGTGGATCTCCCCGAGCCCGAGTCCCAAATTCCCTGGATTGTCACCAATCCATCTGAAATCCAGCCCGGGGGAACCTTCCATTGGGCTCTTCTTGGGATTGACCCTTCGATTTTGCAGGCCTTTGAGGCTGGCCCAGTGTTTCATTTGCCCGGCGGTATCAAAATTCAAGCGGAACCAGTTGCCGAGGGTCCCGGTTGGCTAAGCGGCTCATTGCAAGTTCCCACAGGACTGACAAATGGTGGCCCCATCTATGTAGATCTTTCCCCCGAAATCCGCATTTTCGCGGGCCATGTTCGGTTGAATCGGGCGTATTCGCTCGATCTGGAGGTATCGGGAGAACAGCTTTCGGGAACAGCCAACCTGTATCATGCCTCCTCTCCCTTGGGCGTTTCCATCAACCCCGTCTTTGGCACGCAGGCTGTATTGCCGGATTTTATCCGTCTCCGGGTCATGCAGCTCCGGCGGGATCCGGTTCTTCAAAGGCAGGAATCACTCCAGCCCTTACCGGATTTGCTTTACGAGAGCATCCTCCCTTTTGATGCCCGCTCGCAAAAGGAGAACTTTGTCGAGCTGCCGGATCTTTTCTCGGGCAAGATGATTCAACCTTTGAAAATTGAAGTTCTGCCTCTCGATAGTGCCGAACCACTTGCCGAAGCTGTTATTGGATTGGTCCCTTACCGTCGTCTGGTCGAGCTGAGCTTGAGCGAACAGATTGTTGATGCGGGGACCGCGCCAGTCATTTCCCTTGTCCAGAAAAACCCTGATCAATCCGACAGGCGATCTACAGAGGGCGATCTTGTTGTCTATCGTGAGACATGGCAAAATCGCTACATTCATCGCAGACGTGGGACCCCCTTGTCGGAGAGCGAATACCAGGCCCTTCCTGACCGGTCACTTCTTGGGGCCGCCAAGACGGATTACCGCCTTTTGGAGGAAGGGTTTATCCGGGAGGAGATGCAGCGGATACCGGTTGAAATCAGTGACGGGATAAACACAGTTGCCGTGCAACTTGAACAATCCGGCTACTACAATATTGAGTTCTCCGGTCGCGAGGTTGACACAGTGGCAAGCTACCCCGAGGGGCCGCTTGAACTTTGGGTAGTGCCCGATTCAGGTGACCTCCGGACCTTTCGCAGCGAGCAACCCCGTTTGGTCATGGAGAGTGGTCCAGACGGTTTTCTCCAGATCCTTATCCTGCTTGACCGGTCCAATGCAGTTGTGCTGATGGACCTTGAGCGAGAAGATGGAACGACTTTCACAAAAGTCACCAAGCCAGATCATCCGGCTTTGTACCTCGAATTGGAACAGCCTGAGGACTGCGGGCTTTCTGCTGTCCGGGCACTGATTGTCGGAGACCGGCAGACCAACTTTCTTTCTGGAACGGCCGTTGCGAAATCACACGAGGATTGGGTGCTTTCCACAGAAAGTCTCTTTGGGCTGAATCCGGGTGTTGAATTCAGCTGGAGGGTCCTTGGGGACGAGATCCCGAGCAAAGGCCCGTCCTTGTGGGGCTTTTACACTGACAATTCCAATTCCCTTTCCCCTGCGCGTCTGCGCTGGCAAAAAGACCGGCAGTCTTCAGACCACCACCATCCCCAGACTGCAGCAACTTTTTCAAGCCGTTGGCTTCCTTTCGCTAACCCGTTTGAGCTGGAGTCTTCAAGCGAGTCTTCCAAGGAGGATTCCATTGCCAGTTCTCTGGGAGATCCGGATCTGTTCTTAAGTGTTTTTCCCGAAGTAAACCGTTTTCCCATTACCCTTAAGCCCCTCGGACCTTTCAAACAGGTCAGGGAGGTTGAGGGAACCGGTGAATTTGAAATCAGCGGTAACTTCCCTTCAACCGCTGGTCGATGGAACCTCACTCTCTTGAGCGCCGTCGGCCACCATGATTTAAAAGTCGAATCATGGCTGATTTCGACGGAGCTTCCTATTCGAAGCAGCATTAATGGCCCGGAGATCCTCCGTCTTGGTGACCGGTCCATGCTCCCGCTTACGCTTCAGAACACAACGGAGCGAGCAGTCACCCTGGAACTGAAAGCTCTTGCTTCGGATGTCATCCAAGCTACTCCGCTGGGGGCTCCCAAAATTGCTTTAAATGCGGGCAAAACGGACAAGGTGCAGTTGGAAATCCTGGCCACCGGGGTGGGGGTTGACAGCTTGGATATCCAGGTCGATGGGCCGGGCCTTTCCAGCGAAGCGGTCCATTCGCTTGAAGTCATTCAGTCCCTTCCGAGAGATGTCTTTGCCTTTAAACTTTTTCCGCCCGATGGCTTGGTGATTGAGAGTTCCTTTGAATTGCCGGGATGGTCCGATGCAGACCTAATCGTTGCTCCCGGGATTGGAGCGCTCTTACCGGAGATTTGGCCTGCAATTGGCAGCATTCAGGATCCCTCGGACGAGTTGTTGACCAAGCTATGCGAGTGGGCAATGGAGCATGTGCTCCTTCATCATGGAGAATTGTCGTTGGACGCACTCTCAATCAGTGATGAGGCCCTCGCCGTTATTCTCGAGGAGCAGCAACTTGAATCAGGAGGGTGGGGCTGGTTCCCGGATGGCAAGCCTGATCCCTGGTTGAGCGCGTGTATTACATGGACCTTGGGGCTGTTCCCGGAAGTTGAGGAACCCGCGTATCAGGCGGTCCTTGAGCGGGGCCACGAGTATCTGGAAACCGTGTTGATCGATGAATCCGTTGACTTGGAGAGCCGCTTGTTTGCCCTTCGCGCGCTTGCCATGCCAGCTTTCCACTCGGATGACGTCCGCCCTTCAAGGATTCAGGCCAGAACCTTTCTTGATTATCTCCACCAGCAGAATGAATTGTCTGATGCTCATGTGGCCATTCTCCTGCAGGTTGCGAAGGCGTATCAATTCAAGCAGGAGGTTGCCCTATTAACGACCGAGCTGGTCAATCGTCGGTTGAAGGGTCTGCGCTTCTGGCCTGCCAGTCTCGTTTACCTGGCCCTGGATGACACATCAGGAAGCCACGAGCGACTTTTGCAGGCCCTTATGGCCATTTCTGAAAGAGGGCCTGCCCCGAGCTGGGAGCAGTTGGCTGGCTTCCTTAACCTGCTTGTGGCCTATTACTGGAATGGTGATTTCTTTGCCGACGGGGAAGTATCCGTCAGCCTTCCGAGTGGATTTGAGGGCAAGCTATCCCTGAATCCGGATATCGGGGGCGAGCCAATTCTAAAAACCCCATTCGAGCCGGGAGAGCTTATGGACGGGCAGGCCAACTTTAACTTGGATATGAATTCTGCGCTGAGCCCTGTCCTTGTGGCCGCTATTGGCCACTCTTCGGAAAAGGAACCGGTACTACGGTCCATGGAAACAGGATCGAGGCAGTTCTCCAGGGAGTTTTATGAAAATACGCTTTTACAAGGGACACGGATTCGCTCTGTCGAGCTGGATGAGGAATTAAGCGGAATCCATGTGGGGGACACTCTTCGGATTGCCTTTTCAATTGATCTTTCCGAGCCGCAGGCATTGACCCGTCTTGTCTTTCCCGTTCCGGGTGGCATGCAACTCAGTGCCGACAGTATCGGCCATGTTTGGGAGGCCCTCCCCGAAACCGAGTCGCTGGATTTGCCGATTGCAAAACTTCTTCGTGAATCTCAGCCCTCCCGCACACAGACTCTTTCCATCGGGCCACTTCCAGCCGGGCGGCACTTGTTTAGCTTGTCTTACCGAGCTCTATGGGCAGGTACCTTCGACTGGCCGGAATGCCGGGTGATCAACCCGCGCACAGGGGAAACTTTCGAGCTCCTTGGTGCCCGGCAAATTCAGATATTTCCGCCGAAGTATTAATGATCCCCGGATCGGGCGAATTACTTTCCGAGCGGGAGTGTGATCGTGAAGATCGTTCCGCGGCCGGTTTCGGTCCGGAAAGTCAGGAAGCCTCCGTGTGCCTCAATAATCGAACGGGCGATAGCGGTCCCCAAACCAGTGCCTTCCCGTTTGCCATGCGAGACAAAGGGCTCAAAGAGGCGGTCCCGAATGGACTCCGGGATCCCTCCCGCATTATCCTCAATGAAAATCTGTACCTGGTTCTCCGAATGAACCACGGCCCCGGTAATCTTAACCAGCCCTTCTTTATCCTCAAAAGCTTCAATGGCATTCCCAATGAGGTTTTGCAGGACTCGGAAAAGCTTGGCCTTGGCTCCCAGAATAACCGCGTCCGGTACATCGATGGAAACTTCCACCTTCGTTGAGTCGAAGTAGGGGTTGTTCAAGGAGCGGAATTCGTCGAATAGCTCCTTCAAGCGAATCTTGGCTTTGACGATGCTGTGCTCCCCGCGTGAATATTCGGCCAGCTCTGTCACCATGCTGACCATCCGGTCCACCTGCTTTTCGATATTCTGGCAGAGCTTCATGGATTCGTCGTCGCGGTGACGCTGCCTTAGCAACTGTGCGCTCAGGCTGATCAGGCAAAACGGGTTTTTGAAATCATGGATGATCGTGTTCGTCATGTTTCCGATCAGGGCCATCTTCTCCTGGTGTACGCGGTCATCGATAAACTGCCGGGTGGTGCCCTTCAGGTGTGCAATAATCGACTGCAGGAGTCCCTGCACGGGGCCCGGCATTTTTCGCAGGTAATTGACCACCGAGGCGCCCGGGATACAGGCGATGCTACAATCGGTCTTGGCCTCGGCACGAAGGGCGCGCCGATCGTTTGTCAGGACACCGATTTCGCCGAAAAACTCGCCTTTCTGGCTCTGGCTAATGCCAATATGGCCACGGTTGCGCACCTTTTTCCCGAATCCGATGGTGCCTTCCAGAATCAGGTAGAGCGAATCAGAGATGTCATTCTCCTCGAAAATCACTGTCCCGCGGGGCAACTTTTGAATGAGGGCGGAGCGCGTCAACGACTCGACACTCTCCTTGTCCATCTGTTTGAAAAACGGGTGTGCTTGTAACTCCATGGCCCTGCTCAATAAAAAAACCGATACAGCGCTTTATACACCGTATCGGTTATTGTTTAAATCAGGCTTCTATCAACCGTCGAGGGAAAAATCAGGTGCCGGACTGAAAGCGGCGGTCCCAGTTGAATTCTCGGTTGGTGACCACATTCTCCATACGGCGGGTCCGGCGGTCGAGAACTTCACAGCGTTTACGCAACCGCATCAGGGCCCTTTTGCGGTCAGCGGTGTAAGCCTGGTAGAAATCCCAGTCCTCGTCGCTTGTGAATTCAATCACCGGGGCCGGCTTCAGGAAGATGGCGGCCACGATATAGATGAGGACCATTGGCCAGAAGCCCGTAAAGAGGCAGGCGAGAAAGGTGGCGATGCGGACCCAGAAGACGGGGATGTCACCATATTCGGCGAGCCCTTGGCAGACCCCGAAGATCCAACCCTGGCGGGAGCGGTATAGTGTTCGTGAACTTTGTGAATAGTTAGGCATGTGCATGAAAGTTTAGGATTTTGATTGTGGGTTATCGAGGACGATCGTTTCCAGTGAATCGATGCGTTTTTCGAGGCGCGAGAGGGTTTTGTGGATTTCCTGCATGATTTCCGCTTCTTCGCGGCTCGATCCAGACTTTGCTTTTGGGTCGCTGTTACCGCCGTGATCCCCTTTCATGATTCTTGCCAGTTTGATGAGGGTGCCACTCATAATGGGCAAACCGACGACGATGAAAACGATGAGAACGGGAACTAGGAATTCTGGTGGCATGACTGGATTTGGTTGGAAATTATGGTGTGAGCATTAAGCCGTTGGAGCAAGCTCCTTAGGCGTTGTCTCCTTTTTCCTTCATCGATTCCTTCATCGATTCGAGTTCCTTTTCAATCAGTTCATCCGTTTCCATCTTGCTGAATTCATCCTCAAGGTTGGAGCCCCGGTAATTGATCAGGTCGGCGTCAGCCTCCATCCGGTCAATCCGGCTTTCAAACTGCTCAAAGCGAACAAAGGCATCAGAACTGTCCGCATGGCGAATCTTGCTCTGGGCGGTTTTGCGGTGCCCGGCATGAATGTGGCGCTGGACGAGGATCCGGTGCTTGTTGCGGGCGGTCTCCAGCTTGTCTTCCAACTGCTGGATATCCTTCTGGTATTGGGTGATCAGGTTGTCGAAGTGCTCGACTTCCTTTTCCCGGTTGGTGGCCTCTTCCTGGCAGGCACGCTTTTCCAGAAGCGCCTCCCGGGCAAGATCCTCGCGTCCCTTTTCAATCGCCAGGCGAGCCTTCTTTTCCCATTTATCGACATTCCCGGCCGCGGCTTCGTGAGCCCGGCTGACCCGGGTCCGGTTGGCCATGGCCCCCGCGCAGGAAGCCTTCAGCTCGACCAGTGTGTCCTCCATTTCCTGGATCATCAGCTTGATCAGCTTTTCCGGATCCTCCGCCTTTTCCAACATGGCGTTAAGGTTGGAGTTAATTATATCTCTGAAGCGTGAGAAGATTCCCATGATTTGTTTCCTCTATTTTCGATGTTATGTGATTAAGGTTTTAGGCGTTATGTCTAAATTGACTGCCATTGCTTAATCATTAAGCGTGCCAACTTTTTAGAGTGAAATCCTAAACAGTAGATAAACAATGATTTAAGAATATATTAATAGGGACAGGTAAATTATCCACAATACGATTTTAGTGGACCCGACCAACTTCTGGTGAGATATACCAAGGATGCGAAGCAATACAGAGGGCCCTTTCGAGGGAAGTGTGGGCAAGATGGAGGCACTCGGGGAGTCCGAGGCATTTGTTGACTTTCAAGAACGCCTTTCACGCGTTGCGCAAGTGGACCGGCCGGTATTGATCGTGGGCGAGCGGGGAACGGGAAAGGAATTGGCCGTTTCACGCTTGCATTACCTGTCGCGCCGGTGGCAGGGACCGCTGGTGGCGCTGAATTGCGCTGCCTTGTCCCCGACAGTGCTCGAGTCGGAATTGTTCGGGCATGAGGCAGGGGCCTTTACCGGAGCTGCAAAGCAGCGACTGGGACGATTTGAGGCGGCCAACGAAGGGACTCTTTTTCTCGATGAGGTAGGCTTGGTCCCCGTGACAATTCAGGAGAAAATCCTTCGTGTAGTGGAGTACCGCCAGTTTGAGCGCGTTGGAGGGAGTCACCCTGTGCGCGTGGATGTGCGGATCATCGGGGCGACGAATGCCGATTTACCCGGTTTGGCCTCACAGGGTAAGTTCAAGCGTGACCTGCTGGACCGCCTGAGTTTTGAAGTCCTTTTTTTACCACCTCTTCGAGAGCGTCGGGAAGATATCGAATTGCTTGCCCGTAATTTTGCAACGCGCATGGCAATGGAACTGGGTTGGAGAGAAACCCCGGAATTTTCAGACAATGCTATGGACTCACTCCACACATACAGGTGGCCCGGTAACATCCGCGAGCTGAAGAATGTAGTCGAGAGGGCTGTCTATGCGAGTGACGGGGTGAGTATCGATTCAGTGAATTTTGATCCCTTCGACAACCCCTTCGCCAAAGGGCCATTGGAAATTGAATCAGATGGACAGGAGAACGGCGGTACGGAGAGCTCGGCGGTGCAATTCATTCCCGGGGAGAGTTCACTTGAGGAGATGGTGCGTGAGCTTGAGGTCACGGCCCTCAAGGCGGCCCTTGAATCGGCAAAGTTCCACCAGGGGGAGGCGGCCAAGCTACTCGGCTTGACCTATCACCAGTTTCGGGGATTATTCAGGAAGCACAGAGACGTAATAGACAAGGAATCGAATGCCCAGAAGTGAAATCCAGTTAAAAGTGCCGATTGATGCAGTCGGAGTGGCTGAGCGAACGAAGCGCTTTCAGTCCAGAAGCATTAAAAAAGAGAGCAAGATGGGGGCATTGAAGTTGGCCTTGTCGATGGTGGACCTGACCACTCTCGAGGGGTCGGATACCCCGGGTAAGGTACGCCAATTGTGTCGCAAGGCATTGTTGCCTGATCCTTCAGATCCCACTCTCCCGCGGGTGGCCGCGATTTGCGTGTATCCCACGATGGTTCCCGCGGCGTATGAAGTCCTCAAGGGGACGGGTGTTCATCTGGCCAGTGTGGCGACGGCCTTTCCCAGCGGCCATGCGCCGATGGAGCTGCGGCTTGAGGAGGTCAGGTATTGTGTCGAGCAAGGTGCTGACGAAATCGACATGGTCATCAGCCGTGGCGCTTTTCTTGCCGGAGACAACGACCGCCTTTCAAGTGAAGTGGCTGCCTTCAAGGAAGCTTGTGGCGAGGCTCACCTGAAGGTCATCCTCGAAACGGGTGAGCTGGGCACACTCGACCGGATCCGGTTGGCCAGCGACATTGCCATGGAAGCCGGTGCGGATTTTATCAAGACCAGCACCGGGAAAATAGGGCAGGCGGCAAACATGGAAGTGACCCTTGTCATGCTTGAGGCTATTCGGGACTTTTATTGGCGCACGGGCAAAAAGATCGGGATGAAACCAGCGGGTGGTATCCGTACTGCAAAGCAGGCCGTGCATTACCTTGTCATGCTGCGTGAAACGCTCGGGCCGGAATGGCTGACGCCCGATCTGTTCCGCTTCGGGGCAAGCAGCCTGGCAAATGATATCCTCATGCAGGTCCGGAAACAGAAACAGGGAATGTATTCAAATTCTGAGGACTTCACCAAGGATTAAACTGCAGTCCTGGAAGGGAATCTGGAACCAGGGATAATTTAAGAGAAAGATATTCTATGAGCGACAACCCATTCATCAATGAGCCTTATGCACCGGCACCTGAGTCAACGCCGGTCGGGATTCGCGACTCTTACGGGCACTTTATCGATAACCAGTTTATTGACTCGGAGGACGGGGCGACCCGCGAGACGATCAATCCGTCAAGCGGGAAAGTCCTTTCCCGAATTGCTGAGGGCTCCGTGGCGGATGTTGATAAAGCAGTGCGCGCAGCCAGACGCGCCTACGATAAGACCTGGTCAAAATTGATTCCGGCGGAGCGGGGTAAATATCTCTACCGCTTGGCTCGCCTGATTCAGGAACATTCCCGCGAGTTGGCAGTTCTTGAGTCCATGGATGGAGGAAAGCCAATCCGGGAGTCTCGTGACATTGATATCCCGCTCGTTGCAGCTTACTTTTTCTACTATGCCGGCTGGGCCGATAAACTGGCTTATGCTTTCCCAAATCGACGGGTGAGTCCACACGGGGTGGCTGGACAGATCATTCCCTGGAACTTTCCCCTGTTGATGGCGGCATGGAAAATTGCCCCGGCGGTGGCATGCGGGAATACCGTTGTCCTCAAGCCGGCTGAATACACCCCGCTCACGGCATTAAAGCTTGCTGAGTTGGTCGCGGAGGCGGATTTCCCTCCGGGAGTTGTGAATTTTGTCACGGGCGGTTCCGCGGCCGGGAAGGCCCTGGTTGAGCATCCTGATGTTGATAAGGTCGCTTTTACCGGATCTACTGTCGTGGGTAAATCGATACAATCTTCATTGGCGGGAACGGGAAAACCCTACACGCTGGAGCTTGGCGGGAAGGCCGCCCATATCGTTTTTGAAGACGCAGCAATTGACCAAGCTGTCGAAGGCGTCGTGAACGGGATCTTCTTCAATCAGGGCCATGTCTGCTGTGCGGGTTCGAGGCTACTGGTGCAGGAAGGGATTGCCCAGGATTTCTACAGGAAACTGGAGCATCGCATGAAAACCCTGGTTCTCGGTGATCCGCTCGACAAGAACACGGATATTGGGGCGATCAACAATGCCCCACAACTCGAGAAAATCGGGACCTATCTGGACGAAGCGAGGGAGGAAGGTCTCGAAGTTGTCGACGGAGGACAATCGGTGCCGGAGCAAGGTTACTGGTGTGCCCCGACCTTTGTGAAAGACGCTCCGCAGAGTAGCCGGATCGTCCGGGAGGAGGTCTTCGGACCTGTCCTCACGGTGCAGACCTTCCGCACGCCGGATGAGGCAATCGAAAAAGCCAACAATACCCGTTATGGCCTGAGCGGAGGCGTCTGGACAGACAAGGGCTCCAAGATCTTCAGTGCGACAAGCAACATTCAGGCAGGAGTGCTCTGGGCCAACACCTTCAACAAGTTTGATCCAACCGCCCCGTTTGGAGGGTTCAAGGAGAGTGGTCTCGGTCGAGAGGGCGGGATGCATGGACTGGATTCATATGTGAAGTTGAGCTAGAAACAGGGATGAACCATTTGAGGAATTGAATTATGGCAGAGCGAATTTCGGTTAAAAAGACTTACAAACTCTATGTGGGCGGGAAATTTCCCCGCTCTGAAAGCGGGGCCACCTTGGCGGTCAAGGATCGCAAGGGAAATGTCATTGCTTCCTGTTGCAAGGCCAGCCGGAAGGATTTCCGGGATGCTGTTCTGGCGGCTGCAAGCGGTGCGAAGGCATGGAAAAAGGCAACCCCCTATCTCCGTGGCCAAATTCTATACCGCGCAGCTGAAATGCTCGAAGGAAGATCCGCCCAGTTTGTAGAGGAATTACAGCTACAAGGATTGAGTAAATCAGCAGCCAGGAAAGAGGTGCAGTCCTCGATCGACCGGCTGATTTATTATGCCGGGTGGACGGATAAGGCGGTGCAGCTGTTTTCCTCGGTTAATCCCGTGGCGAGCCCGCATTTTTGCTTCACCGTGCCGGAGCCAACAGGGGTGATTGCCATTCTGTTGGGTGAGGGAGTCGGGTTTTCTGAATTAACCGAGGCGGTTGGACGAGTTCTTGCCGGTGGTAATTCAGCAATCCTTGTTTCCGGGAACACAATCCCGCTGACGGCTTCCACGATGGGTGAGGTCTGGCAAACCAGCGACCTGCCTGCGGGCGTGCTTAACATTCTCACCGGTCCGGTATCTGACTTGTCCTCGACAGTTTCCAGCCATCGTTCAGTTGACGGGATTCTAGGCGTAGGACTCGAGGCGGAATTGGAAAAGTCAATTCAGGAGGCCGCATCGGATTCACTCAAGCGCTTGCGCTTTGAAGCGGCTGGCATTCCGGAAGGTTCTCCATATGCGATCCAGGATTTTCTTGAAATGAAGACTACCTGGCACCCTGTTGGAGTTTGATCCAGATCTTTATCCCAACCGGTTCCGGTAATCCTCGTAGCCAAACTTGCGGAGGACTTCCAAGCTGTCGGACTGCGGATCGTATACCGCGATATCAGGGAGCTTTATCCCATTGAAGGTGGTATTCTTGACCATTGTGTAATGGGCCATGTCGGTGAAAGCGAGGCGGTCCCCGGGCTTCAATGGAACTTCAAAAGACCAGTCCCCGATGACATCCCCGGCGAGGCATGTCATACCGCCAAGTTGGTAAGTATAAGCTTTTTCGCCTGGCTCAAATCCATCGATGATTCCCGGCCGGTATGGCATTTCCAATACATCGGGCATGTGGGCGGTGACGGAAGTGTCCAGAATGGCGATGTGCTTTTTTCTGGGAAGGATATCCATGACCTCTGTGACGAGCAGTCCCGTGTTGAGGGCGACGGCTTCCCCCGGTTCGAGAAAAACCTTCAGGTCGTATGTTTCCCGGAAGTGACGGATCAGGCGAACCAGCAGGTCGCGGTCATAATCTTCCCGTGTAATGTGGTGCCCCCCTCCGAAATTGACCCACTTGAGCCCGGGAAGGAATTCACCGAATTTCCTTTCAAACCCTTCAAGGGTTGCTTCCAGCGCATCGCTGTTCTGTTCGCAGAGTGTATGGAAGTGGAGCCCTTCAATGCCTTCCATGGACTGTCCATCAAACTCGCTGCGGAGGATACCGAGACGCGAATTAGGGGCGCACGGATCGTAGAGAGCGACGGCTCCGGTACTGACCTCTGGATTGACGCGTAGACCAACCGAAACAGGTTTTCCGGATTGATTGATAAGCGGTCGGAATTTCCTCCACTGGGAAAATGAATTAAAGACAATATGATGGCTATGCTTCAGGCACTCCTCCAAGTCGGCCTGACTGAAGGCCGGGGCGAATGTATGAACCTGTCCGCCAAACTCCTCAGCGCCCAGTCGAGCCTCCTGCGGCCCGCTTGCGCAAATCCCGCTGAGGTATTGCCGGACAAGCGGGAAAACCCCGAACATGGCAAAGCCCTTCAGGGCGAGCAGAATGGTGGCCCCGCTTTGCTCCTGGACCTCCTGGAGAATCTTCAGGTTTTTCTCCAGTTGCCCGAGATGAACGACATAGGCCGGACTCGGGCTTTGACGCAGGATACTTACAATGTGGTCACGTTCCATGGAAGGCCATATTTGTTGAGTGCGTCCATGAATGGATCCGGATCAAACTCCTCCATATTGAAAACTCCTTCTCCGCGCCAGGTGCCGGTCAGCATCATCAATGCCCCGATCATTGCCGGAACACCGGTCGTATAGGAAATAGCCTGTGACTTAACTTCCTTGTAGCACGCTTCATGATCGCAGATGTTGTAGACGTACACTGTCTTCTCCTTGCCATCCTTGGTTCCCTTGGCAACACATCCGATACAGGTCTTTCCCTTCGTCAGGGGACCAAGTGAAGCAGGGTCGGGGAGGAGTGCCTTCAGGAATTGGAGGGGAATAATTTCCTTTCCTTCAAACATGACCGGATCGATACGTGTCATGCCGACATTCTGTAACACTTCAAGGTGCTTGAGGTAATTGTCCGAGAAGGTCATCCAAAAACGGGCTCGCTGGATCGAGGGGAAGTTCTTCACGAGTGATTCCAGCTCCTCGTGATACATGAGATAAATCTGTTTTGGCCCAATGCCTGCCGGAAAATCGAAAGACTTGTTGACGCTCAACGGATCGGTTTCCTGCCAGTCACCATTTTCCCAGAAGCGACCCTTGGCGGTCACTTCACGAATGTTGATCTCCGGGTTGAAATTTGTCGCGAAAGGTTGGCCATGGTCTCCTGCGTTGGCATCAATGATATCGAGCTCGTGGATCTCATCAAGTTCATGCTTGGCGATCCATGCTGTGAACACATTGGTCACACCGGGATCAAACCCGCTGCCTAAGAGGGCCATCAATCCCTTTTTCTTGAAACGGTCCTGATAAGCCCATTGCCATGAATATTCGAACTTGGCGGTTTCCGGAGGTTCATAATTGGCTGTATCCAGATAGTCGATACCCGCCTCAAGGCAGGCATCCATCAAGGGAAGGTCCTGGTAGGGAAGGGCAACATTGAGAACGAGGTCCGGTTTGATCCGCTTCAAGAGGGCGACAGTCTCCTCCACGTTGTCTGCATCCACCTGGGCCGTTTCAATCGGGTAATCTATTTGCGCAGCAATGGCCTTGCACTTTTCCTCCCTCCGGCTGGCCAGCGTGATCTTTGAAAAGATGTCCCTGGCTTGGGCGCACTTGTGGGTAACAACGCTGCCGACACCGCCAGCTCCGATGATGAGTACGTGTTTCATAGGTCTAATCGTTCAGTTTTTTAACTACGAATGGCACGAATCACACCAATTCATGCATCAACTTTGAATTTGTTTTGATTCGTGCCATTCGTAGTCTCTATGCGTTTTCGGGTTCGTGATAAGTATATCCGCGCAGGCCTTCCTGGTAGAGGGCCATGATGGATTTCCGCTCAGGGCCTGAAATGACCTGTTTCTTGACGGCTCTCTCCGCCATTTCTCGAAAGCGGCGAACGAGATCCTTTGGATCATATTCAACATATTCGAGAACATCCGCGACAGTATCTCCTTCCAGTTCATGGAAATACTCGAGCTCTCCGTCCTCATCAAATCGTATCCCGACAACATTCGTGTCACCAAAAAGGTTGTGCAGGTCGCCAAGGGTCTCCTGATAGGCGCCAACCAGAAAGGCTCCCAGAATGTAATCTTCCCCATCTTTCAGTTCGTGCAGGGGGAGCGTAGGGCTCACATCGGTTTTGTCGATAAAGCGGTCAATCTTGCCATCACAATCACACGTGATGTCGGCTATGATGCCGTTCCGGGTCGGGGCTTCGTTCAAACGGTGGATCGGCATCAAGGGGAACAACTGGTCAATTGCCCAAGAATCAGGGATGGATTGGAAGACACTCAGATTTCCGTAATAAATGTCGGAAAGAGCGGACTCAAGATCCTCAAGATCACGAGGAGGCTGGCGCAGTTTTCCCATCCTTTCGCGAATCTTCAGCATCGTATACCAGAAAATTTCCTCGACAGTCGCTCGCTCGCGAATGCCGATCTGTCCGTGTCGGAATAGGGTCCGGATCTCATCCCGGTAATAAATTGCGTCGTGAAATGATTCCTGCAGGTTCTTTGCAGTGATGGACTTTGCCGTGTAGTGAATATTGGAAGTCAGCTCGTGGGAGTTCTCTTCCACTTCCGGCAAGTCGCCAGCAACTGAGAATTTGCTGACTTCGAGAATGTTGAAGAGCAGGACTGAATAGTAGGCGACGGTGGCCCTTCCAGACTCGGTGATAATTCTTGGATGTTTGAGTTCTGCCTCATCGACGACGCCCTTGATGATCTCCACCATATCGCGGGCATACTCATCGAGCGTGTAGTTGCATGAACTGTTTGAATTTGTGTGTGAGCCATCGTAATCGACGGCCAGCCCGCCACCGAGATCCAGCATCGACATGGGGGCTCCCTCCTGCGCAAGTCCACAGTAAACCCGGCATGCCTCCGTCGCCGCGTTTCGTATATCGCGGATATTGGGCAACTGTGACCCGAGGTGGAAATGAAGAAGCTGCAGGCAGTCCAAGGCATTTTCCGCCTTGAGGTCATCCACAACCTGCATGACTTGGTAGGTGTTGAGACCAAAGACACTTCTGTCACCGCCGGATTCCTTCCAATGGCCGCTTCCACTGCTGGAAAGTTTCATCCGTAAGCCGAGAACCGGGCGGATTCCCAACTTCTCGGACCTCTTTAGGATGAGCTGAACTTCCTGAACGGTCTCAATGACAAAAATACAGTTGATACCCAGCTTTCGCGCGGAGAGCCCCAGGTCGATGAATTCCTCATCCTTGTAGCCGTTGCAGATAAGCAGGGCCTCTGGATCGTTGAGAAAGGCCATGGCCGCGATCAGCTCGGGCTTACTGCCCGCCTCAAGACCATGATGGAACTCCTTCCCGTAGGTGCTCAGTTCTTCGATGACCTGCTGCTGCTGGTTAACCTTGATCGGGTATACCCCACGGTAGTCACCCGTGTATTTATATTCCTTGATGGCCTTTCGAAAGCTTTCGTTGATGGCCTTTATCCGCGAGTAGAGGATACCTTCAAATCGCAACAGGACAGGCAACGACCATCCGCGCTCCCGGATGTCTTGCATGATTTGCATCATGCTGACCTTGGACCCGCCTTTTTCCCCGCTCGGTGTGACGATGACTTCCCCGTTTTTATCAATATGGAAGTAGCCATTGCCCCATGCGTCGATGCCGTAGGTGTCCTCGGCATCCTTAAGCGTCCACTTGTTGTGGATTTGCTGGAAACTGCTCATTTATGCCTTTTCTCCTGAAGATGGGAGTGCCTTGTTGGCAATGCGTGTGAGAATCCTGTCAATCGCCTCGGCTTGAGACAGGGTTCCTTCATCCGCCTTGTCAGCCCGTGAACGAATTGTGACATTGCCCTCAGCGATTTCATTCTTTCCGAGAACAAACATGTAGGGCACCCGGTCCATCTCAGCGCGCCGAATCTTGGCCCCAAACTTGTCCGAGTGCGAATCAATCGAGCAACGCACCCTGGCCGCTTTCAATTTGGCCTCTATCTCCTTCGCGACGGGAATTTGATCGTCGGTAATTGGGAGGATACGGACCTGCTCGGGAGCCAGCCAGACGGGGAAGTTCCCGGCAAAGTGCTCAATGAGAACGCCGGTGAAGCGTTCAAGGGAGCCAAATGGCGCCCGGTGGATCATCACCGGCCTGTGCTCCTGGTTGTCGGCGCCAATGTAGCTCAGGTCAAATCGGTTGGGCAGGTTGTAATCCACTTGGACGGTACCCAGTTGCCATTCGCGACCGATCACATCCTTGACAACAAAGTCAATTTTGGGCCCGTAAAAGGCGGCTTCCCCGGGTTCCTCAGAATAGGGGACATCGAGTCCCTTGGCGACGTGCCTCAGGGCAGCTTCAGCCTTGTCCCAAAGGGCTGCATCACCGGTGTACTTTGAGGAATCCGGATCCCGGAGGCCAATGCGCACGCGGTAATCCGACATGCCGAGCGTGGAGAAGACGGTCTTGACCAAATCGAGGCATCCCTTGATTTCCTGCTCTACCTGATCTTCGGTACAGAAGATGTGGGCATCATCCTGGGTGAATCCGCGCACTCGGGTCATTCCGCTCAGCTCGCCGGACTGCTCCCAACGATAGACAGTCCCGAATTCCGCCAGGCGCACGGGAAGATCACGGTAGCTGTGTGGCTGTGAATCAAAAATCTTGATGTGCATGGGGCAATTCATCGGCTTCAGGAGAAACCCGTCGACTTCCCCCTCATCGACCTTGTTGCTCAACTCGGCACAGGAGCATCCCTCGTCGGACAGGGCCTGCATGGATTCCCGTTCAATGACCGGTGAAAACTGTGATTCCTTGTAATAGGGGAAATGCCCGCTGGTCCGATACAGGCCCAGTTTTCCAATATGTGGTGTGAAGACTTGGGAATAGCCCTGCTTGCGAAGCTCTTCAGCGATGAAATCCTGAAGTTCCTGCCGGATCACCGAACCTTTCTGGGTCCAAAGGACAAGGCCTTGTCCCACGGCTTCATCAATGTGGAAGAGTTGGAGTTCGCGGCCAAGTTTGCGGTGATCCCGCTTCTTGGCTTCCTCCAGCCGTTCCATGTGCTCGGCGAGCTCGGTCTTTGAAGGGTAGGCCGTTCCGTAAATCCGCTGAAGCTGTTTGTTTTTCTCGTCTCCCCGATGGTAGGCACCGGCTACGGAAAGCAGCTTGAAGGCCTTGATCTTCTTGGTGTAGTTGACGTGTGTCCCCGCGCAGAGGTCGACAAATTCCCCGTTCCGGTAGAAGCTAATGGCGTCTCCCTCCGGAATGTCCTCCAAGCGGCCCAGTTTATAGGCTTCCTGACCCCGTTCCTTGATCAGTTCCACGGCTTCCTCGCGGGTGGTCTCGAAGCGCTCAAAACGCTGGTTCTCCTTAATGACCTTTACCATCTCTCCCTCGATCTTCTCCAGATCCTCCCCGGTGAATGCATGGTCGAGGTCGAAATCATAGTAAAATCCCGAATCGGTCGGCGGGCCAATATCGAGCTTGGCCTCTGGAAACAGGCGCAGGACCGCGGTAGCCAGAACGTGTGAAGCCGAGTGACGGATTTCCTCAAGTGGTGTCATTTCTTTCATGTTAAATTGGGGGAACAGGTCTGGATTGCAAAGCTTCCGTTAAGAGCTTTTCGAGCCCTAGAGTCAAGGATGGGGCGAGCCCTTGCAAAAAACCAAGGAGATGATTTGCCCATTTTTGTCCAGTTCCTACCTTACAATGTCAATGGAAGTGGAAATCCGCAGTTTTGAGCTCCCCCCGATCGGCACACAGTGTTATACCGTCATCAACCCTGCAAAAGGGGTTTTTGCCGTCTTTGATGCCCCTTTGAATGCCTATGCCACGATGGAACGCCTTGCGGTTGAGACAGGATACCGCCTTGAAGGCTTGTATTTCACGCATGGCCATTGGGACCACACGCTCGACGGTGCCCGTTTCAATATGGAGGGGATTCCTGCCTTTGCGCATGCTGACGACCGGGAGTTCTTTGAGAATCCCGAAAGCATGGCCTCCTATTCCATTCCCGGATTACCGATGCCGGCGGTGAAAATCCAGACATGGCTGGAGGCAGGTCAATCGATTGAAATTGCCGGACGGCCTGTCGAGGTGCGGCATGTTCCGGGACACAGTCCGGGTAGTATTTTGTATTGGTTTTCTGAGGACAAATTTGCGGTTAGCGGTGATGCTCTTTTTAACGGGAGTATCGGCCGGACTGACTTTCCCGGTTGTTCCTTTGACCAGCTGGCCCAATCTATCCGGAAACAAATCTATTCCCTTCCCGGGGAAACAATCATTTATCCGGGCCATGGACCGGAAACCACGGTTGGAGTGGAAGCCAGCGATAACCCATTTGTGGCAAGGTGATTTCCTGATGAAAAACGAAGCGCTCATGCAGTTGGCTATTCTCGAGGCGGGCAAAGCGCTCGGGCGCACGCATCCGAATCCGGCAGTGGGGGCGGTTATTTGCCATCAGGATAAAGTTGTTGCGACCGGATTTACACAACCTGCCGGCCAGGATCATGCGGAAGTGCAGGCGCTCAAGGCCTTTCAGAAGGCCGGGTTCCGGGCCGATGAGTCAACCAGGCTCGTCGTCACGATGGAGCCATGTTCAACCACCGGCCGCACAGGGGCTTGTACGGACGCAATAATCGCTGCCGGTATCCCGGAGGTCGTGTCAGGAACAATTGATCCGAATCCAAGCCATTCCGGCACGGGCTTCGAACGCCTGCGCGAAGCTGGTATTCGTGTGACCGAGGGCGTTCTCAAGGACGATTGCGAGGATCTCAACCTGATCTTCAATTGGCAAATGGCCCACGGGACGCCGTTTATTGCCGCGAAGGTGGCAACGACACTGGACGGGCGGATGGCAACCCGCAATGGATTATCAAAATGGATCACCGGTGAAGCGGCGCGGGCTGATGTGCACCGGTGGCGTCGTTATTTTCCGGCCATAGCCGTTGGCGCCGGGACTGTTCTTGCCGACAACCCATCCCTTACAGCACGCTTGGAGGGTGATGCGGAATGGTGCCCGATCCGTTTTGTCTTTGACCGCAACCTGGTCAGCTTCAAGGACAGACTACCAAATCTTTATTCGGACAAATTCAAGGATCGGACGATCATTATTACCAGCAACAACCATTCATCCCGGCTAAGGCAGCTGGAGGACATGCATGGATTGCGGTTCTGGGAAATCGAGGATTCCACCAACGATGAGGGTCTCGGGGAATTTACCTCACGTTGCCGGGAGGAGGGGATTTCGGGAGTCTATATTGAGGGTGGGGCGCATGTCTTGAGTGCCTTCCTGAAGTATCGACTTATCCAATACATCTTCGCCTACAGGGCGCCCAAGCTGCTGGCTGATTCCAGTGGCCTTTCCCCGTTTTCCGGGGAGGAGCCCGCCTCCATGCAGGAAACGGTTGGGTTGAAAACGGTGCGGCACGCGTCTTTTGGCGATGACCAGCTAATGCGAGGTTTTGTTGTTTACCCAAGTTAGGGATTGGCTACGCTTTTCAATTATGGACATCTTTCTGGCCAGCGGGAATCCACACAAGTTTGAGGAGTTCGTCGCAATTCTTCCGCAAGACGGTCTAAAGATAAATTTTCATTCCGCGGAAGTCTTTGGAGGCATGCCGGAGGTTGAGGAGACCGGAAGCGTTTTTGAGGAAAACGCCCGTATCAAGGCGGAAGCGCTGGAGGAATTGCTTCCCCTCGACGCATGGGCCTTGGCCGATGACAGTGGCTTGATGGTGGATGCACTCAATGGTCAACCTGGTGTGCATTCCTCAAGGTATGCCGGACCCGCATGCAATGCAGTTGCCAATAACATCAAACTCTTGAATGAGCTCAGGGGTGTTCCCGGGGAGGAGCGAACAGCCCGGTTCAAATGCGTCTTGTGCTTCAAGCAGAAGGGAGGCCCCTGCCACTTCTTCAGCGGCTCCTGCGAAGGACATATCCTTCTTGCTCCTACGGGAGAGATGGGCTTCGGCTACGATCCGCTATTTCAACCGCTGGGATATGATAAGTCCTTCGCGGAGCTGGGAAGTGCCCAGAAAAACAGTCTCTCCCACAGGGGACAGGCAATTTCCGAATGGGTTAAATTCCTGAAATCCGCGGAATAGGCGATCAGGACTTCTGTCCCGGATCGTGATCGATTGCAGCGAGCTGGTTGCAAACCTCACTAATCAGGAATTCCGGTGTTGAGGCACCGGCTGTGACCCCGACCTTGGCGTAGCGGCGCATCACATCCTGATCAATTTCCTTCGCTGTCTCAATGTGGTACACAGGCAAGTTTGTCTTCCGTGCCAGGAGGGCGAGTTTGCAGGTGTTGGCAGAGTGATGTCCACCAATGACGACAAAGGCTTCAACTTCCTGCTCGAACAAGACAGCAATATCCCCCTGCCGGTCCTTGGTCGCCCCGCAAATTGTGTCGAAGATCAAAGTATTGGGGAAGCGGGTCTTCAGATGGTCCGCTAACCGGCGGAAATCATCTGTAAACATGGTCGTTTGTGAAACCATGACAACTTTTTCCCCGAGGTCGGGGAGCGCGTCGATGTCCTCCTCGGATTGGACTGGATGTCCCTTGCCTTCGGTATAGCCCATGAGGCCAATGACTTCCGGGTGCTTCTCATCTCCAAAAATGACGGTCGAGTAGCCCTTTTTGGCGTGCATGCGGATTTTTCCGGCAACGATCCCCACATCCGGGCAAGTCGCATCCTTGAAATCGATCCCAATGCTTTTGAGGTATTTACGTCTTTCAGGAGAAATACCATGGGCGCGAACCACGAGCACGGCATTTTCCTCCGGGTCCGCCTTGAGATCGAGGTTGCTGGAGCTCTGGTAATCCCCGACCTCACGAATGCCGTCCGATTGCAGACGATCCATCATCTGGCTATTGTGGATCAGGGGGCCATCCGTGTAGACCGGACGCCGACCTTTGGTGGCAAAATCGCGCGCGATGTCGATCGCCCGCTCAACGCCCCAGCAGAATCCTGCGCTCTGTGCCCGAATGACTTGCATGGTTCAAAGGTTGGTGAATTCCTCCGATTGTCAAAGATGGAAGGGACAATTAGTCCTCCTTGGTCGTCTTGAGCTCGACGACATCGTGGGGGGAGGATTCCCTTTGTCCGGCGGGCGATACGCGGATGTAGCGGGCGCGTGAGCGCAATTCGGCCAGGTTGCTGGCTCCGAGGTAGCCCATCCCGCTTTGGAGGCCGCCAACCAGCTGCCGAAGGGTGTCGTCAAGGCTTCCTGAAACCTCCTTCAAGGCCTCAATGCCTTCGGCTGCCACCTTGTCGGATTTTTTGGCGTGGGATTCATGGCCGTAGCGAGCGGCCGAGCCTGCCTTCATCGCCGTAAGGCTCCCCATGCCGCGGTATTGCTTGAAGAGCTTGCCGTTAATTTCCAGGATACTCCCCGGAGCCTCCCGGCAACCGGCAAAGAGACTACCGCACATGACCGCATTGCCCAGGGTGAGCGCCTTGACGATGTCCCCGCTCTTGGTAATGCCACCGTCAGCGATAATGGCCGTGCCCGTCTTTTCTGCAGCTTTTGAGCAGACATAAAGGGCGGTCAACTGGGGAATGCCGACGCCGGCGACGATACGGGTCGTACAGATTGATCCCGGGCCCTGGCCGACCTTAACGGCGTCCGCTCCGCATTTTGAAAGATATTCAACGCCTTCAGCGCTCGTCACATTGCCCGCGATCAGGGACAAATCCTTGAACTCGCCGCGCAGGAGCTTTACCACATCTCCCACCCCAGCTGAATGGCCATGGGCAGTCGAGACGGCAAGGGCATCGATTCCTTCGCTGACAAGGTTGCTCGCATGCTCGAGAATCCGGTCCCGATCGAGCTCCCCAGCGGGAGTGCGTGTGGCGGATATGGCGGCTCCACAGACCAGTTGAAAGCTGGCATCGCGGGACGGTTTGACATCACGGCTCTCCTCTTCGCGGATGCGCTCAATATCTGACATCGTGAAAAGGCCCTTCAGATGCCCCCCCTTATCGAGAACAATCAGCTTATGAATTCCCATATGGTCATTGAAAAATCGGTCTGCTGCCCCGATTGGGTCGTCGGCAATATCGCTTTCCTGGATGGTGAAAACCTGTTCTAGCGGGGTCATCGCATCCGCCACCTTGACGCCGCGGTAGCGGCTTTTGACAACCCGGCCTCGAAGCAATCCAACGAGTTTGTTCTGGATATCAACAACCGGGAAGGTGTGGAATTTGAAGCCGCGGATCTCAATCATTTCCAGAACATCCGCGATGTGGCTTTCCGGGCTGATGGCGATTGGTTCCTGAATTAGCCCATGAACATCGTTTTTGACCTTGGCCACTTCCCGTATCTGCCGCTTCTCGGGCATATTGTAATGGATGATTCCCAATCCGCCGTTGCGGGCCATGGCAGCCGCCATCTCTGCCTCGGTGACGGTATCCATATCAGCCGAAATAAGCGGGATATTGAGGACCAGCTGCTCGGAAAGACGCATGTCCACCTTGGTCAGGCGCGGCAGGATCTCGCTGTACCGGGTGGCCAGCGTGATGTCATCGAAAGTCAGACCGACCCGCGCGTTGTCGCTGAAAAACGTGTCAGCGTTCTTGTAGAATTGGGAATCCGTATCCTCGTGGTGGGTTGCGTGCGCCATTGTCCAGTTGAAAGAAGGCGCTATGCTTGAATCAAGCAGAAAGTGACCCTTTTGAGCAAAAGCCAGCCTTGGAGACTTTCACTAATCGTACGATCAACCGCTCAACAGGATGAGGACCCGTCGAATCCGATTAGCCACCTTCAAAATTAATTGTCGGACAGTTTTCCGGGTTTTGTGGGATTGTATGAGCGAAATTAAAAACAATTATGAAACATATTAAATCAATTCTTCTCATTTGCAGTTTAATCTCAGCACCTGTGCTCGTCCAAGCCCACTGTGGTGCTTGCTGTGCGGGTCACGAAAAGCATGGCAAGGATATTGTCGAAACCGCAGTTGCCGCAGGCAGCTTCAATACTTTGGCCGCTGCGCTTCAAGCTGCTGGTCTTGTTGACACCTTGAAAGGCGAAGGCCCTTTTACGGTTTTCGCCCCAACCGACGAGGCATTTGCCAAGTTGCCGGCTGGTACGGTCGAAGATTTGTTGAAGCCTGAAAACAAGGATAAGCTCGTTGCGGTCCTGACATACCATGTTGTCGCCGGTAAGGTGAAGGCAAAGGATGTTGTCGAATTGACTTCAGCAACTTCCGTACAAGGTAGCGACATCGATATCAAGGTCATGGGTGGTAGTGTCTATGTGGACAACGCCAAGGTCATCAAGACTGACATTAAGGCATCCAATGGGGTCATTCACGTGATCGATTCCGTGATTCTTCCCTAAAGTCCGCAGACTCGATTCTATAATTTAACCAACTTACGCGTCCTGGTCACACATTTGTGCGACCAGGGCGTTTTGGGTTTTGGGGCAAAGGCGTTGAATCGCCGGTTTATGCAGTCCCGGCCTGTTGCCTTGCGATAAAGATCATGAGGATGCTGTAAGCCGCATTAGCGAAGAGGAAGAGGGGAAACTGGAGGCCCTGAGGCAGGGAATAGATGACCAACAGCATGACGGGCCAGAATGTAAGGCAGGTTGCATACAAGGTCAGTACGCGGCGGACCATCGTCTTCGAAAAGACTACGCTGATCCAGTTTGCGGGCCGATATGCGGTTTCGTGGAGGAGAAAGCACGCAACAATGTAAGGTTGAGTGATAAAGGGCGCAAACAGGCCCTGATCCACGAAAACCTTTTGGAGCAGTATCACAAATTCGGTACCATCACCAAAGAGATTGCTTTGCAGCTGGTAGATTTGATCGATCAAAATCCCGAGCCCGGCCCACATGGCGAATTGGTTGGCCAGTTCGCCGGGGCTGGAAGGAGTGACCCCAGCCGGGCGAAAGATCCGTTTAAGGATTTCGGGAACGATCCCTCCGCTGATGATCGTGCTCACCGCCACAAAAATCAGCCCGCCATTGGCCTTGACCTCTGCAATTATGGCGAAGAAATCGGCCGTGGCCTCAAGCTTGTAGTAACACACCACTACGATCAAGGCAAACGCCTGAATAACCAGAATTGGAGGCCAGTAAATGCGGAGTGCCTGGGCGGCGGGTCGGAGCAGGACCTTTATCGAGGTATGTAGCATGGAAAGGATCATGCTTCACGCTGCGGGCGCTGGGTCAAGCAATGGGCATGGAAAATTTGGCAAGCAAAGTGATTTTTGCCCCAGCTTCTGGAACGTCTTGGGGATTTGATCCTGGGCGGCTATTGTCGCGAATCGAGTCAGCCTTTCGATGAATCTGACAGAGCTGATTCAATCAGGGAGAGTCCTGTCGTTTGAGAATATAGAAAGCCGAATCCGTGAACGGGTAGCTTCGACCCGGCAAAAATGGCTCTGAGCGGACTTCTTCGCGCCGGTCAATGATCGCAAATGCTGTGTAGTGTCGATCTATCTCCGGAGACTTGCGCATCGCCTCCCATTCATGAGGTCGGAGGACCATCCATTCAGGCTTCAGATATTTAGGAGCGTCGATGAAGCCAACCGAATAGGTCTCCCTTGCCGCAACGGTCTCCGGGGCCACCAACCCGGGGAAATCCAGGATGCGTGCCCCGCTGAAGTAACCGATGTATCCCATGGGCTCAAGATACACGCGCTCACCGGCTTGGACGTTCTCCTTGAGGTATAGCCCGACTTCACGCCGGACGCCGTTCTCGACCACTCGCTGTTGAAATTCAATCTGACGCACCGAGGCGGCAAAGCTGATTAACAACGCAATAATTAAGGCAACTGGAAGAAAGCGCTTAGCCGGATGGCTGTCCGGGGACTGCAGTTGGAATATCCGGGCAAGGGACAGCGCCCCAAAGTAGGCCGGTGGAATATAGTACCACGGAAATGACCGGGCTGTTAGTTCCATAAATTCAAGATACACCAGGGATCCGCTGAAGAGGAACGAGCTGAGCCGCACAAGACGGTCTTTTATGAAAACGGGGGAGAGAATGATGACCAGCGAGCAGCCGGCAAAAAATATGCCGAGGACCGCTGGCCAGTCAAATGGTTCGTAGTAAAGCGGAAGGAAAGGCGCCCCGAGTATGCCGAGACCTTTTTGTATCCACTCAACGGGCGTTAGACCAAAATCGAGCAAGCCTCTGTAAGCGCCCGACTTGGCCATCACCGTATGGGGAATCGGGCTTCCATAATACCACCAGGTCCAACTGAACCACGGCAGGTAAACAACCGTGCACGTCACACCTGCCTTGAGGATCCCGATCAGCTCGGCCTTGCGGGAGTGGATGGGAATCATGAGGGCTAGTAATCCGAAGAGCGTGATATGCAGAGGGGAGTCCGGTCGGGTCATCATGAGTCCACCCCATCCAAGACCCGCGAGAATCCAACTTGAGCCGTATCCACGGAACGCGGCGATGAAGGAAATGGAGAGGAAGAGCACCCAGAAGCCGGCCTCCTGCCCGTTCACAGTGAAGGCAGTGACCCGGACACACAAGACAAGGATCAGAGGGAAACAGAGCACCGTCCAGGAAGGGGTTTCAGTCTCTCCTTGCTTGATGAGAAATTGCACTGTCAGGATTCCCCCTGCAGCGAAACAACTGATCGAAACCACATTGTACAGGAGTAGGGGAATGGTATAGTCCACCGAACCGGTTACCCAAGCCATGAAGGCCGGCACAAGAACATTTAAGGGCGAGGTAAAGCTGTGAAGCAATTCCCCCTCATGGTAGGTCAGTCCGTTCCCCTGAATAAGGTTTGCCGCTTGGCGGAAGGTTATCAGGAAATCCTCCCAGACCTGGCCCGTGATCATCCAGAAAAGTGCTGGTATGAGGACCAGCGCGCCGATAGTACCAACGCGAATCCCCAGACTTGCTCGTTGCTGTGGGCGCATCATAGGGAAAGGGTTTAGGAACCGGACTCCTGCGCGTCAATGCCTTTGCCCGGGGGCAGGCTTTTGACCGGATGGATCGCTTTCGGGACTGCGTAATGGGGAAGTCGTTCTTGGAGCTCCGCTCTGAGGCTGCCCATGGAACCACTGGCCTCGGGTTTCATCACGACCTCAAGCTCGACACGCGTGCCCCAATCCGGGTCAGGAACGCCCCGGCAAAGCGCGCTCTGTATCAAACCAGTCGCTACAGCTGCTGCTTCAATTTGTTCGGGGTGGACATTTTCCCCGCCGGTAATGATGACCCGGTCGGCCCTGCCGCCGATATGAAGGTGGCCTGTCTCATTCATGGCTCCAAGATCTCCCGTGGGAAAGGGGTCCCGAGAAAAAAGTTCATTCGTAGGAATGTAGCCCATTGCAATTGATCCAGACCGGACAAGGATTCGCCCTGTTGAATCAATGGATATCTCCGCATGAGGAAGGGCGGTCCCGACTCCCGTTTGGCCTGCGAGGAACTCCTCCGGATCCAGGGCCGTGACCATCGCAGCAGTCTCGGTTGAACCGTAGCAGGGGCACAGGCGGATTTCTTCCCTGCGGGAAATTTCAAGCAGGTCGGGAGGACAGGCCGCACCCCCCACGAGGATTAGTCCGAAACGCCGTAAAACCCGGGTTCCGCGTTGGCTGGCCAGCATGCGGCGAAGTTGGGTGGGAACCAAGGAAATACTGGCCTCCTCAAGCGGGAACGGTGCCGACTGGAAGCCGTCACTATTACGGTAATCAGCGTAATGGAGGCGTCCGGAACATTCCATCGACCGGATTATCGGCATCAACCCGCCCACATGGTGGCCGGGAAGGACATTGACCGCGTGAACAATGCCTTGCTTGCCAAATCTTTCAGCAAATCCACGTGCGGAGCAGAAAAGTGTATCGGAAGTATGAATACAATATTTGGGAACCCCGGTCGTACCACTGGTGGGAATCAGGATGGCGGGTGGATGTTCGGCTTTATATTGGGCAGCAATTCCTGAAAGGGCATCCTTCCAGTCCCCGGGCCAGTGAGGATCCTCCAAGGCGAGAAATTCCCGGTTTTCCAGAGCGGTCTTCAGCTTTCGGGCAAACGCTTCCACAGGTCCTCCTGTTCTTCAATGGTCAGGGCATTCAAGACGGGACCCTGTTGGGGAACCCCGAAGTCATCATCAAAAAATGCCTGCGTTCTCAGCCCGTGATCAGTTTCAGGAAAAGCTTGAGCCAGATGGATGAGAGAGCTTAAGCCGATTCCTGTTTCAAAGACAGAAGAGATGACGACCCGGCTCTTTGCGTCGAGAAGCCGCTTCCACCAGACTTCCGGATCCTCGAGAATTGTCGGCTTGATGACCCAGTAACCTGTCCAGCCCTTGTCCAGCCAGTCCACTAACCCTGCGCCGGCAAGGGACTCATCAAGGGCCAAAGGCACAGGGGAGGATTCAGCCTGACGGAGCATGTCATCAGAGGATAATTGTTCCTTGAAGGGTTCCTCGATAAATTCGATCGATTGGGAGATTCCGTTCAAACGGGGCTTCCAGAAAGACCAGGTCCCCGTGTCCCATGAGCGGTTGGGATCCAGACGGAGCTTATCTCCGGCTTTGAGGCTGAGGACAACTTTCTGGAGAAAGTCCCATTCATCATCTGGCTTGTTCAGACCGACCTTCAGCTTGAAGGTGCGGTATCCTGCTTCTCGGAGATTGGCCACGGCCTCTGGAGTGGATTCGGAAAGCGAGAGCAGGGCAGCCGTGCGAGCCGTGGGAGATGCGGCAGGGGTGGGGGAAGGAATAGAAGGAATGAGTGGAATCTCGGGTGTCGCCGGGGGCAAGGGTGCAATTTCCGAAAAGACAAATGAACCGGTCGCTGAATCTTGATGGCGTAGAATCAACCCATCCCGTACGGCCCACGTGCCCCACGCCGCCTTGAGCGGCCTTGAAAAAGGCCGCTTGTAGAAGAGTGAGGAAAATTCTCCTTTGTGAATACAATCAGACACAGCGTAACAAATAGTCCATTTTCAGTCTTCCGCAAGGGTTTGATGGGAAGCTCCGCACGGATGATGGTTCTTGTTGAAATTCCCCGCCAAACCTGTTGAAAGAGGAGTATGCCAGTACCATTACTTGACCTGACTCGCCAGCACACTCCTCTTGAGGATGAATTCAAGGCAGTCTTTGAACGGGTCTTCAAAAGCAATGCCTTTGTCCTTGGCCCGGATGTGAAGGCTCTTGAAGAAGAGATTGCGAGCTACTGTGATTGTTCGCATGCGGTCGGATTGAGCTCGGGAACCGATGCCCTGCTGGTTGCCCTGATGGCCTTGGGAATTGGCCCCGGTGATGAGGTGCTCTGTCCGTCATTCACCTTTTTCGGGACTGCCGGAAGCATTGCGCGCTTGGGTGCTGTGCCTGTATGGGTGGACGTGCTGCCAGATACCTTCAATATCGATCTGGCAGACGCCATCGACAAGGTGACAGACAAGACCAAGGCCATCATGCCGGTGCATCTCTATGGACAGTCTGCCGAGATGGAATGTGTGCAGGCCTTTGCCAGGAAATTTGGAGTTAAGATTATTGAGGATGTCGCCCAGGCGATTGGGGCGACCTATGGCGGGCGAAAAGTGGGGAGCTTCGGCGACTTCGGAGCGCTGAGCTTTTACCCGACCAAGAACCTTGGTGGCTTTGGTGATGGCGGCATGCTGGTGACCAACGATGCCGAACTTGCCGAGAAGGCCGTCTGGCTTCGCAACCATGGCATGAATCCGAAGTACTATCACAAGTACATTGGCGGAAACTTCCGTCTCGATTCACTCCAGGCAGCTCTCCTGCGCGTCAAGCTGCCACACTTGGAAAGCTACCACACAGCAAGGCGGGCTAATGCGGAGGCTTACACCGAAAGACTTGCCGGCCACTCCGGGGTCCTCTGCCCGCGAATCATTCCCAAGGCGCAATCCGTCTGGAACCAATACACACTCAGGATCCTGGACGGCAAGCGCGATGCCTTCCGTGAATTTCTTTCCGACCGGGGAATCGGAAATGACATTTACTATCCGTTGGGACTCCATGACCAGGAATGCTTTCAGGGAATCGGCCGCGGCGGGGAAAGCCTGACTGTCACTCCGATGCTCGCCAAGGAAGTTGTCAGTATCCCCTGCTTCCCGGAAATGACCGTGGATGAGCGGGAGGAAGTCCTCAAGGCAGTCTGGGACTTTGGCTACGCAAAGTGATTTCTTGAGTTTGAAATATCTTTGCCGCGCTAAACAGCGCCCACTTCCTTCGCATGCCGGGGCCGAGGTTTTGGGATTGGTCGAGGGAAGAAAAGTCTCAGGGCTGGAGCCGCTCGACCTGCCAGGTGTCACCGGATTTTGAATACATGAACCGGTCGTGCAGGCGGCTTTGGCGGCCCTGCCAGAATTCGTAGGACTCGGGAACGATCCGGTAACCTCCCCAGAAGGAGGGCAGGGGAATCTTTCCATCGGCAAATTTGCGCTTCATCTCTTCAAGTTTCGCCTCGAGAAGTGAACGCGACTTGATGACCGAAGACTGTTGGGAAGTCCATGCACCGAGGCGGCTGCCCAGCGGACGTGTGACAAAGTAGGCGAGTGACTCGCTGGTTGGGATTTTCTCGGCGGTACCGTTGATGCTGATCTGGCGCTCAAGATCGAGCCAGAGAAAGAGAATGGAGACCTTGCCATTGTGCTGGATATGCCTGGCCTTACGGCTCTCGAAATTGGTGAAGAAAATCAGCCCGCTGGGATCGAGTTTCTTGAGGAGCACGGTGCGTGTCCATGGCTGGCCATCGGAATCGACGGTTGAAAGCACCATGGCGTTGGGTTCCTTGATTTCGGATTCCCGCGCCTGTCCAAACCAGAACTTGAATTGCTCCATGGGGTCGGCATGGAGGGTCTCCTGGTTGAGTGCCTCGCGGCGGTATTCCTCTCTGAGATGCGTGACGTCCATTGAGAGTAGTGTTAGCGGACAAGGAAGAAAATGACAAGGCCGGCCAGGACAAAACGGTACCAGGCAAATATCGCCAGTCCGTGGCGGGTCAGGTAAGAAACGAGCCATTTGACGGCCAGGGCCGCAGAGACGAAGGCCACGAAAATTCCGAGCAAAAGCGGGCCCATGTCGATCGCCAGAAAGAGGGCCGGCCCGCTGCTGACGGCCTTGTAGCCCGCCGCTGCGGTCAAGGTAATGAGCCCGAGAAGAAAGCTGAACTCAGCCGCTTTGGTGGGGCGCAGGCCGGCAACATACCCGCCGACAATGGTCATCATGGAGCGGCTTGTTCCCGGCCACATGGCGATACATTGCATGAATCCGATAAAGAGGGATTGCCGAACACCGAGGGTGTGCAGGTCCACAATGTCATCATCATCGGGAAGCTGATGCTTGCGCCAGGATTCCACGGCCAGCATAAGGAAGCCGCCAACGATCAGGGCGATGGCGATGGGCAAGGGAGCGAAGAGCATGGACTCAATCCAGTCATCAAGCAGTAGGCCGAGGACTGCGGCCGGAAGAAATGCGACAATCAGGTTCCGGGCCAGGAGCCGTCCGTTGGGACTCAATCCGAGCACCCCGAGAATGACTTGCCAAACGCGACTCCAATACAAGAACAAGACGGCCAGAATGGCACCGGCCTGGATGACGATGGCATAGGCATCGGCAGCGGTCTTCAGCGTCACAGCCTCTCCGTCGGGCGTCATGAGAGGCGCCCCGGATTCGTCCAACATGGGGACTTCTGAATTCAGTTTGAGGACCTCATTGGTGATCAATAAGTGACCTGTGGAGGAAATGGGCAGGTATTCAGTGATGCCTTCGACAAGCCCGAGGATGACCGCATCCGTCCAGCCCAGCTCAGCCGGTGGCTCTGCAACCGGGGCAGTGCCGTCCTCGCCATGGATTGATCCAGCGGCAACAAGGAGACTAATCGATAGACACGAAAGGCGACAAAGCCGGCTAAGATTAAAACGATTCATGTATGTGATGGGTTGATCCAAATATTGGCGGGTATGGCAGCGGGTATCTTAGTTGTCAGAGGGAGGACTGGGTTGCTGTTCGTAGAAAGGGACGAGTGTTTCGAGATGGCCCTGCACGATTTTCCCAACGGTTGCTGCTGGAAGAAGCCCCTTGTGGAGCTCAAAGACAGCGGTAATCAGGGCCAGCTCAATATCCACCTTCTTCGGGCTGACGGCCTTCATTTCGGCTAGCAGTTCCATCGCCTTGGCCTCCGCCTTTTTGTAGTCTTCGAAATTCTGTTCCTGTGGAGTTGTCATTGGGCTGAGATTGGAGAGGACCGTGGCGACCGGTCAAGCTTGTGCTTGCTTGGACGGGTTCTGGGAGAAAACACTGCCGATGGCAAGAAGGAGATAGATTGCCATGCTCCCGTAAATGGCCGCCTCATAGCCTCCCATATAGTCTTTGCTGAGACTGAAAAACAAGGGTCCCACGGCACTTCCCCAGACCAGCCAGGCCATGGAGGCACCGTTGATCGCGCCAATATGGGCCCGTCCAAAATAGCGTGCATAGCCAACGGTGCTGAGGATTGGGAAGATGCCCCAGCTGATGCCCATTCCAATGACAAGAACGATCATTCCAATTTGGGTGGGAAGCATTAGCAGACTGCCACAAAAGACAAATCCGCCCAGGCAGAAAACGGTAATGACAAAGCGCAGCCGGATCCGGTCAGTTATGTAACCGACAACAAAATTTGCGGTGACTGAGAGGAAACTGGAATAGATGAAAAAGTTCAGAATGGTCTCACGCGGGACTTTGAAACTGCGCGCAAGGTCAATGACGTGGAAAGTGTAGGCCGTGGTGAACAGACCATGAAAGGAGAGGGAAATCGTGATAATCCAGAAGGAATAGGTCTTCATCGCCTCACCCCGTGTGAATTCCTTCAAAAGCAAGGTGTCTGGATTTTCATGACGCTTTTCCGGGCGCCAGCCATTGTCCATTTCCAACCCGCATTCCTCCGGGTTGTCGCGGAAGAAGACCCAGGCCAGGGCCGAGAGACCAAAAAACAGCAAGCCACCATTGACAAGGAGGCTTCCCCTCCAGCCGAAGAGCTGTATCTGCCAATCGAGGACACGCGGGGCGAGCGAGAATCCGAAGGCGACAAAACATCCACTGATGGCGACCATCCTCCCGCGTCTCAAATTCCACCATTTGGAGAGCATTGAACGGGAACCAAGGGTGACCATTCCCTGTCCGAAAAAGCGAATGCCCGTGAAGCCGAGTGAAGCCACGGCAAGCGCGAAGACAGTTGACCCCGTCATTCCGAAGAGGCTGATAATGCGGTCCATCTGGCTCATGTAGGCAAGGGCCACCCCGAAGAGCATCACGGAGACAACAAAGAACTTCCTCGCCCCCAGCTTGTCAAAAAGCACACCTCCTGTGGAAACCAGAAACCCGCTCAGGCCGGTGCCAACCAGATAGGCAGTCGTCATCTGCACACGGTCCAGACCAAGGGCCTCGATATAGGTGTCGGTGTAAACGCTCACCCCCATTGTCTGGCCAGGGATGCTGGCAATGATGCCGATTGTTGAGGCCGCGACAATAACCCAGCCGTAGAAGACAGGGAACTTCGCCGGATCAAAGGGGATCCGGGGATCCCATGGTGTTTTTGAAATTCCCATTTAGTTTTGCTCGGGAAAGGAGGATTCGTGCCACTTGCGCAAGGCAAGTTGACGAAAGTAAAGGACAACCGCGACAAAGCAGAACCCAAGCAGGCAGCAAAGCAACGTGGCCGCATAGATGGCGGAAATCTTCAATTCCGACTTGTAGATCATGATCATGAAGCCGAGCCCGCCAGCCCGGTTCGTGGAGCCCGCAAAAATCTCCCCGGTAACCGAACCGATCACGGCAAGGGTGGCGGCAATTTTCGCCCCGGTGAAAAAGTAGGGCAGGCTGTAAGGAACCCGGAGGAGAAACAATTCCTGCCATGGGCTTGCCTTGTAGATCCTGAACATCTCGCGTTGACCCTCGGGAACGGACATCAATCCCTGAAGTGTACTTGCAACAACGGGAAAAAACCCGATCAGGAAGGCAATGAGGGCGACGCTCTGGAGCCCGACATCGAAAAATATGACCACGATTGCCGCCATCGCAAGGATGGGAATCATCTGCATGAAAATGACAAATGGATACAGGCTGTACCGGAGGATGCGGATAGAGGCCATGGCAAGGCTGATGGCAAAGCCGATACTGATTGCGGCGATAAAGCCAATCATGGCCCCCATGAAGGTCACCCCGGTGGCCCTGAAGAGTGTTTCCCGCTCGCTGGCAAAGGCGATCAGGACATCGTGCGGTGCGGGCAGGATGAAGTCATGGAGGTTCCAATGCCCCTTGATCCAGTACCAGAGGGCGAGTAACAGGCATCCTGTAATGACCGGAAGGACGATCCGGCTTATCCTGTCGTTACGCGCTTTCACAGCCAAGGACCTCATGTAAGCGGGCAGTGGTTTCAGCCACCCGTTGTTGGAATTCAAGCGATTCCCGTGTATGGGAATCACGGGGGAATTGTAGCGGATTTTCAATGACAGCACTCACCCTTCCCGGATTCCTGCCGAGGATGATGATCCGGTTGGACAGGAAGACCGCCTCGTTGACCGAATGCGTCACGAAAAAGGCCGTCCAGTCCGTGTCCCGGTGCAAATCTAGAAGCTCTTCATTGAGCCGGTTGCGCGTGATGGCATCCAATGCGCCAAACGGTTCATCGAGAAGGAGCAGGTTGGGGGAGAGGCTCAGGGCACGCGCAATGGAGACCCGCATTTGCATGCCGCCACTGAGTTGGCGCGGATAGTAGTGCAGAACCTCTTCCAGTCCGACACGTCCGGCCCAGTGCCTGGCAACTTTTTCCTGCTTCTTCCGCGAATGTCCTTTCAAGCGCAGGGGCAGGGCGATGTTCTGTTCGACGGTGGCCCAAGGCAGGAGGGTGGCATCCTGAAAGATGAAAGCCGGGTTAATCTCCGGTCCGGCCTGTTCAATGGAGCCATTGCTCGCCTTCAGCAAACCGGCAACAAGGCGCAAAAGCGTCGACTTCCCGCATCCCGAAGGCCCGACAATGGCGACAATTTCACCGGGCTGGGCGGACAGGGAAACATGGTCGAGGACAAGGGGTCCATCGCCAAACCGTTTGCTGATCTCGGTGAGGGCGATGGCTGGTCCAGAATGCATGAGTCTTGGAGAAAAAGTTAATCCTGTTCGGGGTCAGTCCACTTGTCGTGTTTCTTGATCAATGCGATGAGTGCGTCCACAGCTTCCGCTGCAGGAATGTGGTATTGGACGCATTCCTTGCCAACATAAAGATTCACCTTGCCCGGGGCACCACCGACATAACCAAAGTCGGCATCGGCCATTTCGCCGGGCCCATTGACGATACACCCCATGACAGCAATTGTGACGCCCTTGAGGTGACCTGTCGCCTCCCGGATTCGCTGGGTGGTGGATTGGAGGTCAAACAAGGTGCGCCCACAGCTCGGGCAGGCAACGTACTCAGTTTTAGTCGAACGGGTCCGGGCTCCTTGAAGAATATCGTAGGCCAGCGTGGTTGACTGACGGATCGAAGGCACCGTTTCCACACTGATCATATCGCCAATGCCGTCACACAGGAGTGCGCCGCTGAGCATGCTTGCCTCGAGAAGCCGGTCACCAAAGTGATCTTTTTCCCGGTCGATCGAAGTCGCGGAACTGTTCCTGATCCAGACGGGATTGCGACTGTCCAATGCCGAGACAACCTCCGCAAGTTGCCGGTAGCGGCCGAGGGCGTGCGGCTTGGCATGTACGATCGCTGAGTCCGGTAAAGTGACTATGGCCGGCGATCCGGCGGCATCCAAGTCACCGGGAAACAATTTGGTCAAGCTCTCGGGCGAGATGGCGAGCGCTACCCGTGCCTTGGCCTCTGCCGCTTCAGTACAGAAGGAAATCCATTCACCCCTGTCGGTGTAGGTGGTCATCCATACATCGCCGGGACGGGTTCCCGCTTTCAGGGATTGTATCCATGAAGATTCGTATTCCAATCCGCTGCTGTCCCAGACCATGAATTCAACTACGCCGGACAACTTATTCCGCCAATCTGCCAAATCACCAAGCAATTCAGGCGTCAGTTTCAGGAGGAGGCCTTCAATGCGGGCATCCTTGAGCGCTTGCTGGGCGGAGTTCAGGCCGTCGATGTATGCCTCCATGGAAGGAACTGATTCCGGTGGCGGACCCGGTTGTATGACAAGCGGTGGCTCGAGTGGACCAAGCTTACAGGATGTCCCGAGAGAGCCTTCCTCAACGGCGCGGCGCTTGTAAGTGTATGGATCGACAGGGTCCGGGCTGGTGCGCTCTGCTGATTCCTCCCACAGCGCCATTGCCTTGTCGGCGAGCGCTTGCGCCACCGGGACTTCCGCTACCGGATCCTCCGTGAGGGAGACCCGGATCGTGTCACCCAAGCCATCATAAAGCAAGGACCCGATACCGATCGCACTCTTGATGCGGGCATCATCTCCATCACCGGCTTCAGTCACTCCCAGATGAAGGGGGTAATGCATATTTTCCTCGAGCATTTTGGCGACCATCAAACGGTATGCCTGTATCATCACCTTCGGGTTGGAAGCCTTCATGGAGAGGATGATGTCGTGGAAGCCGTGCGACTCGGCGATACGGATAAATTCAAGGGCGCTCTCACACATGCCAAGCGGCGTATCCCCGTAGCGGTTCATTATGCGGTCGGAAAGGCTGCCGTGGTTGGTCCCGATTCGCATGGCCCGACCGAGCTCCTTGCACCGCTTGACAATTGGCGAGAAGGATTCGTGCAAGCGCTGGATTTCGGAATCGTACTCAGAATCTGAATACTCCTTGACTTGAAACTTTTTCTTGTCGGCGTAGTTGCCCGGATTGATCCGGACCTTTTCCACATGCTTTACCGCCTCCATGGCGGCCTGCGGAAGAAAGTGGATGTCCGCCACGAGGGGAGTTTTCCCAAAACCGGCCGCGGTGAATTGCTTGCGGATCTCCCCCAGCGCTTCCGCCGCCTTGACGTTCTGGGCCGTGATACGGACGACTTCACATCCCGCCTCCGCGAGATCAATGCTCTGCTTCACGGTAGCCGCCACGTCCTGCGTGGGCGTTGTGGTCATTGACTGGACCACGAGCGGGTGCTTTCCCCCGATCACAATATCCCCGACCCGTACCTCGCGGCTGGCCCGCCGCACCGTCTGGAACCGGGATTGGCAATAAGGCAGTGGATTAGTCGTGGATGACGGCATTCTGGTTCAACTATTGTTCAGGTTGATCCTCAATTGTCTTTTCGACCGGCCCTCTAAACTGGATAGGAACGCGCTCGTCCATCGATTGCTCACCTTCTGTAATGGCAGATTCATTACGTCTCACTCGTCCCACATCGAAGAAAGTCACATAAATGAAGATCATCAGGAAGATCAGCATGAAGGCGCCTTGTGCCGATGCGATGACATTGGCAGGGATCGCCTTCCTGCGGATCTTGGCGATGGTCGCGAAGGCCATGTGCCCGCCATCCAGCACGGGAATGGGGAGCAAGTTGAGGATGGCCAGGTTCACGTTGATGAGGACAACGATGGAGAGCACCTCGAGGATTCCGATTTGGGATATGACGTAGAGCGTGTAGCTGATGCCGACCGGTCCCGATAGATTGCGGATACCGACATCCGATTGCGGATGTATCAAGGCTCCAAGAACGCGAAAAGTGACTTTGACCGCATCGACAACCTGAGCGACCGGATTGTAGTGACGGGTATCGAGAACTTGCTGCCAGCGCACCCCGATCATCGGCGTGGTGTCACCCGCCTTGTTGTAGATGACTTGCTCCGGAGTCAGACTTATTACGCGCTCATTCCCGTCATTTTCAATTGTGAGTTGCAGTTCCTTTTCCGGATTATCCCGAATGAGCCGACTGAGGGCAACTGTATGAAAAACCGGTTCCCCATTGACGGCCTTGATCTCATCGCCTTTCCCGAGACCTGCTCGTTCTGCCGGGGAGTTTTCCATGACATCGCCGATGAGGAGCGAATTTGCCGGGGCCATGCCAATCCGCCGGATATTCTCGAACTCATCAAGGATGGGGAAGACTTCGAGATTCAATTGCTCGCCTGCACGCTCGACAAGGATGTCCGTTTTGGGATTTCCCGATGCGGAACGGCGGACTCCGGTTGTGATTGCATAGGTGATGTCCTCCCAGTTTGAAATAGGTTGGTCATCAATCGCCAGGATTGTGTCGCCCGGTTGGATGCCCGCCCGGATGGCCGGTCCCTCGCGTTCCATGCCATCCGAGTCAACCAACTGGCTGGAGACATATCCGACGGTCGTGGACTCATATTGCTCTGAGACAGGAATACCCGTGACCCAGAGAATGCTTCCGAGCCCAAGGGCAAAGAGGATATTGAAAAAGGCCCCGGCAGCAGCGACGATCATTTTGTCGGCGTAGGAAATTGGTGGAAGCGGATCAGCTTCATCGTCCGGCGCCCCCTCAATGCCACGCAGGTCCGCAAGCTGTGGAAGGGCGACATATCCGCCCAGCGGGAACAGGGAGACGCGCCAGTCCACACCCTGCTTGTCCTTCCATCCGAACAAGCGTGGCCCAAATCCGATCGAGAAGCGCTCGATCTTCAGTTTGCGCCACCGGGCCGCAATGTAGTGTCCGTATTCGTGGATAAAGATAGAGGCCCCGAAAAACAGGACTACCAGGACGATCGCAAAGGGATCTGAAAGGATTCTTAGAAACATATCAGTTAGTTGAAATTACTCAGTCAGCGATCTTCTCGATTTGAGCCCCGGCAAATTGCAACAGCTCATTTTCGAGATCAAGCAGCTCCTCCAGGGAACCGGGTTCCTTGAATGACGCAGACTCCAGACAATGCCTGATCACTTTGGGAATGGCAAGAAAGCCCAGTTTTTTTTCAAGGAAGGCATCTACTGCGGCTTGGTTGGCAGAATTGTAGACAGCCGGGGCGATTCCGCCCTGTTGCAGGGCTTCGCGAGCCAGGGCGAGGCAGGGAAATTTATCCAGATCCGGCGGCCGAAGCTCAAGATTGTGAATTTTGGTGAAGTCCAGTCCCTCTTGGCAGGGCTCAACCTTGTCGGGCCAGGCAAGAACGTGCTGGATGGGGAAGGTCATCGACGGCGGCGCAAGCTGGGCCATGACGGATCCATCACGAAATTCGGTCATGCTGTGAATGATGCTCTGCGGATGGATAACGACATCGATTTGTCCGGGTTGCAGGCCAAAGAGCCATTTTGCCTCGATCATCTCCAGCCCCTTGTTGGCCATTGTGGCCGAGTCGATAGTCACCTTCGGGCCCATGTCCCAATTGGGATGGTCCAATGCCTGCTCAAGCGTGACTTCCTCCAGCTCGCGCTTCGTGTGGTGGAGGAAGGGGCCGCCGGAGGCAGTCAGCAAAATCCGTTTCAGGTTGGTGCGGTCCTTCAATCCCTCAAGGCACTGGAAGATGGCATTATGCTCGGAATCAACGGGAAGGATGCAGCCCTTGGATCGGGCCGCGGCTTCCATCACGAATTTCCCGGCAAGGACAAGGGTCTCCTTGTTGGCGAGGCCAACTGTCTTGCCGGCTTCAAGAGCGGCAATCGTGGGTCTAACCCCGACCGTTCCCGTGGTGGCGACAACGACCACATCGGCCTCCGGGAGAGTTGCCAGCGCCATTAATCCATCAAGACCGTCTTTCTTGTAAAGCGCACTGTGCGCCACCTTGAACTCTTCTTTGATAGCCTCAATGGCCTCCGAATTCTGGTTGGCGGCGATCCCGATCAATTGGAATCGCTCCGGATTATTCCGAATAACGGCGAGGGTGCTTTCCCCGATCGAACCGGTGGCTCCAAGGAGGACGACTTTTCTAAGTTCAGCCATACTGTGTTAAAAAAGAAGCCAGTTGATGAAGTAGGCAGTCGGGAAGGCAAGAATCAGGCTGTCGGCCAAATCAAAAACGCCGCCGATACCCCGAATGATGGTGCCGGAATCCTTCACCTTTGCTTCACGCTTGAAGGCGCTCTCAATCAGGTCCCCGATTACGCCGGCCAGGCAGATCAATACCCCTGAAATAGCCGCGGTTAAAATGGTCAGTCCCGCGGGCAGGGAATCCTTGGCCATGAGGACAAAGCCGACGCTGACCAAGACGGATAAAACAACTCCTCCGGCCAGTCCCTCCCAGGTTTTCTTGGGGCTGAATGCTGGCGCCATTTTTGTCTTTCCGATCCAGAGGCCGGTCAGCAAGGCACCCACATCGCCAAACTTGGCGACGGCAACGACCCAGACCGCGAGGATGATGCCAGATTCATGGACCATCAGGGCGGCGGTGAAAAACGGCATCAGCATGAGGATAAGTGCGCCGACAGTAATCATGGCGACGGAACCAAAGCTCCCGACACCAGTCTTGAAAAGGCTTGCGATAAAGGTGATGGCCAACCCGGCAGCGAGAATCGCCACCGGTGGCAATATCCATGGAGGGATCAGGATAGCGGCCAGAAGAATGACCACAAAAGCGGGTAGGGCGACATTGCGGTCCACCGGCCGGCCGGCCTGCCGCAGTAGCTCAAGCAGCTCATAAAAAGCCCCGGTTCCGAAGGCGGCGATTAGAATGAAAGCCCCCCATTTACCCAGAAGTAGCGGCAGGGTAATGACAATTGCCCAGAGGATGGCGGTAGCGATGATGCGTTGTTTCATGATGACGGGGATTGGATTTGTTCACCGGTCAGGCCGAAGCGGCGCTCCCGGGCGCAGTAGGCGTCGATAGCCCGGCGGAAGCATTCCGGGCCGAAATCAGGCCAGTTTTCCCGGGCGAAGTAGTATTCCGCGTAGGCACTTTGCATGAGAAGAAAATTGGAAATCCGGTGCTCGCCGGAGGTCCGTATGACAAGGTCCGGATCGGGCATGTTCCCGGTGTAAAGGTAGGATTGCAGGGTCTCCCAATTGAGTGCATCGGGATCTTCACTTCCTCTTTGCACCGCCTTGGCGTAGCTTTGAACGGCATCCAGCATTTCCGTACGCGACCCATAATTCAAGGCGAGCGAGAGGGTCCACTGATCAAAGTCCTTTGTTTCCTCGATTGTCTTCTCAAGAAGTTTACCAACCCGTTTGGGCATGTCCTGAAGGCGCCCGATGACCCGGAAACGAATCTTCTTTTCCACTAAATCCGTGGCCTGTGATTTGAGAAAGCTCTCAAGCAACCGCATCAGGGCATTCACTTCATGCTTCGGGCGGTTCCAGTTTTCGACCGAAAAGGCGTAGAGTGTGAGGTAGCGCAGATCCAGAGACTGGGCACATTCGACGATTTTTTTGACATTCTCGACCCCTTGCCGATGCCCTTCCTCGCGGGGCAAACCGCGCGCCTTTGCCCAGCGGCCGTTTCCGTCCATGATCACGGCGACATGGAGCGGCATGGGCTTGCTCGGTTCGGTTGGCTGTTTTTTCCGTTTTAACATGGATTGGTATGCGGGGTGTAGCAAAAGCGCCCGCAAAGGCAAGGCAACGGATTTAGATGTTATGGTCCATACAGCCAGCGGGATCTTCAGCGGCAACCCCGACAACCTTCGCCGGCACGCCGGCAACCGTCATGTGAGCTGGCACGTTTTCCAGGACGACGCTCCCCGCTCCGACGCGGGCGCATTCGCCGATGACGACATTGCCGAGAATCTTTGCCCCGGCCCCGATGAGCACACCCTGCCGCACCTTCGGGTGACGGTCGCCCCGGGCCTTCCCCGTTCCGCCAAGTGTCACCTCATGCAGAATGGAGACGTGATCGTCGATGACCGCGGTTTCCCCAATGACAATGCTAGTTGCGTGGTCGAAAAGGATACCGGAACCGATGCGGGCGGCCGGGTGGATGTCGACTGCAAAGACTTGAGAGATAATGCTTTGCAGATACAAAGACATCTCCCTGCGGTTGTTTTTCCAGAGCTGGTGGGCAATCCGGTAGGCCGTTAGGGCCTGGAAACCCTTGAAATAGAGGACCGGGGACAGGTAGCCCCTTGAGGCAGGATCGCGCTCATCAATCGCAACAATATCCTTTCGAGCCTGTTGTCCGATCTCCGGGTTGGCTTTCAAGGTTTCCTCAAACAGGTCGTGTAGATAGGGCTCGGAGACTGCATGGTGACCGAGCTTGCGGGAAATCCGGTGAGCCAGACTGGCCTCGAGGCTGTCGCAATCCAGGATACTTTCATGAATAAGCTCTGAGAGTACAGGCTCAGACTCAGCGGCCACCCGGGCCTCCTGGAGTAATTGTGCCCATACAGGGTCATCAGCGGTGTTGGTTGCGGATGGAATTGCCATTATCTTAAGTCTTTTTCCACAGTATCTGGCTTTCAGAATTATTGGCAAAAATCTTTTACAGAAATCTTTTGCCATTAAAAATTACGCTTTAAAACTCACGATACATGAGGCGTTTTTACGAAGTTGTATGCTTGTTTCTTCTTGTTTCAGTAGGGCTAAATTTGTTTGGTTCCAGTGATACCGATCAGGAAGATCTCATTGATGCCCTTTTTTCCAATCCCCAGTTCCTTTATGCCCAGCTCTCCCCAAATGGTCAATACCTGGCCTCTCTCTCACATTACCGGGGAAAACGAAGTGTCCTCGTACTGGATCTGAACACGAAGGAAATAAACGGTGTCACGGTAAGTAGAGGGGATGATGTCAGCAGTTTCCAGTGGATCGATGAAGATCACTTCATTTACCATGTAGCGAAGTGGGAGATTTATACCAAGGGTATTTATATCTACTCGGTGAGCAAACGGCGTGCGCAAAAGATTCTGGATCCATATGAGTCTGGATTACTCTACCGGGGTGTTGTGGATCCGATGGTTCATCACAAAGACAAATTCGCTTTAAAAATCACAAAAGGCCATTACACGAAACCTCCGGATCTGTATGTGATGAACCCCATTTCTCTGAGCCTCCGGAAAATGGCTGACAATCCGGGTGAGGTAAGTCGCTACATTGTCGATGAGGATGGCAACCCGCTTTTTGCCCTTGGTTGGGTGGATAGGAAGCCGTTTGTCCTACAATCTAATGAAGGCGAAGGCTGGCAGTTGACGGATTCATTCAATGAAGAATTCAAACCTGTCGATATGCTTCCCGGCAACCGCTATCTTTTGACAGAGTTGACTAACGGGGAGGGTTTTAGGGGGGTGAATCTCCTCGACTTGAAAACGGGTGAATTTCCCAATGCCCCGCGTTTCATGCCCGGATACGATCTGTTAGGTGGGAGTTCTTCCCCGATTATTGACAACATGAATGGGTATGTCATCGGCTTGCACTACCATCGGGAAAAACCGGGGAATTTCTGGTTTGACCAGAAACCACGTGAAATCGAGAGCCTGATTGCTTATGCCTTCCCGGATCACAACCTTCAGTTTCTGGGTTACAATCCACAGTCACAATGTGTCTATTATACGATTTCCAGTGACACACTTCCCCCGGCAATTTTCCAAGTCGATCTACAAGCCGGGAAATTCGCCAGAGTGTATAACCAGTTTCCGGAGGCCACTGGTCTTGATTTCCGCCCAATGCAACCAGTCAGTTTCCGCAGTGGGCAAGATGGTCCGTTAATCCATGGTTACTTGACCTTGCCGGAGGGACCGGGTCCGCATCCCACCGTCATGCTGATTCACGGTGGTCCACATGTTCGTGACACCTGGGGCTTTAATCCCGAGGTTCAATTTTTTGCGCTCAACGGCTATGCTGTCATGCAGGTCAACTACCGTGGCTCGGCTGGATACGGCAGTGATCATGCGCTTTCTTCTTTGGGCGAGGTAGCCGCCCTCTCGGTCGAGGATGTGATTCAAGGCGCTAAGTGGATGATTGAGGAAGGCGTTGCCGACCCGGAACGACTGGCCATAATGGGGGGAAGTTTCGGTGGTTTTATCAGTCTTGCTGCTGCGGCCCGTGAACCATCGCTTTGGAGTGCGGTCATTGGGTATGCTGGTGTGTACGACCTGAATGCATTGTACAAGCAGGACTCCCGACGGGATTTTAATTGGGTCGATGATTTTTTTGTGGATTATGATGAGGATCTTTATTCCAGCCTTTCCCCTGTTCACCTGGCGGCAGGCATGGAAGCGCCCGTATTGATTATTCATGGAAAAAACGATCAGCGAGTAAGAGTCTCGCAGGCAAAGAGCATGATTCGGGCCCTTAAAAAAGAGGACAAGCAGGTGGATTCGCTTTTCATTGGCTGGGGGGTTCACGGATTGCCTGAGGAAAAATATCGTAAGAAGTTTTTCTTGAAGATAATCAGTTTTCTAGACGAGCACATGTGAGCCGGAATTGTTTTCCGGGATTTCTTCTGCGAAATCTTGCGGAACGTGCGAGCTGTGCAATCTTAGGAGCTAAATCTAAAAATATATTATGAAATTTATCACATTTGTTATTGTTTCTCTCCTCTCGATTCCTCTCTTTGCCGCTGTTGAAACTGGCCAGGTTGCACCGGCCTTCACGTTGGAAGATATTGAGGGTAATACCGTGTCACTGAGTGAGTTCGCTGGCAAAACAGTTGTCCTTGAGTGGGTCAATCCCGGTTGCCCGTTTGTCCGGAAGTTTTACGATAACCAGGATATGCCTGCCTTCCAGAAGGCCGCTGCCGAAATGGGTGTTGTTTGGCTCTCCATCAACTCAACCAATCCCGGGCACAAGGATTACCTGACAAATGCCGCCGCTGCAAGTTGGGCCTCCGAGCACGGCTTCGCTGCCACATGGTTGGTGGATTCTGATGGCAAGGTCGGCCAGGCCTACGGTGCCCGAACCACTCCGCACATGTTTATCATCGATGCTGAGGGCAAAATTGCCTATCAGGGTGCCATTGACAGTGTTCGCGACGCGAAACCCTCCAGTATTGCCGGGGCGACCAATTATGTCATGGATGCGCTCAAGGCGCTTGACGCAGGGGAGCCTGTCTCCGACGCTCAGACGCGTCCTTACGGTTGCTCGGTTAAGTATTAACCAATTCCGTTCGGTTGGAATTGGAATGGTTAAGCTGGAAAATGTAACGAAGCGCTTTCGCGAGCATCTCGCGGTCGACTCATTTGATCTGGAGGTTCCGGAAGGGGCTTTGTTCGGCTTTATTGGACCCAACGGTTCGGGTAAGACGACAACTTTGCGGATGATCCTCCGCATTATTGAGCAGGATTCCGGATCAATTAGCGTGATGGGTGAGCCCCATCATTCATCGGCGAACGACGCCATCGGGTACCTTCCCGAGGAGCGTGGATTGTATCGCAAGATGACGGTTTTGCGCCAGCTGATGTATTTCGGCAATCTCAAGGGATTGACAAACCGGGCGGCCAAGGCGGCCGCGCTGGAGTGGTTGGAGCGTCTTAACCTTCTTGAGTGGAAGGATAAAAAACTGGAAACCCTTTCCAAGGGAATGAGCCAGAAAATCCAGTTTATCGCGACTGTTTTGGGCAAGCCGCGTCTGCTCATACTGGACGAACCCTTTTCCGGCCTGGATCCGGTGAATCTGGAAGTCCTCCGCGATGCGCTTCTCGAGATGCGGAAGTCCGGGACGACAGTTATCTTCTCGACCCATGACATGCACATTGCGGAACAGCTCTGTGATCACATTTGCATGATCTACAAGGGACAGAAGGTTTTGGACGGTTCCTTGGAGTCTATTCAATCCAAGTATGGCCAGGACACTTTACGGCTCCACTTCAGGAGCGGCACCGGGCTTGAGGAAGGTCAGATTCCCGGCGCAAGCGGAGTTCGTTACACCGGGCGCTTCTGGGAAATGCGCTATGCCGGTGATCCGCACGACGCCCTTCAGGCCGCCATGCAGGTTGGCAGGGTAGACCACTTTGAGGTCGTCCATCCATCCTTGCATGATATCTTTGTGCGGATAGCCCAGCCTGCTGATTTGCCGGAAGAAGCTACAATAAAGCAGGAGGTATCCGATGCGTAAGATTCTTGCTGTAGCGAAAACTGAATACAAGCAGGTTGTCCTCACCAAATCCTTTCTGGTCAGTCTCCTGTTCCCGCTCATCATTTATGGAGGGGTCTTTGTCCTCAGCGCACTGGTCGGTGACAAGACCGATCTTCGTGACCGGGTCCTTGTTGTGGCAGACCGTACAGAGGCGATCACGGAGGGTCTCATTACTGCGAATGAGGAACGCAATCTTAGCGATGCCGTTTTGCAGGATGGCAAGCAGGTGGGCCCGCGTTTTGTCATTCAGGTTTATGAAGGTGAGCTCTTGAGCGATACGCGCCAGCTACTCGTGGAGCTGAGCGACCAAGTCCGGGACGGGGATATATTCGCCTTTGCCCTGATCGGGAGTGACTACCTGGCCGTTGAAGGGGGAGACGATGATCTGCTCCAGTATTATTCAGACAGCCCGACTTTCAGTCGCCTCCCCAACTGGCTTTCCCGCACGACCCGGGAAATCGTCGAGGAAAGCCGTTTCCTTGAGGCTGGCTATGATGCGCGTGAGATCAACTTGCTGACCAGCCACAATGGGATTGAGCGCTTCAGCCTCGCGGAAGTCGACGAGGAGGGGAACATTACCGAACCCAAGGAAGAAAATCCTCTTGCTGCGTTCCTCATTCCCTTCGGGCTTGTGATGCTCATCTTTATCTCGATTCAGATGACTACCCCGATTCTCTTGAATTCGGTCATTGAGGAAAAGATGCAGCGCATCGCCGAAGTCCTCCTGTCGAGCTTATCTCCCTTTCAATTGCTTGCTGGCAAACTCATCGCCGGCGTGTCCGTGGGGCTGACTTTCAGCGCTGTTTATGTCCTCAGCCTCTCCTTGTCCCTGCGCTATTTTGAGCGGATGGAATGGGTTCCCCAAGGCACCTATTTCTGGTTCTTCCTGTTCCTGCTGACCGGGATGCTGGCTTTCGGGTCACTCTTTGCCGGTGTCAGCTCAGCGTGTCAGGATTTGAAGGATTCCCAGAATTTTGCCGGACCGATTATCCTGCTCATGGTCATTCCCATGATGCTTTCACTGGTGACGATCGAGAGCCCTGACGGACCCTTTGCCGTTTCCCTCAGCTTGATTCCGCCTTTTTCCATCATGGCCATGATGACCCGGATTGCCGTGCCGCCGGGTCCACCGGAATGGCAGATTTTTCTCTCTCTCGGACTGAATTTGGCCTTTGCCTTCCTTGTCGTCTGGGCCTCCAGCCGGATGTTCCGCATCGGGATCCTGTCCCAGGGCAAGACGCCTACGTGGAAGGAACTGGTCCGCTGGATTTTCCAGCGTAATTGAGGACAAGTCCCTTCGCGGGAATTACTTGCCCAGAGGATTCTGCCACTTGACTTTCGGAAAGCGTCCGAAGTCTGAATCGACGCTGAACACTGTTCCCCCGAGACGGATTGCTGCGGCTGCAATCTGAGCATCGCTAACCAGATTGCCGCCAGTTCCCGCCACTTGTAGCAGATTTTCGGCGACAGGCAGGTCTTCCAAGGTGGCATCCACCCAGTTGACTACTGAGAATTCCAGCCAGTTCTGAATATAGGCAAAGGCTTCCCCAACCATGAGAGGGTGTGTGAAAACCCGGCGATTCGTGGATAACCGAACAAATGAGAAGGCAACCCCTGAGTAGAGGCCGATCGGAGCGCCGCTATGCAGCAATTCCTCCCACCATCGGTAAGCTGCTGCGTGGTCGGGACTGTCCACGTTGACCGTATACAGCAGAAGGTTGACGTCCGGGATTATCATGATTTCCCGCGATTGTACGCTTTTGGGTCTTCCGCTGCCAGATGTGCCTCCAATTCAAGTTCGTCAGCCAGCTCGCTCAAACGCCTGTGATCGATTCCAGGAGCCAGTCCCATTGAACGCGGCTTGAGGAGAGTGGGCTCAGGGCCGGTTACCGGTTTCAGAGAGGCTCGCAAGGCGTCGTTTACAACACGCTTGAAACTGGCCTTCCGTTTATGGCAGGCCTCACGAATGTACTGTTCGACATCCGGATCCAATGTCAGTGTTGTGCGCATTATGGCATCAAAACATCAGAATAAATTGCTGTCAAGCTGTCTGATCACCCTGCAGGGTGTAATAGGAAACTTCACACTGACCGAGGAGTGAATTCCTCTTGTGCAATCAGCCACCAGACGGGACCCGGGCGCTCTTTGCTGCCGGTTTCCACAAATTGCCGGCAGGTCCAGGGCTGTGGCAAGGTCGCGACAAAATGCTCAACTGCCTCGGTCTCTTCCATGGCCCCGGCATGTCCACGATAGGCCATGATCGAGAGGGCTCCTGAGGGCTTCAATAATTTCAGGGATTCCTTGATGGCCCGCAGGGTTGTTAAGGGTCGCGTGGTCACAGAGTGATCCCCACTGGGGAGATATCCCAAATTGAAGCAAATCAGATCAATCCGCGAATGGCTACTGCATGGCAAGTGTCCCGAAAGTTCCGCGTGATCCGCCTTAATGAGCGTAACCCGGCTCAGCAAGCCCGCCTTGTCCAGCCTGCCAGCTGTCGACTTGATGGCGGCGTCCTGAATATCATAGGCAAAGACCCGCCCCGTTTCAGAGACCGCCCGGGCAAGGAATTCCGTATCCAGCCCGTTGCCAGCCGTAGCGTCGATAGCCCATGCGCCCGGACGCAGGTAGGAGAGCCATGCCTGTTGGGCAATTTCAGTGAGAGGAGTCATGGGCGGCATTCGCGGCCGTCCCTTTAATCAATCGGGGTGAACTCCCAGCGCTGGTTTTTTTCGCTCCACTTTTGGGATGTGCCCTCGGGCACATACTCAATCTTCTGGGTTTTCGTGTTGAACGCCCTTGTCGGCTCCTTATCCAGCTCAAATTGTTCATCGGCGCGGGCTTGCTTGTTGGCCTCAGTGACGGCGCCAAGATATTCATCGGCCTGAAGCTCACCGCGCAGGAGGGCTCCCGTGGGAGAACTGCGGCGTGGAGTTTCCTCCTCGGGATTTGGAGAGGCGCAACCAATTAGAAAGAGTGGGAGAATCAGGAGAATTAAAACAGCTTTCATTGACTTAATACCTTAGGCTTTCCCGGGTTGAGGACAACTGCAAAAGGCTTTTGTGTCGGCCGTTGGATAAATTCTTGCCCCCTTGTGCAATTTACTCATCTTCGGGCGTTTCATTTGAACAGCGAAGGATCATGAAACGCACACATACTTGTAATGCCCTGAGGAAGAACGATGTCGGTAAATCCGTCACCCTGATCGGTTGGGTCGACACATTGCGCGACCACGGCGGAATCCAGTTTGTCGACCTGCGCGACCGGACCGGGCTGACCCAGGTTGTCTTTGATCCGCAACATGCCGCCTTGAAGGAAGACTTGCACCACCTCCGTCACGAATCAGTGATTGAGATCAGTGGAACCGTTTCCGCCCGCGGGGAGGCCGAGACCAATTCCAAATTGCCAACCGGTGAAATCGAGGTCAGCGCGGAGTCGCTGATCATTCACAATACCTCCGAGACCCCGCCATTCCCTCTCGATGACGAGAAGACCGACAAGGTCAACGAGGACCTGCGCCTGCATTACCGCTACCTCGACCTGCGCCGGCCAAGTATGTACAACAATTTGTTTGTGCGCAGCAAGGCCTCCAAGGCGACCCGCGATTTTCTTGACGAACAGGAATTCCTTGAGATCGAGACCCCCTGCCTTTTCAAGAGCACCCCCGAAGGCGCGCGCGAGTTTCTTGTCCCCAGCCGTCTCAATCCAGGCAAGTTCTACGCGCTTGCGCAGAGCCCGCAGCAGTACAAGCAAATGCTCATGGTGGCAGGTGTGGAGCGCTATTACCAGCTTGCCCGCTGTTTCCGCGACGAGGACCTGCGGGCCGACCGCCAGCCTGAATTTACCCAGATCGACCTCGAGATGTCCTTTATCGACCGTGAGGACATGTATGAATTGATCGAAGGCCTCCTCAAGCGGATTTGGAAGGATTGCCTGAATGTCGATATCCCGACCCCGTTTCCCCGGATGTCCTTTGAGGACGCCATGAACCAGTACGGTGTCGATAAGCCCGATACGCGCTTTGATCTGAAAATTGAGGATTTCTCAGACTGTTTCAAGAAGAGCGGTTTCAAGGTCTTCCAAGGCACGATTGCCTCGGGCGGGGTTGTGAAGGCCTTCAATGCGAAAGGCCTCTCGGACGCCACCCAGGGTGAAATGCGAGAGCTCGAAAACACGGCTAAGAGCCTTGGGGCAAAGGGGTTGGCCTTCATCCGGATCACCGAGGAGGGGGAATGGAAATCACCGATTTTGAAGTTTTTCAGCGAAGAGGAAAAAGCCGAGCTCCAGGAGCGCCTGAATATTGAAAACGGCGACTTGGTCTTTTTTGGCGCTGCCGAATGGGACCGCACCTGTGCCATTCTTGGCCGCATTCGTCTGGAAGCAGCCCAGCTGCTCAAGAAGCGCGGACGCCTTTCCATCCCGGACGACCAATACAATTTCCTCTGGGTGATCGAGTTCCCGCTCATGCTCTTTGATGAGGAGGAAGGCCGCTACATGGCGACGCACCATCCGTTCACCTCCCCGGTTCCGGAGGATATCGAGCTTCTCGATTCCGATCCGAAGGCGGTTCGCGGACAGCACTACGATTGCGTCCTCAACGGGATGGAAATCGGCGGCGGATCCATTCGTATCCATCAGCCAGCCCTCCAGAAGAAGGTCTTTGAGGATATTTTGAAGATCCCGGTGGATATTGTAGAGGAGCGCTTTGGCTACATGCTCAAGTCCTTCAAGTATGGCGCCCCGCCGCACGGAGGCATTGCCCTTGGCTTGGACCGGATTGTCAGTATCTTGACCAATCGGCCCTATATCCGCGATGTCATTGCTTTCCCGAAGACCCAGCGCGGCCAGGATCTCATGAATGATGCTCCCAGCACCGCCACTCCGGCCCAGTTGCGAGCCCTTCATATTGAGGTCAACGATCTCGAGGACTAGACTGAGACCTGCCTGATTCCAATTTAGCCGGCTCCCTGCCGTCCCATTCAAGGGATTCTTCGCGGGAGGCGGTTTTTTTTATCCTGATTTGGAGCTTCGCCTGAAGTTGGCATGCCCGTTGCTTAATTTCGGGTGTTCTTTTTTCGAACAACCAAAGTATCTCCAAATAAAACGAAACAAGGTAAAGGAAATGATTAACAAACGAAAACTTGCAACTTGGGCTCTTCTGCCTGCGTTGATGGTCCTTATGGCGGGTTCCGCTTTTGGGCAGGAGCTTGCGGTGCCGGAAGTCACCTATGAGACCTACATGGGAACGGCTGCTTCGGCCTTCTTTACAGTCAGCAATTTGTGGCTTCTGATCGCCGCCGGTCTGGTGTTTATTATGCACCTTGGCTTTGCGACGCTCGAGTCCGGGCTCACCCAGTCCAAGAATACGGTGAATATTCTCTTCAAGAATGTCTTCATCATCTGCATGGGTGTGCTGACCTACGCCGTCTGGGGTTTCAATTCAATGTATCCGGGCGATTTCAATGGCTTCTTTGCCATGGGATCCCCGATTCCGAACAGCTTTAGCGGAGCCGATGTTGTCGCCAACATGACCGGCGAGTACGCTGACTACACTTACTGGACTGACTTTATCTTCCAGGCGATGTTTGCCGCAACTGCCGCGACCATCGTTTCTGGTGCGGTTGCTGAGCGTATCAAGCTTGGCAGTTTCATGATCGGGGCAACCCTTCTGGTCACTATCTGTTATCCGATCACGGGTAGCTGGCAGTGGGGCGGAGGCTGGCTCGCAGAGAACGGCTTCTACGATTTTGCCGGTTCATCCCTGGTGCACGCCTTTGGTGGTTTTGCCGCTTTGGCCGCTGTTATAATTCTCGGAGCTCGTAAGGGCAAGTATCTCGCTGGTGGCAAGATTCGTCCAATTCTTGGCCACAGCATGCCTCTGGCAACGATTGGTGTCTTCCTGCTCTTCCTGGGTTGGTTTGGTTTCAATGGGGGTTCCGTCCTCAGTGCAGACCCACAGCTGGTTTCCTTGGTTTTCGTAACGACAGCCATTGCAGCTGCTGCCGGTGGACTTGTTTCCATCCTCGTGAGCTGGGTTGTTATCAAGAAGCCTGATCTTTCAATGGCCTTGAATGGTATCCTCGCCGGTCTGGTAGGGATTACTGCCGGTGCCGACTCAATGGGCCCTTGGGCTGCTGTTGCCGTCGGCGGCATTGCCGGTGCAATCGTGGTCTTCGCCATCCTTTTCTTTGACAAGATCAAGATTGACGACCCGGTTGGTGCTATCTCCGTGCACGGTGTGTGCGGCATGTGGGGCACGATCGCCGTTGGTATCTTCGGTGGTGCAAGCCTTCTCTGGCAGATTATCGGTACCGTTTCGATCTCGATTTTCGCCTTCGTCACCAGCTTCATCGTCTTCACAGTCGTGAAGTTGATCTTCGGTCTGCGCGTCAGCGAGGAAGAAGAAGTGGAAGGGCTCGACATTGGCGAGCACGGACAGGAAGCTTATCCGGATTTCCAGGTTGCCAGCAAAGGCTGATTCAAGTTATGCTTGAGCAATCCATTTAAGTCCATTACTGAAACAATTGAAAACAAAGCGAACTAATGAAACTAGTTAAAGCCATCATCAAGCCTTTCAAACTCGAGGAAGTAAAAGAAGCTCTCTCAGAGATCGGCGTCGAAGGAATGACAGTGACCGAGGTCAAGGGATTTGGCCGCCAAAAAGGTCATACTGAAATCTACCGCGGTAGTGAATACACGGTGGACTTTCTCCCGAAGGTCATGGTCGACGTAGCCGTCGGCGAGGAGCTCGTGGGCAAGACTGTCGAAGCCATCAAGTCTGCCGCCAAGACCGGCAAGATTGGCGACGGCAAGATCTTCGTCATTCCGATTGAAGAAGCCGTGCGCATCCGGACCGACGAGGCCGGCGAAGGCGCCATCTAAGGCTCTCGAGTCTGAATCATCTTATCCAAGTCCCGATCCCGCTTGAGCGGGACCGGGGCTTTTTTTTTGACTCCGCGCGGGTGGAGGCTTGCTAATACCCGCTTTTCAAACGAATTACAGAACCATGGCGACAATTGATAAGGCCTATAATGCGCACAGTGTGGAAGATCGCTGGTACAAGCGCTGGGAAGAAAGTGGAGCATTTCGCGGGGAAGCGCGGGATGATGCCGATCCGTATTGTATAATGATTCCGCCCCCGAATGTGACCGGCATGCTGCACATGGGGCATATCCTGAACAACACCCTGCAGGATATTTTCATCCGTCGTGCCCGTCTGGAAGGAAAGGCTGCGCTCTGGTTTCCGGGGACGGACCACGCCGGGATTGCCACGCAGACACGTGTCGAGAAGAAGCTCCGTGAGGAGGGCCTGCACCGCCGTGACCTTGGCCGGGAAAAGTTTGTCGATGAAGTCTGGAAGTGGCGCGACGAGCATGGGGGAATCATTCTGGGCCAGCTCAGGAAGTTGGGAGCCAGTTGTGACTGGGACCGGACCTCATTCACCCTGGATGAGCACTATTCAAAGGCTGTTTTAACATCCTTTGTGGAGCTTTACAAACGGGGCTACCTGTATCGCGGTCTGCGGATGAGCAATTGGTGCCCTGTCAGCCAGACGGCTTTGAGCAATGAAGAGGTGATCATGAAGCCCCAGCGTGGCCTCTTCTACAAGATGCGCTACGAGATTGCGGAGCTCCCGGGCGAGTATGTACAAATTTCGACCACCCGCCCGGAAACAATCATGGGAGATGTGGCGGTTGCGGTGCATCCGGATGATGAACGCTACGCCCACCTGGTTGGAAAGCATGTGTGGCGACCCTTCCCGCGCGGGAAAATCCCGATCATCGCGGATGAGGCGGTGGAAAAGGACTTTGGAACCGGCGCCTTGAAGGTGACCCCGGCACATGATCCGGTCGATTTTGATATTGGTAAACGCCATGATCTGCCGATCGTGGACGTCTTCAACCCCGATGGCACCCTGAATGAACTGGCCGGTGAGCCCTTCGTCGGCATGGACCGTTTCAAGGCGCGCAAGGTCGCGGCCAAGATGCTCGAGGAGCAGGGCAACCTTGTTGAGACTGAGCCCTACGAGAACAATGTCGGCTATTCCGAGCGGGCGGATGTCCCGGTCGAACCGCGCCTGACGATGCAGTGGTGGCTGCGCTATCCGAAGGTGGCGGAGGCCAAGCAGGCGGTCCTGAAAGGCCACATTAAATTCCATCCGAAACGCTGGGAGAAGACCTACCTGCACTGGCTGGAAACGATGGAGCGGGACAAGATTGACTGGTGTATCAGTCGCCAGCTCTGGTGGGGTCACCGGATTCCCGTGTGGTACAGGAAGGGGCTTTCGCGCGATCAACTGGATTTTGAGAATCCCGATCATGTCCACGTCTCGGTCGAGGGTCCGTCGGATTCGGAGAACTGGGAACAGGAAGAGGATGTTCTGGACACCTGGGCCTCCTCGTGGCTCTGGCCTTTCGCCAATTTTGGCTGGCCGGATGGCAAAGGGGAGAAAGCCCGTGAACTGTCCTATTTTTATCCGACGCAAACCCTCGTGACAGGATTTGACATTATTTTCCTCTGGGTGGCCCGGATGGTCATGGCGGGGCTTGAATTCATGGGTGATTCCAAGGAGTCCCTGACCGATGAGGAAATCGCCGAGCGAATCCCCTTCAGCAACGTTTACATCACCGGCCTGATCCGCGACGAGAAGGGGCGAAAAATGTCCAAGAGTCTTGGGAATTCGCCGGATCCGCTGGATTTGATCAAGCGTTTCGGGGCCGATGGCATGCGTTTCGGGATCGTCAATATCGCTCCGAGTGGACAGGACATCCTTTTCAGTGAGGACCGGATCGAAGTCGGCCGCAATTTCTGTAATAAGCTCTGGAATGCCGCCCGATTCCGTCAGATGAGCGGTGAAATTGCCGATAATTCATCGGAATCAGCGATTCTGAAGCGGATTGAACCGGCACGGTTGTCGGCTTACGACAAGTGGATCCTGAGCCGGTTGGTGGACGTGACCGCGGAAATTGAGCGCTGCTTTGAGCGATACGAGATACACGCCTATCCGCACGGCCTGTATGAATTTTTCTGGAGTGATTATTGCGACTGGTATGTGGAAGCCTCCAAGTCGCGGATGAAGGACGAGGCCACCAAGGGAACAGTCCTTGCCGTGCAGGATCTCGTCATGCGGCAGGTGCTTTTGCTCCTACAGCCGATTATTCCCTTTATCACCGAGGAGCTGTGGCAGGGACTGGGCTACGCTGCTGCTGAATCGGCCCTTTTGCAGGATTCCAAGTTGCTGAAATCCAGCGAGTTAAAGAACTTGATTGAAGCTGCCGCCGGGGCCTTTGAATCGTCCTCCAGCGAGGAAATTGAAGCCGTAAAGGAATTGATAACCCGCATTCGCGCAATGAAGGCCGAGTACAACGTCGCCAGCCGGCGGGATGTTCCCTTCTTCATTCTTCCAGATAAAGCGGCCAGTGAGGTGATTTCCGGGCACTCGGAAACAATTCTCACCCTGGCGCAGATCCAATCCCTTGAAGTGGTCGAAACGCGCCCGGAAGGCATGCCGGCGGGCGTAACCCACTTGGGAACCGCCTTTCTGGACCTGGCCCATTCGATTGATGTCGCGGCTGAGCGGGAGCGGCTTGAGAAGGAATTGGCCAAGCTCGAAAAGGGTATCAAGGCCGGTGAAGCCAAGCTGAATAACCCGAAGTTTGTCGATAATGCCCCGGAGGCCGTTGTCGCGGGGGCTAAGCAACAGCTTCAGGCAACCAAGGGGCGATTTGAGGAAATACAAAACCTCCTCAAGAACTTGCCAATGAGCTGAATTGATGAATCTTATTATTTCTTGGAATAAAGAAGCGGGTTTACGCTTCTCATGAGTCCATAGCTAAAATTCAAATCAAATCATATATATGAAAAAGTTCCTTCTTATTACTGTTCTCGGATTATTCTTTGCCGCTGGTAGCGCTTTCGCTCACTGTGGCGCCTGTGGTGCTGGCGATGCCGCCCATGCTGACAAAGCCGACAAGGCTGCTTGCAAGGCTGAGTGTGCCAAGGAGTGCTGTGGCAAGGAAAAGGCCAAGTGCGAGTCAGAATGCAAAAAGTCCTGCTGTGCCAAGGAAAAGGCTGAAAAAGCAGCTGACGACACTGCCGCTACCAAAGCCGGTGCTTGCTGTGCAGCCAAGAAGGCTGCCAAGCCTGCTTGAGGCCTGGTTTAGCGCTTACATTATTTACCGACCGGTTTCGCCTTGTGCGAAGCCGGTTTTTTTTATGGGCAAATTCTTCCATTCCCTGCTTTTCAGGGCTGGTGTCGCCTGTATAAACTAGGCTCATGATCGAGGGTGGAGAACTTTGTCCCGCAAGACCGGAGGAGCGGATCAGTTTTTGGGATACTCATGTCCACTGCTATCCTCCCGAAGTCATTGCTGATCCGGTGGCCTGGGCGCGTGCTCATGGCGAGCCGCATTGGGAGAGGCTGGTGACGGATGGTCCGCAGGGCTGGGCCGATCCTGAGGGGCTCCTGCGCGCCATGGATGCCGCCAGCGTGGAAAAGGTGCTCCTTCAGGCATGGTATTGGGAGAATCCCAGCACAGCGGAGTTACAGAATTCGTGGCACGCGGAATGGATGCAACGGTATCCTGACCGTTTTGCCGCCTGCGCCGCCTTGCATCCAGGGCTACACGACTTGGAAGGCGCCCTCCAATCCGCGAAAGAGTGGGGCGCCTGCGCTGTGGGCGAATGCCTGCCTCAGGTTCAGTCGCCGGATGGTTGGAAGCATCCCGGATGGGAGACAATCCTTGAGTGGACAACTGCACAGGGGTGGCCCTTCTGCCTGCATTTGACGGAGCCTGCCGGGCATGACTATCCCGGTCGTGTTGAGACGCCTCTGATGGAAGCAGTCGCCCTCTTTGAAAAGCATCCTGCTCAGAAGTGGCTTTGTGCGCACTGGGGTGGGGGCCTGCCCTTTCATTCCTTGAATCGACGGGTTAAAAAGGCCCTCAAGAATGTCTGGTTCGATACTGCCGCAAGCCCCCTTTTATATGATTCCCGTATTTGGCGTCTCGTATGCGATCTCATCGGACCGGAAAGAATCCTTTTCGGATCAGATTTTCCCCTGCGGGTTTATCCTCGCAAGCAAACCCTTCCCAGCTGGGATTTGCTCCTCGAGGAATTTAGCCAGAGCGGACTCAGCGTTGATGAGCAAAGGCTTATCAGCCGGGATAACATGGCCAGGCTCTTTAAGCTCGGGTAAGTTTGATCAATATCGCCGTCTCCGGCTTTTCCCATTCTTGACCTGCGGAGTTCCCGGACTATGACCTTTGAGCATGCTTGACTGCGCCATAGTTGTTCCGGCCCGTTTGGGATCCCAGCGATTTCCAAGAAAGCTTCTGCAGGAGGTCCACGGGAAGCCCCTTATCCTTTGGACGGCTGACAACCTGCTGAGAATTGCCCCGGATGTTCCGCTCTTTTTCGCTGTTGCCGAGGATGAGCTGGCAAGTGCCCTCGAAAAGGCCGGACATTCCTGTATCATGACGGATCCGGACCTGCCCAGCGGGACCGACCGGATCGCCATTGCCAACCGTGAGGTCAATGCCCGCCAGGTCGTCAATGTCCAGGCGGATGAGCCCATTCTCGCCGCCGAACATATCAGCCAGCTCCTGGCAGTATTACGATCCGGACCGGATGTCGCGACTTTGGCCACACCGTTTGACAGGGCAGCGGATTTTGCCGACCCCAATAAAGTGAAAGCTGTTGTAGCGGAGAATGGCCAGGCCCTTTACTTTTCGCGTGCTCCCATCCCCTATGACCGGGATGTGAAGGGCGGTTTGCCTCCACAGGCTTACTGGCACCTTGGGCTTTACGCCTACAGTGCCGAGGTGCTCGAGAAGTTTCTCGCGTGGAAGGCCAGTCCACTCGAACAGACCGAGAAGCTGGAGCAGCTCCGGATCCTTGAAAATGGCGGTCGGATCGGGGTCGGAATTACGGCCAGCCGGACGATTGGGGTCGATGTACCGGAGGATCTGGTCCAGCTGGAAGAGTTTCTCGCCAAGCAGCAGTAAGCGCTTGGGATTCGCTTACTCAGCGTCCGCAAGCGACATTACCAGAAGGTCTCCCACCACGCATTTGGATTCGATCGGGCTGGGCAGGGGTTGCTTCCGATGGATTTCATAATGGTTGCGACGCCCTTCGCGTTTGCGCGACAAAGCCCCCACTTTTTCCAGGTCGGAAACGATAGTCTGCACGGCACGCTCAGTGATCCCGATCCGCAAGGCGCATTCCCGAAGGCGCATGTCCGGATCCTCCGACAGCAACATCAGTACGTGCGTATGGTGTGTCAAAAATGTCCAGGTCGGGGTCGCCGACGGCTTACTTTCAGCCGATTCCATAGGACGACTGAAGGCGTAGCGGGATTTAAGTCAATCTAATGCACGAATTATTTTTCGTAACTTAGACAGCGCATTTTCACTAATAAGGGCCTCTTCGCAGGCAATATCGATTTCCCCTGAAAGGATGACGGGGATTACCTGAATGCGGAGGACGAGGGCGGCGTAGAGGGCGGCGGGATTTTCCTCAATGGGATGTTCGGGGATTTCAATGCCGGGAATACCGAGGTTGATATGGAGATGTCCTTGCAGGCCCTGACGGAGGATGCGGTGCCAGTCGGGCGGGTTGGCGGGATTGATTTGGAGGAGGGAGAGGAGATGCCTGACGGGATCCGGTTGACCGGTTCTCCGGGCGATAAAACGGAGCAGGTTCCGTGTGGGAATGGAAACAAGGATCTGGTCTTCGGTAAGAGAATTCACGGCAGGAATTAGGGTGTATTTTCAGGCTGTGAACTATATCCGGGAGTAAAAGTCCCAAGGCTGGGTGGAATTAGGGAAATTGGAAATTTGACTTTGCGAAGCCTTTAAATCGGATGTGTGAATATGGCACGCCAGTATTCCTGACGAAGACGCTTGACAGTGTAAGAGCGGTAACCTTTCTTCTTCCTTTTTTCTTCAAACGACAGGAATCTAGTAGCAAATGGCAGTTAAAATCAGAATGCAGCGCGGCGGTGCCACGCATAACCCGCATTACCGTGTGGTCGTGACCGATAGCCGTTCCCCCCGGGACGGTCGATTTGTGGAGAAGGTCGGTACATACGACCCGAAAAACAAGGACGCGAGCAAGCACATCAATCTCAATCTTGAGCGGATTGATTACTGGGTCAGTGTGGGTGCCAAGCCTTCCGACACGGTACGTTCACTCATCAAGAAGGCGCGGAAGGGTGCCGTTGAAGTGGAAGCTCCGGCAGTCAAGGCAGAAGCTGCTCCGGTTGCCAAGGCAGAAGCTCCAGCAGCCGAGGTGGCTGAAACGGTTGCCGCTGAAGCACCGGCCGAAAAAGCTGCTGAATAAATAAATTTATCTGGCCCGCGTTGCCGGTTTGATCCGGACGCGGGCCTTTTTGTGTCCGGATTTTTCCCTTCGAGAGTCATGCAGATCGACATTATCACCCTTTTCCCAGCCATGCTGACCGGTTTTTTATCGGAGAGCATGATGGGGCGTGCCCAGGAAAAGGATCTAGTGAAAATTGAGACCCACGATCTGCGAAAATGGGGAGAAGGGAAGTGGCAGATAACGGACGACCGGCCTTTTGGCGGAGGTGCCGGGATGCTTCTCAAGCCGGAGCCGCTTTGCGAAGCCATTGACTCGGTCCGGAAGAAGGAATCATTGACCATTTACCTGACTCCCGACGGGGAACCATTCAACCATGAGATGGCAGTGGCCTTGTCCAAGGAATCTCACTTGGTTTTGGTCAGTGGGCACTACGAAGGAATCGATCAACGGGTCCGGGAAAGTCGCATTGACCGGGAGGTGAGTATCGGGGATTACGTGCTGACCAACGGGACCCTTCCGGCGGCAGTTCTGGTTGATGCGGTGGTCCGGCAAATTCCGGGTGTTTTGGGTGCGGAAAAGTCCTTGACGCAAGATAGTTTCCAACGCAATGTCCTCGGTTTTCCTCAATACACGCGGCCTGTCGAATTCGATGGAATGCGGGTTCCCGAGGTACTTTTATCAGGCAATCACAAGGAGATCGAGCGCTGGCGTGAAGAGCGGGCACTTGAGAAAACCAGGGAGCGCCGCCCAGATTTATTTTCAACAAAGGATACTTAACATGAACGCGGTCATTAACGAAATCACTGAGGAACAATTACAACCCGGACGGGAGAAATTCAAAGTCGGGGACGGGGTACGGGTACACACCCGGGTCAAGGAAGGTAACAAGGAGCGAATTCAGGTTTTTGCTGGCATCGTCATCGCCCGCAAGGGCAGTGGCATCCACGAGACCTTCACAGTCCGCCGTATCAGCTTTGGCGAAGGTGTTGAGCGTGTTTTTCCAGTGCACAGCCCAAGCATCGACAAGGTGGAAGTCGATCGCGAGTCCATCACGATGCGTGCCCGGATGTACTATCTCCGTGACCGGATTGGCAAGGCGGCCAACAAGGTGAAGGAAAAGCGCATCTTCGAGGCATCGAAGCACAAGTAGGCTCCTTTCAGGTGAAACTTTGACCGGTAGTTGATTAGCATCGACTACCGGTTTTTTATTTCCAATCATGAGGATATGCGGGTGTTGAAATTCCTTGCAAAACTGTTCATCGCGTTCTTGGCGGTCGCTCTGACTTTTGTGATTTTGTTCTTCTTCGTCCCGTCGTGGCAGAAAGCTGCGGTCGAGGAGGTCCTTTCCCACGACCAGGCGCGGCGCTGGCAGATTGGAACAGTGGGGCTTGGACCGGTGCGAGTTGAAGCGAGCGACATATTTGTCCTGGAAGGTCCGGTCGGGATCGAGGTCGCAAGTCTCCAAGTGGATGGACCGTTCTGGCTCAGTCCCGCATCCGGCGTCATCGAGATTGAATCAGGCCATATCAAGGGCTTCAACCTGGACGCCAGCCGGCTTCGTGTTGGCGACCTGACCTCGGAAGACTGGCAGACCTTCTTGAAACGGATTTCCACCGATGCGAGCTTCTGGGAAGAACGCACCGGGCTTGTTTTGCAGAAGCTGGCAGCGACCGGATGGGATGTTTCCATGACGGAAGTCCTCCTCGAAGGCAGCGTGCTCATGCCGGGAAACACCGTGGTTCCAGTTTCCATGAAGATCATTCAGGCCGACAGTCGAGGTCGTGCCCTCCCGCGGATCAAGCTACTATCCTCTGAACCCCGGCAGTCCCTCTAGAAGCAGGATCTGCTTTTTCCGTTTGGCACGCGAAACCTGATTCAACTATCATTAGTGTATGGCCTCGCTGGAAGACCTCTATCAGGAAATAATCCTTGATCACAACAAGCACCCGCGCAACTTCGGGCCGCTGCCGGGTGCAACACATCGGGCGGATGGCAATAATCCCCTTTGTGGCGATGAGCTGAAGGTGTCCCTGTGCCTGTCTGAGGGGCTTGTGGAGAAGATTCAGTTCCAGGGGCAGGGGTGCGCCATCTCCAAGGCTTCAGCCTCCCTGATGACGGAGGCCATTGCGGGAAAGACTCTGGAGGATGCCTGCTACCTTGCTCGTTCCGTCATTGAAGGGATCACGGCGTGTGAAGAGGGCCTCAAGTTTGAGGAAGCCGGTGACCTTGCCGCGCTCTCCGGTGTGCGCAAATTCCCGGCCCGCGTCAAATGCGCGACCTTGGCCTGGCATGCCTTGCTCTGTGCCCTTGATGGAGGCGACCGTGTTTCGACGGAGCAAATTGGTCCCGCCGCCTGAGTATGGACACACGGACCCGAGAGCACCTTGAACAATGTCAAAGGACACCCTTGGCCCTTGGTTGTTGGGCCCTCGGGGGTAAGGGCTGGGGAGGCCAATCTGAAAAGGATTCCCTTGAGGTGATGGAAGAGGCTTACCGCCGAGGTATTCGCCATTTCGATACAGCTCAAGGATATGGTTGTTCCGAAAAACTGGTGGGCAAGTTTATCGGGAACGAGCGCGGGAAATTTTTTCTGGCATCAAAGGTCTACCCCGGGCAAGAGCCCGGTTGTATCCGGGAGGCGCTCCATCGAAGCCTTGAGAACCTGTGCACGGACCGCATTGACCTGTATTACCTCCACTGGCCGCGTGAAGGAATGGATATCCGGAAACAGGTCGAGGAGCTGGCAGAAGCCCGTGAGGAGGGGTTGATCGGGTCGATCGGGGTCTCCAATTACTCAGTCGAGCAAATCCAGTTGGCGATGGAAGTGGCCCCAATAGATTTCCTGCAAGCAGGCCACCATCTCTTCTGGCGGTACATTGAAAAGGACATCCTGCCGTTTTGCCGGGACAACGGGATCCGGGTTGTTTCCTACAGTTCCCTCGGGCAGGGAATACTGACCGGCAAATTCGGGAGACAGCTCCGATTTCCCGCCGGAGATCATCGGACCCGGGTCATCCACTTTCAGGAAGAAGTCTGGCCGAGAGTCTACGAGGCGGTGGAGGCGTTACGCCCCTTGGCAAAGCAGGCAGGTCGACCGATGGCTCATTTGGCCCTTCAATGGAGTGCGTCCAGAGAGGGAGTCAGCTGTATCCTTGCTGGTGCGCGCAACCGCCGGCAAATGGCCGAGAATTCGGCTGCCTTTGAAGGAGCGATTGATCCCGCCATTCTTCAGGAGATGACGCGTATCAGCGATGGCTTGATTCCGGAATTACCGGAAGCGACGAATATCTTCAATCACTGAGCTGGGGATTCTTCTTCTGCGACCCGATGAGCTTGGATATTCAGCTCAATCTGGACTTCAGTGCCAACGGCAGGGCTGCCGTAGCCCATGCCCCAGTCCTTGCGGTTGATCGTGGTGGTGCCTTCCCATCCTGAGCGGATGGTTCCACGTCCTTCAACCTCACCAAGGTACTCGACATTGAGGGTCACTGGCTTTTCCACACCCAGAATACTGAGAAGACCGGTGACCTCGAATGAATCCTCATCAATGGCTACCCATTCGGTGCTGGTAAAGGTGATCTGCGGAAATTCGGTTGCCTTGAAGAAGTCCTCGTTCTGCAGGTGTGCATCACGGTCTTCATTACGGGTGTCCACGCTGGCCACATCGATCGTTGCCACGGCCTTGCTGTTGGCAGGCGTTTCCTTGTCGAAGTGGATTTCCCCGGAGAATTTATCGAAATTACCGGGAATCTTGTTGATGAAGTGGCGGATCTTGAAACTGATTCCGGAGTGCACGGGATCAATCTTGTAAACGATCTTTTCAGCGTTGAGAGAGAAGGCCGAAAGTAGGCCCGCAAGAAGGAAGATTAAAGATTTTTTATTCATAGCGTTTAAGCTATGGCAGTCTCTTTAAATATCCAGCAACCGGCGCAGATTTTCTTCATCCCCGCTGTCAGCATATAGCACATGGATCTGCTCTTCATCCCCCCATGTTGCCGAACAGGCCTTTCCAGCTCTCTGCAGTAGAGGCACCTGGGGAATTTGCGTCCCGGGAAAGTCATTCCGGTAAAATGTAAAAAGATGCAGTTTGTCTGATCCATCCGGGGCGGAGAAGCAAACAACGGAGACCCTTTTGTCACCGATCTCAATCACATCACAGGCAAACGAGTTGTCCCAGACAAAGCCTGAAGGCATGCTTGCTGGAAGAATTCCTCCCTGGCTCTGCAGGTAATCCCGGATTTTCTCGCCATTGCGGCTCCGGAAGGACGGGTTAAGGTTTGCGTAGAGGACCTGTGCGGTCTCCGCCACTGAATCAGACTGCGCCAGCTCTGCGGGAACAGGGCCACCTTCCGGAGGATTCCAGAAAGTAAAACTCAGCGCAAGTAGGAGGACGATGGCGGCCGCCGCGGCAAAAGCAAACGGATGGAACCAGTTAATGATTTTCCCCCGGGATCCTGAATCCGCCGGGCGGGGAGTTCCCACCTCGGCCGCCTTGGCAAGAATGTCCGCGCAAAGGGAATCCGGAACAGGAATGTCCCGTACAATTTCCCCAAAGGCCTCATCGAAAAGCTGAACATCCCGCCGCAAGGCTTCGAGCTCCGGATCCTTGGCGGCCAGCTCGAGCGCTTCCTTTACCTCGGGATCGGCTTCAAGGCCTTCCCCGGGGCGGTAGGATTCGATTATTTCAATGATGCGGGATCGATTCATGTTCTTGTTCAGACAGGAGGCCTTAAGCAGTATCTTTATTTCCGGGATTTTTCAGAAAGGAATTTTTTAAGCTGACCCTTGGCCCGGGCCAACCGTGACATCACTGTGCCCATCGGGATATCCAGCACTTCGGCGATCTCTTTGTAGGTCAGATCCTCCATGTAAAAAAGGATGAGTGGCTCACGGTAGACCGGGTCAAGGGTTTCCAACGCCTGGACAGCCTCTTCCCGCTCCATCTGACGCACACTGCTGACGAGATCGGTATCGTGATGGGTCTCGAGCACTTCCTGGTCAATGGCAGTGACCTTTTGTCCCCGGCGGTTTTGCCGGAGGAATTCCCGGTACAGTGATGTGAAAAGCCATGACTTAACCTTGGCCGGATCGCGCAGGGTGTGGCCTTTTTCGGCCCAGATCAGAAAGGTCTGCTGGGTCAAATCGCTTGCATCCTCCTGTTTCTTGCTCAGGGACCAGGCAAACTTGTAGAGCGGCTGGTAGTAAGTGGCAACGAGCGTCTCGAATGCTTTGTCGGCTTGGTCGGGCATGAGCGCTTAGAGGATCAGCATGGCATCGCCATAGCTGTAAAAACGATATCCACGCTTGAGGGCGGCATTGTAGAGCTGCTTGAGCCATGAAATCCCATCGGTGGACCCGGGAGTCAGGAAAGCGCTGACAAGGCAGAGCAGGGTAGATCTGGGGAGGTGAAAGTTGGTCAGGAGGGCATCTGTCGCAAAGGTATCCGGTGGGTAGATGAAGATATCGGCATTTTTTCCGAATGTTCCCTCAGCGGGCACTTCGTTCTTTCTCGAGTACCGGTAGAAATCCTCCATGGCGCGCAGGGAGGTGGTCCCGATGGCCAGCTTTAGCCGGTTATCCTTGGCCTGCAAAGCCTGTCGGGCAGGTTGGGGAATCTCATAGTATTCCTCGTGCATGATGTGAGACTCGACCAAGTCGGTCTGGATAGGCTTGAATGTGCCGAGGCCGACGTGCAGGGCAATGTCCTCAAAGCGGATGCCGCTGGCCAGCATACGCTCCACAACGCCTGGCGTGAAATGCAGGCCCGCGGTCGGTGCAGCAGCTGCGTAAGGCTTGGCCGGATCCGCATAAATGGTCTGGTAGCGCTCGTTGTCCATCTCCTTGCGCGGATCAACATCTTCCCTTTTAATATAGGGAGGCAGGGGCATTTCACCGATTTGGTCGGCCAGTTCAGCCACAGAATGATGTTTTTTAAGCGCAAAATCCACCAAAGCGGTCCCATCCTCCTTCTTTTCCAGCACTTTCGCTGTGAAAACATCCGCAATGGCGAATGAGCTGTCGACCGGCAAGCGCTTGCCGGGCTTCAGAAGGCACCACCACCGGGTTGCCTGGCCGCTGGTACCGGGATGGAGAAGGAGGCACTCGACTGATCCTCCACCGGATCTTTCCCCGTGAATCCGGGCTTTCAGCACGGAAACAGTGTTGCGAAAGCAGGTAACCGGCTGGGGGAAAATGTCCGGAATTTCATGGAAGAGGTGGTCTGCCACCTGGCCGGTTGACCGGTTGACCAGCAACAGTCGCGACTGATCGCGCCGGTCGGCAGGAACCTGGGCGATGGATTCCTTCGGTAAATGATAATCAAATTGTGCCGCTTCCACGTTGTGGGAAAAAATGGAGGTTCTCGCACTTCTGGCAAGACTTCACTGCATTTCGGAGGGGCTGAACCTCAAAAACATTTGACCCGGGGCGCGATTCGACCTGTTTTTCATAGACTCCCGGACTGCCGATCGGGCATTCCGTAACCCCATAAAAAATGAAAATGCCATGAGTGACGAACAAATGGAATCTGTGATGCATGAGGACCGGGTTTTCAACCCTCCTGAAACCTTCCGCAAAAGCGCCCACATCAACTCGATGGACGCCTACAAGGCGGAGCACAAGCGAAGCCTTGAGGATCCCGAGGGATATTGGGCTGAGGTGGCCGATGATCTGCACTGGTTCAAAAAGTGGGATCGTGTGCTCGATGAATCAGAAGCGCCCTTTTACAAGTGGTTTGCGGGTGGAAAAACCAACATTTGTTACAATGCGGTGGACCGATGGGCTGATGGCCCCAAGGCCGGCAAGCGTGCGATCGTCTGGGAGGGAGAGCCCGGTGATCAGCGGGAGTTGACATATGCGCAATTGAAAAAGGAGGTCAGCCGATTTGCCAATGTTCTCAAGAAATTGGGTATCCAAAAAGGAGATACAATTGCTCTTTACCTGCCGATGACCCCTGAGCTGGCCATTGCTGTTCTCGCCTGCGCGCGGATTGGGGCGGTTCATTCCGTCATTTTTGCGGGTTTCAGTGCTGAATCGATCAAGGATCGCGTGCTCGATGGAAAATCCAAGATGGTCATCACCGGGGACGGTGGTTTCCGTAGAGGGTCGGTGCTCCCGCTGAAGTCGGTTGTCGACCAGGGCGTTGCGGAGTGTGATTGTATTGAGAGCGTGTTGGTCGTCCCGCGCAACATTGGTGGTGAGCGCATGAAGTGTGACATGCAGGAAGGCCGGGACTTCTGGTATGATGAAGTGGCCGCGACTGTTTCCGACGAATGCCCCTGCGAGGAGATGGATGCCGAGGACCTGCTCTTTCTTCTCTACACCAGCGGCTCGACCGGCAAGCCAAAGGGGATCATGCACACCGTGGGCGGCTACAGCGTCTTCACGTACTTGACTTCCAAATACATTTTCGACCTGCAGGAAGACGATATCTATTGGTGCACCGCCGATGTCGGCTGGATCACAGGCCACTCATACATCGTTTATGGTCCAATGCAGAACGGGGCCACCGTATTGATGTACGAAGGCGCTCCCAATCATCCCCAGCCTGACCGCTTCTGGGAGATTGTCGACAAGCACAAGGTGACGATCTTTTATACCGCGCCAACGGCGATTCGCGCCTTCATGAAATGGGGTGATGAATGGGTCGACAAACATGACCTAGGCAGCTTGCGCCTTCTGGGGTCGGTGGGTGAACCGATCAACCCTGAGGCATGGATGTGGTATCATGAAAAGATCGGCAAGGGCCGATGCCCGATTGTCGATACCTGGTGGCAGACCGAGACCGGCGGCATTCTCCTCAGCCCCTTGCCCGGGGTCACACCGACCAAGCCCGGCTCAGCAACGCTGCCGTTCTTCGGTGTCGATGCGGCAATTCTCGATCCTGCGGGCAACGAAGTCGACACTGGCCTGTTGGCAATCCGTCGACCATGGCCCAGCATCCTGCGGGGCATCTGGGGCGATGCGGACCGTTTCAAGAAGACCTACTGGTGCAACTGGGACGGGAAGTATTATTTCCCGGGCGACGGAGCGCGTTGCGACAAGGACGGCTACTTCTGGGTAGTCGGCCGCGTGGACGATGTGGTTAATGTTTCCGGGCACCGGATTGGCACGGCCGAGCTGGAAAGCGTTTTTGTCGCGCATCCGCTGGTAGCGGAGAGTGCGGTGATCGGGGTCCCGCATGAGGTGAAAGGGCAGGGACTTGTCGCCTTTGTCCTCCTCCGTGGAACCGATGCCGATGGCAGCGACGACCTGCGCAAGGAATTGAATGACTTGGTCTCCGAAAAGATTGGAAAGTTTGCCCGTCCGGAGAAGATTATCTTTTCAGCAGACTTGCCGAAGACACGCTCAGGAAAGATCATGCGCCGGCTGTTGCGCGACATTGCCTGCGGTAACGCCTTGGGCAATGTCACGACCCTTGCCGATCCCAGCGTGGTTGAAAGCCTGAAGAAGAAGTACAGCTCCTGAGGGCCGGATTGCCTTGTTAATCAATCGGGCTTCTTGATTTCCGGGAAGAACCGTTCCGGCACAGGTAGGGGGAAGTCGCCGATCCCGCTGCTGGCGGCGTTGGCAGTGGCGCATGCGGAAGCGAAGGCGAGGGCATCCGTATATTTGCCATTGGCAGGCCATTTGTTAAGGATTGCCGCGAGAAAGCTATCCCCGCTACCGGTGGGGGAGACTTCCTTGATTTTCGCCGGCACAATCTCGAATTTGTCACCAGATTCAAATACAGCGGCAATCGACCGGGGTCCATCGGTGACAATCCAGTTACGGACCGGGCTGGATTTTTTCGCATGGGTAATGGCTTCCAAAAGGGAAAGTTTTTCGGCTTCCGGATAGATCCTGACCAGCTCATTGCGGTTCACTTTAACAAGATCAACTGGAATCTTCACCAGATCCGACAGGGGAGGCCCGTAGGTGTCGACGGCAACGCGCGTGCCAGCCTCGGCAATCTGGCGGATATTCCGCGACCATGATCCTGACCAACCCGGGATACTTCCGCAGATGGCCAGCCATTTCGGCCGATCCTGTTCCACATATTGGCTGGTGGCCTTCCATGATGTAACGGGAAGGGGCAAGTCCTGGCCGAGAAAGGTGGTCTCCGGTTGGGTCCCCTTGAATTCCCTCACCACAACACCCGGACGGACACCCTGTTCAAGGGGAAAGAACTTGTGGGGGATTGAGTTGTTTTCGAGCCATTCCGAGCAGAGATTGGCCATTGGCCCTTCCGCGAATCCGATTGCCAGGGAATCGCTCCCAAGCCGCTTCAGGATGCGCGAGACATTTACACCTTTTCCCCCAACTTGGAAAGTCATGGCTTCAGCGCGGTGGGTGGTCCCTGGCTGGAGGGCTTTTGTTTCAAAAGTCCATTCTGCTAGGAGGTTACCGGTCAATGTGATCACATCCATTTGTGAACCCTTGAGGGTCGCGCGGTCCTTGGCAATGAAGAGTTTGTCAGGCACTATCGCAGGCCCTCGATCTCGCCCGCGTAGCCGACAAGCTCGAGATAGGCTGACCCGACTTCCTCTCCGGATGCGTCGAGCACTATCCCAGCACCTTCCCAGTAGGTTGTTCCGGGAAGGGTGAGCTCCTGATCATCAAGAAGCGGGACAAATTGGAGGGTGACAGGCTTTTCCGTCACCGGATGAGTTGTCTTGATTTGTGGGGAGTTGGGATATTGTGCCTGGGTAGCGGGACTTTCCCAGAAAGATGGTTTCACCCACTCAAAACCGGATACCGTCCGGTAATACGTGCTGCCATTTGGAGCGATCCAGATAAGCGCTGAGTAGAATGAGGGGGTGCCGTCCCGTTCGCGGAGCAGGTAGGCCTTCACTTCCCATCCGTCATTCAGCTGGATGGCAATCCAATCCCAGCCGACATAATCCGGGTCGAGCTGGTTTGAGGCAATTTCATGATCCATCCATGAGAGGCCTGTCACCTTGTACTCTTCCCCTTCAATGGAGACAGTCCCGCTTGTTTTCAGCCGCGTGAAGGAGAGGTAGTAACTGCGCGCCTCGGGGTCCGGGCCCTTGCGCGATGTGCCATCCTCTCCAAACCGGATAAGCGGCTTGTCTGCCTGCAGGGACAAGCGCCACCTGACATCTGAATCAACAGAGGCCTGTAGTTGCATTTCGGATACGTCATCGGTTTTTGCGACAAGTGACCAATTACCGTTCCGGACATCCAGGCGATCTGTTCTGGCCCACGCATCCCAACCCTCGCGGGACAAGCGCTCCTCAAAATAAAATTGGCCGCCCTCAATATCTGTCAGGGCCATGTGGGTGAGATACAACTGGCTTGATCCAAACTCTGAAACAGTCTGTTCGGACGGCTTCTTTAGTGCGGTCCGGAAGAAGGTCGCCTGGTACCCGAAGCGCATCCCGGATTCGGTAAACAGGTGGCCCGTCAGATACCACCACTCAATCTTGTAATCAGGATGGCTGCCATGGGCGCGCGGGAATTCCAGTTGTGAGCCGGGTTGTGGAACGCGGTACCCCTCGGAGGTAAAGGGCGGGGGTTGATCCCCGGCGCTGGCGGTCAGCGCCAGGAGCAGGAGCAAGCAAGTGGGCAATAAGCGCTTCATTACAATGCCTCCTGTTTCCATTTCCTTAAATACAGCCAGCCGGTGGCATAGGAGATTAAAAATCCCAACACGATGACATTGGTCGAAAGGATAAGGATGTCGGTCCAGGGATAAGCCGTTTGGAGTGTCCAGCCGAAGGATTGGCGATTGATGACGTAGACGAGGACCAGCCCGAGGGCCAGGCTGAGCACGATCCCGGCAAGCAACCCGGTAATGGCGATGCCGAGGCCCTCCATGGCGGTGGTCGCAGCAATTTCCCGACGGCTCATGCCGAGGGTCTTCTGGAGCGAAAGTTCGCGGCCGGATTCCCGGAGGAGGCTCAGGAGGCTGAGGACCAGCCCTGTGATGGCCACGACCAGTCCGATGAGCTGGAGGGCGCGGGTCACGGCAAAGGTCTGGTTGAAGATGAACAAGGCTGCTTCCATGAGCTCCCCGTTCTGGCGGATGGCGAGACCGGGATACTGTTCCCGGAGTTTCGCCTGGACGCGGGCGGGGTCGATGCCGGATTTAAGGAAGATGGATGCCGTGTCGTATTCATTTATTCGATACCACGTCTCCAAGACGGGAAGATCGATGAGCATGAGCCCGTTGTCACTCGAATAGTCGGCATGGATGCCACCAATCCAGATTTGCTTGTCACCCCCGGGAGTCTTGATCGTGACGACTGACCCAAGCGTTGCCTTGCTGCGGTTGACAAAATTCTCGTTGGCGTAGCCGGTTGCATCGGCATCGGGCGGGCGCTGCGAATCGGGCAAGGGCCCATTTATCCAAAGCAATTCCTGCTGATTTCCAAGCAGGCTGAAACGTGCTCCGCCCAAGTTAACCGTGAGGCCATCAAACTCCACTTTGACCGAGCGGAACCGGTCCAAGCTTTCAACTCCCTCGGTGGCGGCGATTTGGTCGAGGATTTCCCCGGGCATGCGCTGACCGGAGTCGGCCCCCTGGAAACCGATGCTGGAGACAAACAGATCCGCCCGGAGGCGCTGCTCGAGCCAGCGCGTGACCGTGTGTTCAAAACTGTTGATGAGGAAGGCCATGGCGGCGGCCATGCCGATGGCGACAAAGAATCCCGACAAGGCAAGCTGGTGGCGACTCGTCGGTTGCCTGAGGCGGCTACCGGCAAGGCGGGCGGATGCGTTATCCCGCGCCAGCCAGTGGAGGAGTCTCCCGATCCCCTTCAAGGCACCAGCTGTGACCAGTGTCCCACCCACCAGCCACAGGAAGGCGGTGGTGTATCCAGCCACGGGAATTGTCGATCCCGGTCGCATTTCCCACGGCGGGAGGAAAATTAACATGCCACCGATGATGATGGCCGCCATACCGATCCACGGGTGCTGGAATATCGGGAATGGCGGGATTCGCTTCCCCATGCGCAGGAACTGGGCGGGTGGGGTGGAGGCGGCATCGCGAGCGGGTAGCCATGCCGCGACCAGGCTGCCAATCAGTCCCAGTGCAAAGGCCAGGCCAACATCGGTCAGGTTGAGGCCAGTGGCGGTCTGGACTGGATCCTTGTACAGGGCACGGACCGTCGTGGTCACGGCTTCCACGGTGAGGGTGGCCATGACAGTGCCCATCAGGAGCCCGACGACGGCCGCGGCCATGCCATACAGCACCGCTTCGGACAGCCAGAGGCGATAGATATCACGCGGGGAGATGCCGAGTGAGCGAAGTGTGGCAATTTCCCGGCGGCGACGGCTCACGGTGGCGTCGAGCGTCTGGGCAATCAAATACATGCCCACGAGCAGGGCAATCAGGGACAGCACAGTCAGGTTCAATCGGAAGGCCGCGGTCATGGACTCGCCCTCGGCACTGCGGTCGGCCGGCGTGCTGATTTTCCACCGCTCCCCAAAGGCTTCCGTGAGGCGTTGCCCGGCTTGTTCGATGGTTGCTTTTCGGAATTTCCCTTCCGGAACCAGCAGCTCGACTCTGTCGACCAGCGAGAGGTCGAGGCGCTTAACGAGCGCAGCCATATCGACGATGGCGAGGTTTCTTGGAAGCGGTGTCTCGTCGCGGTATTCCGGAAGGATACCGCGGATGGAAAAGCTTTCGCGCCTGCCGCTGACAATGAGGTCAATCACATCATCAACACCGACCTTCCATTCATTGGCCACGGTCTGCGTAATGAACAGGTGCTGTGGGTCATCAATGGTTGACCAGAATTCCTCTGGATTATCACCGATCCCGCCGCTTGTCAGGGCACGGACCTGGACAAGGTCCAGCCCGAGGAGTCGTACCGGACTGGATACGGTGTCCGGATTGGCGGGATCGTTTGGGAGGAAATTGAGCGTCTGCTCAACCACGGGGAAAAGGTCGACCGGTATGGCTCCAAGCCGGTTCCTGATTTCCGGCAAATCCTCAATTGGAATGCCGCTCGGGCTTTCAATTACAAGGTCGCTCGGACCACGAAGAGAATTTGTGAAGAGCTGGAAGCCCTCGACTGCGGCCCGGTTGGCAATCCGGATTGAGAGAAAGGTCCCGACTCCGAGCCCGAGAATCAGGAGCAGTAACAGGGTCTGCAGCCATTCATCGCGCGCATGCCGCAGGCTGAAGCGTCGCCAGAAGAGGAGGACCGGCAAGGGACCCAATGAACGAAATGGACTGAAGCGACGGGGTGGCATGGAGGGTCTCTAGAGATCGTTTTCCTTCAGCTGGCCATCGTGCATCTGCAGGACCCGTGTGCAGATCCCCGAGGCGTCCGCATCATGAGTGACCATCAAGAGGCCCGTCTGGTGGCGCTCAGTGAGCTGTTGCAACAGGGCGAGGATACGGTCGCTGTTCTTTGAATCGAGACTGCCGGTCGGTTCGTCGGCAAGGATCAGGGCCGGCTCGGTGATCAGGGCCCGGGCAATGGCCAGCCGCTGCATTTCCCCGCCGCTGAGTTCCGAGGGACTGGCCTCCGCCCGATGGACCAGCCCGACCTCCTCAAGCAGCGCTTCCACCTTGGCATCCCGTTCCTTCTTCGGGTCCTTTCGCAGGAGCAGGGGAAACTCCACGTTCTCGCGCGCACTCAGGGTTGGCAAGAGATGGAAAAACTGGAAAATCGAGGTCAGTGACTCACGGCGCAGGCGCGTCACCTCGGCCTCCCCCAGCTCGGAAAGCTCCCGGCCGAGAAAGGAGATTTTCCCGCTGTCCGGGACTTCCAGCCCCGCCAGGCAGTTCAGGAGAGTCGACTTGCCTGACCCTGACGGTCCCATGATCGCCACCCGCTCAGCCCGTTCAATACACAGGCTGACGCAGTCCAGTACGCGCTGCTTACCATAGGACTTATCGACCTTCTCAATGCTCAGGAGCGGGCTCCCGTCTGCTTTCCCTGCTGACATATGGCCAGCCTATCCGCATTCACCAATTCCGCAACCGGAACTCTCTCCCAAAAATCTCTTCAATCCGCAAAATTTGCCTTGGCAAAGCCCTTCCGATCCCTTTGCCTCCTCCCTTTCCGATTGGAAAACGGTGGGATATGCAAGCGGCCAAAGCACGCAGACTGTAAATCTGTTCCGGTAATCGGTTCGAAGGTTCGAATCCTTCTCCCACCACCATTTTACCACTTGCTGGTCGTGAGTGTCCTGAGATTTCCCATTGCCATGGGCCTGCCTTCTTTAAAAAGTTGAGGCATGAACGAGGAATTCCCAGTAGGTGGTTATGCGAAAACGGAACGATTGGTCTATTTTGCTCGGATGTGCAGCAAGGCGCGGCTGATGCAGCGGGGCGTGCTTCCGGAAGCCTATCATGCGTATATCGGGACGGGCTTTGACGGGCGCTGTTGTCGTCTGCTGAAAGTTGAGTACAGCGATATCAAGCGGTTGGTATCGGAGGGCAAGTCAGATGACGAGATCCTTGAGTGGTGCTACGCGAACGGGTATCGCCCGACTGATGAGGAAGTCTTCATCTGGAACGCTTTCATGCAGAAGCGCGGATGGAACGATGATGACACGCCCTATTTGCAGGCGGAGAAGGAGAGCATTGGTCTGGGCGATTGTGACGAGATCCAGACCTTGTTTGATTTGTACGAAATCGAGGAGGGCCACCGTCCCCGACCCGGATGATAAAAATACCGGCCTTTTATAGAATTGCCAGAACCAGGCAGAGCAGGAGGACCGTACCTGCGGGGAGGGACTTTTTCGGCGGGTCACCGATTTTGAAATGCATGACTATTGCGCCCAACATTAGGACGGCGAGGATTCCCGCGGCCGGAGTGACAAATGCCGGTGCCCAGATTCCAACAAGAAGCAGGACTGCGCACAAGACTTTCAGGAATCCAACAATGTACATGACCGCTTCCGGCAAGCCGTAGGCATCAAATTCTTCTCTCATGTTTTTTGCCTTACCGCCGCGCCATTCGGAAGCGGTGTTGAAGCGCAGGAACCAGACATTGAGGATCCCAAGGGCGATGATGACTTGTAGGATGATGTTGATACTGTTCATGATGTTTCGGATTGGATGTTTGCAGGGCAGGATCACTCCATATTCAAGAAGGAGATGAGAATGTAGAGGTTGAGGGCCATGTAAAGGAGTGCCGGGAAAGAGCGGATAAAGCCGTCCTTGATTTTAAGACGGACGAGAAAGCCGAGTAGCATGAGCAGGCTGAGCCCTCCAGAGGCCAGTGTCCCTATGATTGGAAACAGAAGTCCAAGAAAAAGCCCGGCAGCCCCGGCGATTTCAAGCAAGCCCGTGACGACACGGTGGTCAGCCAGTCCATACCGCGCAAATTCATTTTTCATGTACGGTGTGACTAAGCAGCTAATCCCGTAAAAAAGGAATGAGACTCCGGAGAAGGTAATGAGTAGGTTGAGAATCGTCATCTGCTTGCTCGGAGAAGCATATTCTGGATTGCCGATGGGTCAAGTGCTGACGGCAATCGACGATTTGCCTATTTTTAAAAAGCTCACAGAGTTGCTTGTGTGAAAGCGGAATTACACAAGGAGTCATCCGTCATGGTAACCGGGGCAACCGGATATGTGGCTGGATGGATCGTGCGCAGGCTTCTCGATGAAGGCTTTCATGTTCATGCGGCCGTGCGGGATCCGGATAATCATGTGAAAGTGGAGCCTTTGAGGGAGCTTGCCTTGCAAAGACCGGGAACAATCACCTTTTTCCGTGCTGATCTGCTTGAGGAAGGATCGTACTCTGAGGCAATGGAAGGATGTGGAACGGTCTTCCATACTGCCTCGCCATTCCTCCTGCATTTCCGTGATCCACAAAAGGAACTCATTGAGCCTGCCCTGCGTGGGACACGAAACGTCCTCCAGTCGGTCGATGCCACGCCATCAGTCCAACGGGTCGTCATCACAAGCAGCTGTGCGGCCATTTACGGGGACAATGCCGACATCGCAGAAGCGAAGGGCGATCAGTTCAGTGAGGACGACTGGAACACGACTTCCTCCCTTGATCACAAGCCGTATTCCTATTCAAAGACACTCGCTGAGCAGGCCGCATGGGAAATGTGCCGGGCTCAGGACCGCTGGGACCTTGTGACCATCAATCCCTCCCTCGTCCTTGGCCCGGGGGTTGGGCAACATGGCTCTTCCGGGTCGTTTGAATTGATTGGCAATATTGGTAGTGGAAAACTCAGGACAGGCGTCCCTTCCTATCCGTTTGGAGCGGTTGATGTACGAGAGGTAGCCGAGGCCCATTTACGAGCAGGAACCGATTTTTCCGTAGCGGGTGGTCGCTACATCCTGAGCGGGCACAATACCGATTTGCCGGAAATTGTCTCCATCCTGAAAAACCACTTCGGCAAGGCTCATCCATTCCCCTGCTGTACTTTGCCAAAATGGCTGACCTGGCTGGTCGCCCCGATGGTCGACAAGTCAATGACGCGCCGGCTGGTTTCACGGAACGTCGGGGTCCCTGCCGGATTCAATAACCGCAAGAGCCGTGAGCAGCTGGGGATCGAATACCGGCCGTTGGAGGAATCGGTGGTCGAAATGTTTGAGCAGATGAAAGAACTTCTAGACTACTGAATCGTGAAGCGCAGCCAGTTTACCTCTGGATTGCCGTCAATCTGTAATGAGTGAATCTCGCCATCGCCCTCAAAGGGGTTGGAGGCATCTGTCCAGTTTATCAAGTCTGGAGATGACTGCAGTTTATAGAGCCGGCCTGGAAGGGTTTCGATGGACAGGTCCATGCTGTCAGGGGCGGGTAACAGACTGACAGGTCTCGCACGGGCGTCTTCAAGCGAGAGTGGATAGCCTGTTGGCCTTACAGGGGAGGTGTCCAGCACGTATGGCTTGCTTGTTTCAGTTCCACTGACTTGCCAGACCTCGTGGCCGTAGTCGCTGAATCGCACAAACTGGTTGTTGCCTGGATCCTTGTTTTCCCCGCGGTGAATGACATAGGCCAGCAGGTAGGCTCCTTTAGCCAGTGGAATATCAAAATACACCCCGAAGGAATCCGTACCGGCCGGCTTGAGTGGCTGATCCCACGGAGTATCGGTGGCCGCACCCTGCCAGACATCCAGTCCCCAGTAGTCAGCAAAGTTGGAGGAGGCGTAGTTTCCGTAATCGCCATCCGACCGATGGTAATGGATACGCATCGTGTTGGCCGATTCAAGTGGGGAACGAAATACGCCGCCCTCGGCTCCCGCATCGATCCACCACGTGCCTGCTATGGCGGGGACGAACTTCCGTGAGACGGGTAACAGCTGCCCGTCCACCTGGAGCTCAATCGAGCAGGGCGCGTTCCAATAGGCATGGCTTCCTTCCTGGGAGGCCGGTAAAACAAACTGCCATTCGCTCCCAATTTTTTCCCTTGCGCTCGTCCAACCGGAAACTGTTCCATCCCCGAAGCGCAGTTGCATGAGTATTTGTGTCCCCGATACACCCGACAGGAAGAACTGGAATTCTCCGGTCGCCTCGGCCTCGTGGAAGAACAGACTTGCTTGGCTTTCAACGGAATAAACATGCGGGGTCTCTGAAGGAATGATCGTGTGCCCCTCATGAAATTGCCGATCGATTCCAACAGTCGTTCCGGCACCCTTGGAGATCTGTATCTGTAGTGGCTGGCTCATGTCCTCCGGAGAAAGATAAGCCGCCCAGCCAAAATCCGTCTCTATTATGAATTCGGCTTCCTGGGGCACCCCGCCGGCCAGTCCAGGGCCCTTTGCCGTGAGTCGCCATCCGTCGATACTGGAGAGGCCCGGTTGAAAGTGCACGACAACATTTTCTGCAAGATCTTCGGGATTCCACCGCAAATCCCGGACAATTTCTGATTGGACGGTATTGGAAATACTCGCGGTCACTTCCAGCGCGAACCGGGTCCCGAGGGCAAAACCGGAGAGATCCGGGTAGAAGCGGTAGGGTGGAGATCGGTCGGTGCCCAGATCCATCCGCTGACCATCGGGTTGGATCAACTCAAGTTTGACGGATGGGTTGCGGTCGGCCGTGACATCGATTTCGACAACAGGACGCAGCGGGTAGGTCTGGCCGTCGCGTGAACGTGTACGTCCCTTGAGCGCGTCCCCGTCGGATAGACCGGAAAATGCGATTGAAGTGATGGAAGCTTGAGTTCCCGGGACCGGATCCAGTGACTTCAATACCACCACCCGCTGTGGTCCCACATTGAAGCTCACGTTTCCGCCATTGGCCGTGTAGGTCTCCTGTTGCGTGCTTTCTGAATTATACACCACCCTGTAGGAGCTGTTTTCGTTCCCGCTCATGACCGGCAGCTGTACTTGAACGCTGTCGCGCCGGTTGGCATTGGCGACAACAAGAAACTCCTCCCCGTTGTTCACATTATAACGCCTGAAGGCGATGGTCATCGAGGCGCTGACTTCGAGCATCTGGAATGCTCCCCGCCGCAGGGTTTCCTCGGCATGGTAAAGCTGCGCCATTTCCGCGAGAGCGAGGTACATCGGGTGAGCGGTGTCGAAATTGTTGGCGGCCGGTGTTGCATAGGTGCCGACGAGATTGGCGGCCATGTAGGCCGGGGTCTGGCTCGGCATCATGTCTTCCCGCGCTGCTGAATAGCCACCTGTTCCGTAGAACCCTTGTCCGTCGCCATAGTAGATCACTGGTTGGCCACGCATGAAAAAGAGCAAGGCATAGCCGGTCTTCCACAGGGAGATCAGCGGCTGGTCCGAGAGGGTGGGGTTGTCTTGCCTGAGAAATCCAGCCCATCGACCCATGTCGTGGTTGCCAAGGAATGTCGGTTGAACAAGGGCGCTTGAATCCGCATCTGTGTGCTGGTCGTCCTGAGCGAGGTAGTTCTTCAGGCCGTCCGGGGAGTACTGACGGGAAATGAAATCCCGCAGTTGGAAGGCCAGACCGAAATCAAGATTGGCATCCAGGCTGCCCGTCGTCGTGAAGGCACTCACAAAGGGAACATCCGCGTCATAGACTTCGCCAAAAAGAAAGAAGTGATCAATGCCCTCATCCCTTGCCACGACACGGATCCGCTCCCCAAAGGTCTCCCAGAAGCTGAGGTTGACATGCTTCACCGTGTCCACCCGGAATCCGTCGATCCGGTACTCGCGTATCCAGTGACTGAATACGTCCACCATTCCATCCAGCACGTCGGGGTGTTCGGTGAACAGGTCGTCCAACCCGTAGAAATCCCCGTAGACGGAGCTTTCCCCGCTGAAGCTGCTGTTGCCGCGATTATGATAATAAAGAGGGTTGTTCAGCCAGGCCGGATTCTTGACATTGGATTCTGGGGCAGCAACCAGCGGTGTGTATGGAAAGCTTGTGCCTGTAGAAAGCACAGGAAAGACCGGGTTGTTTATTCCGTCTGCCGCAAAGTCGATATCATCGAATACATATCCGCTTGCATCCCTGTATGGGGAGGAAGTCTTGCTTACATAGGAGTATTGACCTTCCTGAAAGTAAATCACATCGGCCGTGTGGTTGATGACAATGTCCAGGATGACCCGCATGCCACGCGCATGGGCGTCATTCACGAATTGCCTGAATTCCTCGTTCGTCCCGAGGTGGGGATCAACATTGAGAAAATCTGTCATCCAGTAACCGTGATACCCGGCAGTAGGATACTGGTACGGTTTGTTCTTCATCACCGGCGTCACCCAGATGGCCGTCGCCCCCAACCCCTCGATGTAGTCAAGGCGCTGCCGAAGCCCAGCAATGTCACCGCCGTGATAGAATTCCGCGTCGGTCGGATCGTACCCATGGATCGTCCGGTGCAGTCCAGCATCGAGCCCACCCGTGTCATTTGACAGGTCCCCGTTGTCAAAGCGGTCGGTCATGACAAAGTAAATGACCTCATCCTGGAAGGTCCGGTCGGCTTCCCCCGCCAGATCAGCCCATAGAGCCACACACGCGCTAATAGGGATTAACAATGTTGGGGATCGAAGTCTCATCAGGTGTTTTGTTTCCTTGGTAGTTTACGATGTGGCCGATTTCCCCCGTTTCAATTCCCTCGCCGGATTTACGTAAACCTCGGGCGGAGTCGTGTCGTGTATGATGGGCGGCTTTTGTCATTTTCCAGTAAGCACCATGGAGAAACAAATTAAAGCAGTTTTGTTCGACCTTGACGGGGTCATTGTTTTCACGGACCGGTATCATTACCTTGGCTGGAAAAAGCTTGCAGACGAGCACGGCTGGGCCTTTGACGAGGAGGTGAACAACGGCTGCCGCGGGGTTCCCCGGATGGAGTCGCTGGAGGTGATCCTGCGTCACAACGGGGTGGAATTGCCGGAGGCGGAAAAAGAGGAACTGGCGACTCGCAAGAATGCATACTATGTCGAGTTGTTGAAGGACATCAACGAGGAGGATGTTTATCCTGGTGCGGTGGAATTCCTGAAGAAAATCCGCGCCACAGGGGTCAAGACGGGCCTCTGTTCATCCAGCAAGAATGCCCCTCTGGTGCTCGAATCTCTCGGCCTCAGCGATTATTTTGACGCGGTTGTCACAGGCGCGGATATCAAGAACGCGAAGCCGGACCCGGAGATATTCCTTCTGGGTGCCGAGTGGGTGGGAGTTGCCCCCGAGAATTGTGTTGTCTTTGAGGATGCGCCTTCCGGTGTGGCGGGTGCGCTTGCGGCTGGCATGGCCTGTGTGGGTGTTGGCTCTCCAGAGTTGCTGACGGAGGCTCCTGTCACCATAACTGACTACAGCACGATCGATATTGATGCGTTGCTCAATAACCAGCTGACGGGGAGTCCTGTGTAATGAGTGACACTACCCTTGTTGATACCCCGACCGAGGCAAAGGGAACAATTGATCCGCACTGGTATGCCCAGGGTGATTCCTGGCTGTTGGAGCAGGACCGATGGGACCCGGAGCGAAATATTTACTTCGAGACAATTTTCTCACTCGCCAACGGCTATATGGGCTACCGCGGCTACCGGGAGGAACTGGACAACCATTTTCCGTCGATCCGGGAAGGCTACCTTGCAGGAATGTTTGCCAAGCTGCCACCAGTAGCGCGAAAGCTTGTGATCCATGACTACGAATGGGATTCACGCCAGATGGTTTCCTTGCCGGAGATTTTCGGTGCATTGGTGATGCTGAACGGCGAGCTCTTCAACATTGCTGACGGGAAGCTGCTGACTTACAGACAGAAACTGGACATGCGGTCCGGTGTTCTCGAGCGCAATATTGAGTGGGATACAGACACTGGCTATCGCACGCGCCTGCGCTTTACCCGTTTTCTATCGGCCGCGACTCCGAACCTCGCGGTGCATAAGATCGACATTGAGCCGGTCAATTGGAGCGGACCGGCGGAAATCTGGTGGGATTACGATATCGGCCAGCGAACCGTTTTCCGTTGTGGTGATCCAGCCCGTGCGCATGTCGATTGCTCCCACTTTGAGATACTGGAAGCAGACGCCGAGGGAGACACGGTCTCGGGCCTTGTCCAGACTGTTGGAACCGGCCACAAAATTGGGATTGCCAGCCGCCTCGTGGGCAGCCCGGCGGCCAGCCAGGTGGAGGGAGACAGCTTGTTGTCGCAATCTGTCAGGGAACGTGTGAAGGCCGGAACCAAGGTTTCAATTGTTCGCTATACAGCCATTTCAACTACACGTGATGCGGGTGTTAAGGATCCGTCCAACTCGGTGACGGGGATTCTGAAAACCGCTGCTGAATCCGGCTATGAATCCCTTCTCACCGCTCAAAAAACCGTATGGGAAAGCCGTTGGCGCAAGGCGGATATTGAGATCGACGGTCCAGCCCGGGATCAGGCCTTGGTCCGATTCGGAATTTTCAGCCTGCTGCAGGTTGCGCCGTTCCATGCTGACAACCTGAGTGTCCCCGCCAGGTGCTACGCCTATAATCGCTACAACGGCCTGTACTTCTGGGACGGGGAAATTTTCCTCCTTCCCTTCTACCAGTCTTGCCAACCGGAGGTAGCCCGCAACATGCTGAAGTTCCGTTGCGGGACGATCGACGGAGCGCGGCGCAATGCACAACTCCTCGGGGCCAAAGGGGCCATTTTTCCCTGGCAGGGCGACGCGGATTTTGGAGAGGAACAGGCACCATGGGGGCTTTACGAGTATCTTTGGCACCAGAATGCGGATATCATTTATGCCTTTGACCAGTATGCCCGCAGTACCGGGGACAACCGATTTATTTTCGATGACGGCCTTGAGGTGTTGGCAGAAACAGCACGCTTCTGGGCATCGAAATTTGAGCTGGATGCAGACGGCCAGTATCATCTTGACGGCACTGTCGGCCCGGATGAGGCGGAGGAGCATGGTCCCGACAACGGCTACACCTGCATGATGGCGCAGCGCAGCCTTGAAATCAGCTCCCGCTGGTGGGCAAAGGCAATGGAAGAGGCACCTGAACTTGCAAGGGAAATGGCAGCGAAGCTGGAGCTTGGCGTTGATGAAATTGCCCAGTGGCAAACCATCGCCTCCCTTGTCAGCATGCCGGAACTGGAAGAGTGTCCCGGGGTGCCCCTGCAGGATGCCTTCCTGCTCAAGCGCAAGCGTGAAGATCTCTCCAATATGACGGTGGACGAGTTCTGGCAACGCCGTGGCGAGGTACAAGTGATCAAGCAGGCGGATATTGTCCTGGCGATGTACCTGCTGGAGGACAAGTTCACGCGCGAGCAGATCAAGTGCGGCTACGAATTCTACGAGCCGCGAACGTTGCACGTCTCCTCGCTCAGCTATAACACGCATTCCATTGTAGCGGCCATTATCGGGCACGATGAGGAGGCCTACGAATATTTCCACCGGGCTGCCGGACTGGACCTCGATAACCTCCGTAACGCCACCAAGGATGGCCTGCATGCCGCCGCCCTCGGAGGGGTCTGGCAAATGGCACTGGCTGGCTTCATGGGTATGCGGATACGGGAGGACCACTTGTTTTTCCAACCCTCTCTTCCAAAGGTATGGAAACAAGTTCGTTTCCCTGTGGAGTATCGCGGATGGAAATTGCAGGTCACTGCTGATAGCGGGTCGCTGAAAATTAAGGTCAGTGGAACGGGGCATGAAGCTGCTCAGCTTCGTGTGGGAACGGAGATGTTTGCGCTGGCCTCCGACCAGACCATCGAAATTACCCTTTGAGGGACTGTTTTCAATGAACACTTCCGAGGAGCGATCCGCCGGCGCGGATGACTGGACAGTTGCCGTTAATGGCTGGGATCCGGAAAAAGTGACCCATCACGGGAACCTCTTTCTCCTCGGCAACGGGTGTATGGGCTATCGTGGTACCCTGGAGGAATTTGGACCAGACGAGAAAGTCGGTATCCTCATCCCTGGACTTTATGACAGGGTGGGGGATGCCTGGCGTGAACCCGTCAACGCCCCCAATGCGCTCTTTACGCGTATCGCGATCAATGGGAAGTGGCTCAACCCTCTCGATATAAAGCCCGACGCACATCAGCAAAGTCTTGATCTCAGGACGGCCACCCACCGCCGCCTGACCCGTTTTACTGTGGACGGGGTCCGGGTTTTGTTGTCCGCTGAACGCTTTCTTAGTGCCGACAAGGTGAATCTGATGGCAATGCAATTTGTCATTGAAATCCAAGGACAAGCCGAAGTAACCGTCGAAACCGGAATTGACCAGCGGATCTGGGATCTGAACGGTCCTCACCTGGAAGGCTTTTCCGCCTCGCAGGTTGATGGCACACTTTTGCTTGAGTCGAGCACTCACGAGAAAGGCGAGCCGGTTGCTGTCGCTGAGCGTGCCCTGTGGCAATCAAAGGTCCCTGTCGGCTCGGAAACCGTTGATGGTTCAATGCGCCGCTGGCAGTTTTCTGCGGATGGTTCTGTCTCGCTCGCTCTCGAGAAGGTAGCCACAGTCCATACGTCCCTTGATCAACACGGTGTTACAGATATTGACGAACTGGCCTGCAGGGAGTTGGCGGTTGCCTCCGAGGCAGGTTACAAAAAGCTCCACGCGGCGCACAGGGAGGTCTGGGAGCAACGATGGAATCGTGCCGACATCACTATTGACGGTGACCGGGAGGGGCAGAATGCACTGCGTTACAGCATTTACCAGTTGCTTTCCGCAGCTCCCTTTCATTCTGAACATCTTTCGATTCCTGCGCGCGCCCTTTCCGGTCAGGTCTACAAGGGGGCCATCTTCTGGGATACGGAGATTTTCATGTTGCCGTTCTTCCTGGCAACCTTCCCCGAGGTGGCACGCAACCTTGTCCGCTACAGGATTCACACCCTCGACGGAGCAAAGGAAAAGGCCCGCGAGTACGGCCATGTTGGTGCTTTTTATCCATGGGAAGGGCAGGAGGGTGGCTTTGACGCATGCACGCTTTTCAACGTTACCGACGTCTTCACGCATCGTCCAATGCGCACATACTTCCGGGACAAGCAGATCCACATCAGCGGGGATGTTGCATGGGCTGTCTGGAGGTATGTTCAAGTAACCGGCGACCATGTCCTGCTTTGGAGTGGAGGTTTCGAGGTCATGCTCGAGTGTGCCCGATTTTTTCTTTCATGGGCGTATCGGACATCCGACGACAAGCACTTCGTCCTGCTTGATGTCACCGGGCCCGATGAGTATCACGAGCGTGTCAATAATAATGCCTACACCAACTATCTCGTTCGCCACTGCGTCCGCGCAATGCTTGAGGCGGCACGGATTATGGCTGAATCTGATCCGGAAAAATTTAGTGAGCTTGCTTCAGCCCTTGGCTTCAATGATGCTGAGCGGGACTGCCTTCAGGATTTTGCGGATCGTCTTCATCTTCCACAACCAAATCCCAGGAATGGAATTATCGAACAGTTCGATGGTTACTTTCAACTTGAGGACTGCTCTCTTGACCAACTAAAGGGCCGTATCATAGACCCCAATGAGTATTTGGGTGGTGGTAGTGGGTTAGCCACGACAACATGTATTCTTAAACAGGCCGATACCGTACTTGCGACCTTTCTTTTCGATGACATCTTCTCTCCCGCCCAGAAAGAGGCCAACTGGAATTTCTACGAGCCGCGCACCGAGCACGGCTCCAGCCTGAGCGCCTGTGTCTACTCTCTTGTCGCAACAGAGATCGGTAAGCCCGATTTTGCCTATGAATATTTTCTCAAGACAGCCACGATCGACCTTCACGGAAATTCCAAACAGCATGTGGGAACCCTCTATATCGGAGGAACTCATCCTGCGGCCAATGGTGGAGCGTGGATGGTTGCGGTTCTGGGTTTTGCGGGTCTGAACCTCCTCCCTGATCAGGTGCGATTCCGCCCGCGCCTGCCGTCACAATGGAATGGGCTATGCTTCTCATTCTGCTGGCAGGGCCTGCTCGCCTCTGTCTCAATTGATAATGATGTCATAGAGGTCCATGCAGATCCCACCAATTCCAGTCCAATTCCGTGCGCCTTCGATGGAACCCTTCAGCACTGCCAGCCAGGTCAGGTGCTGTCCCTTCCCTTTGTCTGACCCTTCCCTTGCTGAATTTACGTAAACTCGCTGGAGATTTGGCGCTTGTTTGTAACACATGGTAACCTGAATCTAATAAGACTTAAAACCCTCAAAGAATTATGAAAAATACGATTACACTCCTCACAACAGCCATTACCCTGGCAGGATTTTCAGTTACATCGCAGGCAACGACTGTATTGATTGACTTCGGCTATGACGCGACTTTCCGAGGCGTCTCTGTCATTAATCCCGATGAAAACGGCAACGACTGGAACAGCGTCGGCCCAGGAAATTTCTTCCCTGACCTGGTCGACAAGACCGGTGCCGTGACCTCGCTTGCCTTTGGTCCGGACGCCCCGGCAATGAATACGGACAGCTATAATGGGCCCGCTGGTAACACCGATCCGAACGGGGATTTCGCGATTGGAGATGGCCAATTACCAGAAGACAGCGAGTACGATGCGTTTGCCCTTGGCGATCTCGGGGCTGATGAGGCGGTTTACGACTATATTGTTGGCAGGCTCGACACAGGTGATGGCCGTTTTCAGATTCAGGGCCTCGACCCGGCTGTCAGCTACACCTTGAAGTTCTATGGTGGCAAGAAGTACATGGATATCGCCACAGATGGCATCACCCGCTACAATGTGTATGATGACCCAGACTACACTAATCTGGTTGGGACTGTTGACCTGTCAGTTGGTGGCATTGGTGCCGAGCATAACCAAAACCTCGTTGGTACTATTTCCGGCATTTCGCCAGCTGAGGATGTTGGTATTTTCTACATTGAGTTTGGTGATAGTATCTCCGGCCTGCCTGGTTACTTGAACTGTATGTCTGTCAGCTTCGACGAGGTTATTGCCGACACATGGGCGGGATACCCGATCGGCCCCGACGGGTATGTCAACACCGGATCCTTCCTCGGTTGGATCTATGTTCGTGGGACAGGGGACTTCATCTGGAGCGTCGATCAAGGAAAGTACATCTACCTGCCTGAAGCCTTGGTTTCTGGCTCCGGAGCATGGTCCTATACTCCGAGATAATTCATTTCCTTACCCCTTACATATACTTGTATTTTCTGCTTATTGATTAAAGGCCGGCCCCCGTCTAAGGGGCCGGTTCTTTTCCCGAAATCAGATTTACGTAAACGGGGCCGTGCCTTGGCCTAGTTGAAGCACTTGGAAATAGTTTTATAAACACTGAAAAACCCCTAACTTATGAAAATGAACCCCATGATTTTCCGACTCCCCTTGGCTCTTGTCTTATTTAGCGCAGCGACATTGCAGGCTGAGACGGTACTGCTTGATTTTGGTAACAGCGACTCTTTCCGCGGCATCTCGGTTCCGGATCCGGACGAGAACGGGAATTATTGGAACAGCGTCAAGCCAGGCGCCTTTTTCTCCAATCTTGTGGATGTTACGAACACGGTGACGGACATCGATTTTGGACCGGGTTCACACGGTACGGACAGCTACAACGGCCCGGCCGGGCCGACGGACGGTGGTATTACTGAAATCATGCTGCTGACCCTGGACATCGACAAGGTCGCGCTTGGTAACCTTGGGGTCGCGGAGGCGGCGATTGATTTTCATGTGGGGAAACTGGGCGATGCCTCTGGCTATTTCCAACTGCAGGGATTGGATAGCGCAAGCCAGTACACACTGACTTTTTTCTGTTCGCACAAGTACAACGCATCGGACATCACCCGGATCAATGTCTACGACGATGCGGACCGGCTAAACCTGATTGCAAGCGGGGAGGTGCAGGTAGGAAGTGGTGCTGTGCACAATACCCGGGACCTGATTGTCCTGGCAGACTTGACTCCCTCATCCAGTGGCATCTTCTATCTGGAATTTGGCGGAGCTGACGGAGCCAACAGCGGCTACATCAGCAGTCTTGAGATTTCGACAGAGGGCGGTGGAGGCGGTCCGGACCCTGATCCCGACCCGGAACCGGATGAGGGGATCAAGCTGGTCGTTGCCGGATCATCCGTCCCAGCTGGATTTGCCGCGTCCCTTGCAGGTAGCTATCGTCATGACTATGATCAGGAAAATGACACGGGCAAGGACTATTGGGATTACTCGTATGGGATATATGGTTACGCGGGCCGGTTGCGGCTTGCCCTGACGGCCCCGGAAAAGCCACAGGTTCCCGGTGGTTCAACAACCGATTGGGAATTTGTCAACGTGTCTGTTCCAGGTGACAACACAACCCTTGTGAACAACCGCTTTGATCCAGACGTGACCCGCCAGTACGCTGCACCGAAGGTAACGCATGCCGAGCCGGAATATGTGATCATTGCGCTTTCCCTTGCCAATGAAGGCCTGGTATTCACATCCAACCCACAGAGTGTTTTCGACTCCTTCAAGAACGGCATGCAGAACTTGATCCAGAAGTGCGAGGATCAGGGATATTATCCGGTGATTACCTATGTGTATCCACATGCGGACTACACGCCTGAGAAGTATGAATACGTGAAGCAGATGAACCTGCTCATGAACTCCTGGGGCGTAACGGCGATCAACTTGCTCGGAGCAATTGACAACGGCATGGGGCAGTGGGCGGACGGCTTTGTCTACGACCCGGGCCACCCGAATTTCCAAGGGCACGAGGAAATGTACCTCTCCATTCCCCCGACCTTGTTCGATGCCATCCATTTCGACGGCAAAAGGGAAGTGCCAAGCTATCCGGTCGAAGAGGAGTTTCTCCAGCTGGTCAGCGATGGGGAAACCGCTGAAAACCTGACTTTCACGCCGGGTGACAAGATGCGGTCCTACACCAATTCCTTCAAGCTTCGGACAGAATCCGCGGGCACCGTGGCGGCAGTTCGGGCTAAGTATGAGCCGCTCTTCCTTGTTGATTTTGGTCCGAGCAACGATGATGACGGGCGTGCCACAGCAAGCCCCGATGCCCTTGGCCAGCATTGGAACAATTGGCGAGCCTCCGAGGGCGGCACAACTGTTCCGGTTGGTGCGCTGCTCGAAAACCTCACTCTGTATGATGGAAGCGCCTCAAGCATCGGACTGGAGACAGTGACGGCCTTTGGCGGAACCAACGGGATCGTGAATGGCGGCCTGACCACTCCCGACCCGGAATTGCTGGGCCATTTTGCGGTCGCTACCGCCACCGAGGATTATTTCTACAGTACGGGAACCAGTACGCTGCGTATCACCGGGCTAGATCCGGAAAAGCAGTACACTTTCCGTTTCTTCGGCACCCGGGCCTCAAACGACTTGAGGGAGACCCGTTACCGTGTGACCGGAACAACTTCGGAAATCAACTTTAGCCCGTATGCGGATATTGTGACCTCGGGTGTGGGGCTTGGCAGTGACGGCGTCTACAACGGAAACGACAGTGGAATTGGCCTCGTAAGCGGTATCACGCCGCGTTCCAACGGAGAAGTATTCGTTGAAATTCTCCCGGATGCCGGTGGTTTTGCCTACCTGGGCGCCATGGAAGTATCAGTGGACACTGCGGTTGACCGGTATGCAACGGTTGAAGTCCGCAGCGGGGAAATCGCCTACGTCTCTGCGGATGGCCGTGAGATGACAGCCCCCGTGGATGTGGCGGACAATGAGTGGCATGATATCGCTCTTGCACATCGCTATGCTCAGCAACAAACCTTGTTGTTTGTAGACGGCGTTGAAGTCGCAATGTTAAGGGAGAACTTGGAGCCGGATCAGTTTGTCCTCGGAGGGAATAACTTAGCCAGCGCGCCCGCCTCGGCGGATGTCCAGGATTGGGCCGTCTACCGGGCGGCCTGGAATGAGGACGAGGCCGCAGCACAGGCTGCCGGAACCTTGCAGCATGCCAGCATGGAAATTCTTGCCCCGCTCAGCGACTCTTCTTTCGTCAATGGTCAGCCGGTGGAGAACCGGGCCCAGAGCAGGAGCGAGGCGGTTTACAATGGGGCGGGCGTGACTGTCTCTGAATCCTTCTGGAAGGATGTTCCGGCGGACCCTTCGGTGCCCGGTGCCAAGGGCACCGGGATCGGCCCGATCAATGACGCGGCCTGGCCGTTCGTCTACCACTACGGACCTGCCCATGGCTGGCTGGCTGTCCATGAGGACGGCGTCAGCTCCAAGGATGGGTTCTACGCCTACTCCTTTACTACCGCCTCGTGGATATGGACCAGTGATTCCATCGGCGGCTGGTACTTTGACCTGACGGACCTCGATTGGTACGCCTTCAACTGAGCCGACTATTTGTATTCCTGCGAGGGGAGGATGGAACGACGATCATCCCCGAACACCTTCTGGATATAATCCTCTTCGACAGTGGAGTAACCGTAGGTGTGCCGATCGGTGCGATGCGGCTTGTCCGTGATGGCTTCGGTCGCGACCAGGTCGAGAACCTGTTCACCAGCGCGCTTCACTTCAACGCGCACCGGACCGACTTCAGAGGGAATTCGCACAGCGTCAATGCCAGCCTTCGCCGTTCCCGCACGGGTGCCATTGATAAAGACATCAGCTGGTTCCGTCAGCAAGGTGACCACCTCGATGAAATCGGCGGCGGAAAGGTCGACATGCCCTTCTGAATGCATCTCGTAGTCAAAGACCGGTTTCACATCGTGCCGGTACTTCTTGAAAAAGACGGCCGCCTTGTCCTCTTCGACTTGATAATCCGGGTTTAACCACTTTTCCCGATAGTAGTTGAGGATCATGGCAAAGGAAAAATTCCGGTTGGCCCCGGGTGCCAGGTGATGGCCCTCCGCGTAGTCGTTCCATGTGACAACGTTGATAATCCCCGCGTCCTGCTTGATTCCGCGTTCCATTGTCTGGCGGAATGAACGGGTCAGTTCCATTTCCATGTAGTGGCGGTATTGTCCGTGCACGCCAAGTTGCTTGGCCTGCTCTATATCAAATATCAGGTCCCATGTCCCGGTGGGATAGGTCTTGCTCGAGTAGAAATCAAGGGCGGAGGAATAGAAGAATCCACGATTTCGCTTTTCAGTTAAATGGGCAAATTCGTCATAGAGATTTTTCTCGTGGTGCCGGTAATCATACTGTGCCCACGGCCAGACCGCCGGGAAGTAGTTCAGCATCTCGCTGGTGAATTCTGGATCCACGCCCTCATCCAGTTTGAGGAAGAAGTAGACCCAGGCGGCCTCCACGCCGAGGGCTTCCGTCAGGTTTTCCATGGCAAGCGCGGAAAACTTTACGAGGGCCGGATTATACTGCACATCCCAGGAATTGGGGATTTCATCGGCGAGGCCGTCCGCCATCCAGGTGAAAAAGATATGCCGGCCATCCGGGGTCTTCAGCCAGAACTCTTCCGGAGTGGATTCAATCAGCTCGCGCGTATATTTTGCCCAACGGGTGATTTTGTCCTTTTCACTCATCGGGTGATTGGCGTTGGCAAAGCAAAGGGTGAGTTTGAAATCGACGTCCATTTCCTCAAGGGCGTCGAAGTGTGCCCGGATGGTGCGAACATAGTCCACAAGCATGGCCTCCTCACCGAAGGGATAGTAAAACTGGAAGCCGTCGAGGCCGCAGGCAATCGCCGCCTCAATCTCGAATTTAGCCGCTTCCTTTGGGCTGCGCGGCCCCAACGGACTTCCTTCCCGGAAATCAATGTATGGAAGATACTGGATATATCCTCCAAGCTCCGCGGTTGAGCCGTCCTTGTCATAATATTCCCGCACAAGAAAGGCCAGGTCTGGCGTGTGGTCGTCAAACAGGCTCGCCATGTTGTGTGCGAGGATGTGCTTTCCCTCGACAAGGGGTTTATCCAGAATCGGACGGTTGAACAGCGCGAGGGCCGCATCCACACGCTCCTGCGAGTACTTGCCACCGGCGGTGTGGTCAACAGGGGGCCAGACATTCGTGAGGTCGTCTCCTTCAATCATAAATTCATCAATGTACACCAGGCCGGACCCTGCATGGTCCATGTTGACGGTGAGGTTGATCTGGCTCAGCGGGAAGTCCAGTTTGCCATCCCCGTTCCAGTGGTGGGGTAGTCCCGATTCAGTCAGCTTGAGGCGGCGCTTGGTCCAGCCGTGGCTGGACAGGTCGAAATTCTGCTGGAAAAATTCCCCGTTGGCATCAACAACCTGGACATTGACCATTGCCGGAAGGGGTTCCGAGTTGGTGTAAAAGCTCAGGCGATCGCCCTTCTTCAAGCTTCCCGGGTATGCCCCACCAGGCAAATAGCGGGCCGCCTGGTAAATGATCCATCCTTTTTCCTTGAAGGAGAATTCACACTTCAAGGAGGCGTCTCCACGCTTGGATTTTTCCCGGCTGATCGAGAGTTCCTGATGGGCAATCCCATGCCCGCCACTGAATCGCGGGACAATCGCCGATTCACTGTCCTCGAAGGATTCCAGGAAGGACTGATCAGCCGAATAGCCTGTCGAAGCAACAACGCTGAACAAGCTTAGTACTCCAACAAGGCGTAACGATCCCGTGAGGGATGTGGAGAAGTCCATGCCGGGGGAGTGTTTAAAGGAACTGTTCATATGCTGGATATCCAAGGGGATGTTCAAGAAAGGGTTAACCTTGTTAATATGGCCCGCCATGGCAGGTCAGGTAAAGGCCCATTGACAATTTACGTAAACCTCTAGCGGGGGTGGACTTCTTCATTTGCCTGCCTTGAGTATGGTATTATGCAGACCAACGGTCTTGGAGAAATGAAAAAGAACTGCACCCCCAGCTCCAGAGCCATCGCAAAGTGGCTGATCCCCATGGCATTGAGCTTGTGCTGTTTCCACAACGCCACCCACGGTTGGGGGGTGACGGAAGTATTGGAAGGAGAGACCGACTGGGTTTCAGCTGATTGGAGTCACGGTTTGCCCTCCAGTGAAGACACTGTGTACATCCAGAATGTTGCCAAAGTTTCCATGAAGGAAAAAGCGAAGCGGGAAGTCCATGGAGTTCGCCTGAGCCGCACACCGGATGGAGGCGGAATGCCCACCCTGCAGATTGAGCAGTCATACCTGAATGCGAAATTCATTGTCGTGGGTGATGCTGCCAATGCCAGTGGCACTTTTATCCAGGCCGGGGGAATGCTCAAGATCGACAACACGAAAGAACTGGGATTTGAGATTGGAAACCCGGCAAATAATCCGACCGGGGAATGCTACTTGCTGGCGACTTTTGCGGCAGGACAATCGGCGATTGGAAAGCTGCGGTTTAATTTGAGGAATGAGCGCAAAAGCCGTCTCACGATTTTCGGGACCTTGCCGAAGGTGATTGCGGATTCGATCACTTTCGAAGCCGGAAAGGCGGACCAATGGCAACCGGCGGAAATTAACTACATCCTCACCGAGGCGGGCGTCGTGCCGATTTACGTTCGCGGGGAAGCCAATCTTGGAGACGGTGACCGTGTGAAGATCATAATCGACGGCGGCCGTTATGAAGGCGAAGCCAAAACCTTTCCGCTTATCATCGCTGATAAGATTGTCGGGAAACCGGCTGAGATCAAAATTGAGGGGCTGGGCTCAAGGGCTGAAATCAAGCAGGATGGCAAACAGCTGAAGCTTGTCATCAAATAGAGGCACCTGCTCAGCTCGGGAACCGGCTATGGGGCCGTGGAAGCCTTGACCTTAAGGCGGGCAAAGGCGGAGACTGGATCAGGATCAGCCAGTCGGTAGGTTATGGATTCTGTCCCGTCGCCGTTGTTGATCCGGCTCCCGAACTGTTGAATCACACTGCCGCCGGATGTCCAATCGCCGAAAGAGGCGGTGGTGGAGACCTGTGGCAGCCAGCTAATGCCATCGATGGCGTATCCACTCAAGGCGTCTCCGTTTCCGCCGCCTGATCGGGCATGGAAGGAAAACTGCATGTAGGTCTGTTCCCCGTTCCTCACCAGTTCCACCTGTGGGAGTTTTGACTTGTCGGTCACAGCGGACTTTGGATCCATTCCGCTGGCAAACTCGAAGAGGTTGGGAATGCCATTGCCATTGGGGTCCGCGCCAAGGGCGGCCGCGGGAGAATCCGGGCTGCCGAAGTGAAGCACCTGCCAGTCTTCAAGGCTGTTGTGTTGGGTTAATATGAAGTTGCGGTTCAGGGAGGGGTCGTTCACTCCCGTGGCGACACTGACATCCCTGTAACTGGCCGAACCCCTGGCACTATTTGTCGCGCGGGTGCCGAACGGGACTTCCCTCATCTGGATGTTTTCAAAGGACAGGTTGCGGAATTCGGGGGCCGGGGAGGTTTGTGTAAAGTACCCTTCGAAACGGATGCCGGTGAACTGGGACTGATCGATGACAATGTTGCGAAACCATATATTCTGCACATCGGCGTCCTTGATCACCAGGTCGATGGCGGCGGTTTCCTCGTTAAAGAGGCTGCGTGCACCTGTGCGGATCAGGGTGTTGTCGTAGATGCGGATCGGCTCACCGGACTCGTTGAACGGGTGACCCTTCTCGCTGCCATTGACCCAAATGAAGACGCTGTTGAGTCGGATACCCGCGGCAATGTACTGATCGCTCACTACATTGTGGTGGATCCTGTGTGCGCCGCCACCGAAGATTCCGATGCCTCCGGCACGATAACCGCACTCGATTGTGTTATACCGGAAGCGCTGATTCTGGGTGGGGCCGAACCCACGCTCCTTGCCGGAGGCCCATGAGGCAAGGGCGTCGTCCCCGGTTGAGCGGAAGTGGCAGTTTTCCACAACCGTGTTGACGGTGCCCTCCGCCATGTTGATTCCGTCGGCAAAAGTGTTCCGGATGCGGCAATTGCGGACCACCAGGCCGTCGGTGACGCCAGGCTGGCCGTAGTAATCGGCGATCCACATCCCGGTCTCGGTGTTTTCAATCCAAACATTCTCAATTAATGAACCCGTTCCCCAATTCCCCTTGATCCCCTTGTAGCCGTTGGAGCGGGTGGTCTGGGAACCTTCGATATAGAGATCCCTCAGAGTCATGTTGTTGCCATCGGCACGGACGCCGCCGGAAGTCTGGCCGCCGACCCCGGAGAAGAAGAGCTCGGAATGCCACATTCCCGCACCCTGCAGCCCGGTTCCCTCCGGCAGGATCAACTCATATGGGATATTGTAGCGGCCTGCAGGCAAGTAGACTTGTTTTCCGGCGTTGGCGGCATCGTTCAGGCAGTTCACAAGGGCAAAGTAATCGTTGCTCACGCCGTCTCCCTTGGCGTTCCAAGGACTGCTTGTCACATCATAGTAGCCGGAAATGTCTGAAGGGATAAACTCCGTGGTGCTTTCCAGCTCAACCACATCAATCCAGATAAGCTCGTCGCCCGACTCCCGGGAAAGTCGAAGCGTGTCGCCCGCCTGCACGGGGGCGTCAAGCAGAACGCGCGCCTCGGCAAAGCGCTTGGCGGGGAGGCGCCCGGGGGCGTCATTGTCATGCTCGGTGCCACCATCGAAGTAAACCCACGCCTGATTGCTTGTCACCGGGACCTTTATGACCCGGTCGGATCCGCCGCCCTGGGGTCGAAGAGTCAGTGTAATGGTTCCTTCACTACCATCCTGCACGCTGTAGCGGATAGAGAGGGCATTCGCCGTTTCCTTGACCGTCCATTCGACCCGTGTGCCGAAGCCGTTGAGCACGATGCAGGCGTTTTTCTGGGCTTCCGCTGCAGGGGAAAAGCGTTCAAAACCGGCATTGTAAGAGGTGTTGTCCACGTGCGCTGGCTCGGTCAACGTGTTGTAGTTCTCCTCATCGTAGCTTATCCAGGGCAGCATGGCTCCGCGCGGCAGGGCATCCAGATCCACAATTTGCGCCTGCTCGGGTAACTGCGAGGCTGTGCGAAGCAGGAAATGCGGGGGAGCCGGCTCGAAGATCCAGCGCTGGGCGGGGTCTGTTGACTTTAGCGGCCCAGTTTGCCCGTCCGCCTGCAAGGCTTCACCGGTCAGGCGGTTGCGGATCCAGTATGAGCCGCTCGCTAGGGCCGGTTCCAGGTACCAATGGGAGCGAAGGTCTCGGGCATCGCCACCGTCAACGGCATAATTAAGATGTCCCTCCTGATCTGCGTAAATGAATGCAGAATCCACAACTCGTTGAATTCTTAGGTATTCAAGATCGTGTACGCCGAGATAATAGCTGACAGAATCCGCCAACGCCGATGGAAGAGCCCGGCAAAGGACCAGGGCCAGGACTACCAGAACCTTGGTCTTGATATTCAACGGCATTGGTTTTGCACTATCACGGATTCTCGGTAATCTTCAAGGCATTCAGGTAACCATTCCCACCACTTGCGCCAAGAACCTCAACATAGAGGATGTTGCCGGTCTGTGGGGACAACCCGGAAAGGGTGACTACAGTATCCTGATTGTGTGATGCCCCGGCGCCAACCAGAAGGCTGGTCGAAGCCACTGCGGTTGTCAGGCTGGAATCGGTATAGATGGTAAATACTGTGGAATCATTTCCAGCTGAGTTAAACTTGTGAGAACCGAAGAATGTGAGGTCGTAGGTTTTGGCCGGATTCAAACCCTGAATCTGGAATACCGGGGAAACATAATAATCGTAAACAGCCTCATCCACGCCCAGCTCCCCAAGAGAGCTTGCCACGTATACACAGGCCGCCGGGTCCTGGGTGACCCCTGACGGGCCATTATAATAATCTGTTCCCGTGGCAGTGGAGAAGCCAAGATCGATACTGCTGGGATCTCCATTCAGGTCGACCAGGTTGGTATAAAACGAACCCGACCAGACGCTGGTCCAGTGATTTCCGTTCAGGTCAGGGCTGGAAACAGAAGCTCCCCTGAAACTGGAATCATTTCCGAAATCGATCAGGAGGGTGACAGATTCAGGAGGTGGCGGCGGGGGATTTGTTCCCAGCAGATCAACCTTCAGACGGGCGAATTTGGACCCCCCTGAAAGGGGGCTGACGGAGCGGATAGTGACGGATTCCGTTCCGTCACCATTCCACCGGGCCTTCCCGATTTGCTGGAAAGCCGCAGAGCCTGACTGCCAGCTGCCTTCTTCAAGAGTCGAAGAAAGTTCCGGTGTATAAATGATCCCATCAACATGGTATCCATTGATAGCGTTGCCAAGACCTTCGCCAACCCGCCGGCGATAGTCCATTTGAAGGTAGGATTGTCCACCAGACTGATAAATTGATGATGCTGGCGACAGGCCGGCAAGTGGACCGCCTGTCACTGGGTCGTTTAGGAATGCGAATTCCTGGAGGTTGACCAGTCCATTCAGGTTGGGATCCAAGGCAAGGTCCGCATTTGGCGCGGTTGGGCTTCCAAACCATATTGTCTGCCATGCCTCAGTCGCTGTTGTGTAATTGATGGAGAAAGCCCCCACCAGGCTAAACTCGGTTGCGGGAAGAAGTGCTGACACGTTCAGGTAATCGACCGTTCCGTTGGCCAGTCCCGAAGCCACTGTGCCAACGGGAACATTGTCCATGATGATGTTTTCCAGAACGATATTGGAATAGACCGGATTGGATGCATAGGTCGAGAATTGTCCATTGAATCGGATTCCGCTGAAGAGTGAACCGTCAATTGTGATATTCCTGAATTCGACATTTATCATGTCGTCGTCCTCGGTAACCATGTCAATTGCAGCAATTTCACCACCGAAGAGTCCACGAGCGCCTGTACGAATGAGGGTGTTGTCGTAGATCCTGATTGGGTCGCCGGTTGAGTTAAACGGGTAACCCTTTTGGATGCCGTCGACCCAAATGAAGATTGTGTTCAGGCGGATTCCAGCACCAGTGTATTGGTCGCTCACTACATTGTGGTGAACCTTGTGGGCACCACCCCCGAAGAGCCCGATGCCTCCTGCCCTGTAGATGCACTCAATCGTGTTGTACCGAAACTGCTGGTTTGTTGTCGGGCCGGCTCCGTTGGTTTGCCCGGCCGCCCATGAGGCGAGGGCGTCGTCCCCGTTGCTACGGAAATGACAGTTTTCCACGATGCTATTGATTGTCCCGCTCGACATGTTGATACCATCGGCATAGATGTTGCGGAAGCGGGAATTCCGGACAATGAGTCCGTCGGTGACCAGAATGGGCGCGTTGAAGTCTGCAGTCCACACCCCAGTGGCAGTGTTTTCCACCCAGACGTTCTCAATCAGTGATCCTGTTCCCCATGAGCCCTGAATACCCTTGTAACCACCGTCGCGGGTTGTTTGCGGACCTGTGATGTAGACATCGCTCAAGGTACGGTTATCGCCCATTGCGTAGACACCTCCGTTTCCGTCGCCCGGGGTGGTGCTGGTGAAAACAAGATCGGTGTACCACATTCCTGCACCCTGAAGGTGTGCCCCGGATGGAAGTTCGAGTCGATCGGACAGGTTGTAGCGCCCAGCGGGGACATAGACCTTCTTGCCCGCGGCATCAGCCGCCGTCAGGCAATTCAGGAAATTGTAGTAGTCATCTCCACTGTCATTGGGAACGGCGCCGAAACTGGTCACATAATAGTAGTCACCCGGGTTTGCCGGAATGAACTCATTGGCGGTTTCCAGTTCGACAACGTCAATCCAGATCAACTCATCTCCCGTTTCGCGGGAGATCGTCAGTGTGTCGCCCGCATCGACGGGCGTACTGAGAAGGACGCGTGCCTCGGCGAAGCGCTTGGCTGGAATCCGTCCTGGGGCAGGAGAGTCGTACTCCGTACCGCCATCAAAATAGACCCATGTCTGGGCGGATGTCACAGGAACATTGGTACTGGTGGAGCCGCCGCCACCGCCCGGCGTGATCGTGAGGGTGATGTTTCCCGCGTCACCGTCCTGGAGACTGTAACGGATGACCGCGGCATTGGCACTCTCCTGAATAACCCACGAGACACTCGTCCCTTCGGCATCCAGAACAATGCACGCCAGTTTTTGTGCCTCGGACGCGGCAAGGTCTCGGTTGAAAGCGGCCTCGGAGGCGTAGGAGACACTCTCGATGTAAGCCGGTGCGACAAGACTCGAATAATTATCCTCATCGTAGCTGAGCCAAGGCAGGGTGGCTCCTCGATCAATAGGTTCCACAATAAATTGCTGGCTTAACCAGCCTGTAACCAGTCCTGCATAGTCCAGAATGTTATCGGTCTCAATCTCGGTGGAAAGGTATTGATTGGCAATTTCGGCGCTTCGGATTCGGAAAATCCCGCCGTCCTGCTCGAAGATCCAGCGATAGGCCGGATCACCCGTGTTGAGCGAGCCGAATTGTACCTCCCCGGTTTGGCCGGCCACGTGCATGGCCTGGCCGGTTGGCCGGCTCCGTATCCAGTACTCTCCGGCAGTACCGGATTCCTGAAGGTACCAGTGCGTGTCGAGCTCGCGCAAATCCCGGCTTTCCTCCCAGCGCACAAGACTGGTCGAATTGTCCCCATATAGGTAATTCCCCTTCCAGGCACATTTCATACGCAGGTACTCAGTGTCGAATTCTCCGACAAAATCACTGATTCCCGCACCGGTCAAAGAAGCTACGGCAAGGAGAAAAACATTTATGTAAAAAATGTAGCGAGTTTTTTGTGACATGATTAAAAAATGATTTCGTATGATCCGAATGATCCTTGGTTAAGGAAATCAGGCTTGGGCGCCTTCCTCGTGTAACATGGCAACCTTGCCCCGCTTTGCTTCGAGTTCCGCCTTGATCTGATAGGAAAGTTCCTCCGTGAGAGGGAATTTCCAGGTAAAGTAGATGGCCGCACTGATGAAAAGGGCCGGGAAGACAATGTCACAGATCCGCATGGCAAAATAGACGCCGTCCGCCTGCGAGGCACCTAGATCCTCATTGAATCCGGTCGCGTTGAGGAGGAGGCCTGATGTGGCGAGGGAAGCGGAGAGGCCAAGCTTGACGATCCACCAGAAGACCGCGCTGTAGGTGCCTTCACGCCGTTCCCCTGTGTGAAGCTCATCCTCATCACAAACATCTGCCATCATGGAACCCATCAAGACCCACAGGGCGGAGAATCCTATACCGATAAAGGGACCAGGTATGAGATTCACGTAAGGCATGGATGGTTGGTAGCACCACCACTTGATCAGGGTCCCAAACAGCGCCAGACCGGCACAAACTATGAAGGCCTTACGCTTGCCAAGGTGTGTTCCCATGAACGTGACCAAGGGGATAAAGACAACTCCGAGAAAGGCAGCCAGCGATCCGGACCAGCCCAGCAGGACGGATGCCGCTGCATTGTCGCCTCCGTATACATAATAGATGACGAGGAAGGAGCTGAAGTTCTGGATAAGGATAAGTCCCGGAAAGAAGGAAAATGTCGCAAAACAAAGCATCCGGAAATTACGGTTTTTCAAGGTTGTCTTTAGTCCGGCAAAGAATTGCAGCTTCTCTTTTCCGTCGTGCGTGCGTGCATCAGGATCCTTTTTAAGAAAGCGGTGCTTTGTCGGGTCCTTCAACAGGGTGATGGGTACCATGGCCAGGGCAATGACCATCACACCAAGCCCCAATGCCAGCACTCGTGCCCCCTGTACCCCGTCTTCAAAGATGTCCCATTGCGTGATCGCGAACAACCAGGCCATTGGGATGGCGGCCAAGCTGCCAATGAAGTTCATCGTCCCCATGAGGCGCGTCCGTTCATGGTAGTCCGGTGTCAACTCGTATCCCATCGCGACAAACGGCGTCGCATACACCGTGTAGGCCAGATAGAATATCAGGGACATCCCCAGGAAAAACCAGAAGTAGGCCATCTCGCTCCAACCTTGCGGCAGTTGCCACATCAGCATCAGACAGATCCCGACCGAGACCGAGCCAAGTAGAAGAAAGGGTTTGCGCCGGCCCCAGCGTGACCGCCAGTTGTCCGACATGTACCCGACCACCGGGTCCGTGAAGGCATCCCACAGCCGCGGAAGCCCAAGGGCCAACCCAACCAGAAAGGCGTCCACCTTTAATTCCACTGTCAGGACGAAAGGCGCAAGATTCACGATCGCCAGCGCCAGAATGATGTTCGAGATCTGCCCGGTCCCATAAAATATCTTCTGCGGCAGGGGGATGCGGTCCTCCGGGGAGGTCTGATGGTGGGGGTTGGTTTTCATTTAGAGGGGGTAGCTGTTTTGGGTAACTGTTTTAAGAGTGTTTTCATGCCTTGCAATCTTGCCATCGACCTGATTGTTTACGTAAACTTTAGACGCTTTTCTGAATCCCTTTCCTTACGCCCCATGCCAAAACGTATCAGCCTGCAACAGATCGCCGATAAAGTCGGTGTATCGAAGATGACCGTGTCGCTTGCCCTTCGCGAGCATCCAAGGATTCCACGTGCGACGCAGGAACGGGTAAAGAAAGTTGCGGGGGAGCTGGGCTACAAGCCGAACCCGGAAGTGGCACAACTGATGAGCGCGATCCGCAAGGACACCTCGGATGACCAGGGCTTGCCGTTGGCTTACGTGACGACCGGGGAGAATCGGAGTTTCTGGCGCAATTCACCGACTGAACTGGCGTATTGGGACGGGGCCTCAGCCCGGGCTAAGACCTACGGCTATTACCTCGAGGAGCACTGGATGGACGAACCGCGGATGACGGAGCGGCGGCTGAGTGACATTTTGTGGAACCGTGGAGTAAAGGGAATCATTGTGCCTCCGATGGTGCGGACATTAACGGGTAAGATCAGGCATGTGAAGCTCGCCTTCAACTGGCAGAAGTTTGCCGCAGTGACGATTGGGGACATGCTTACCTCGCCCGAATTGAACAGGGTGATCCACGACCACTACGCATCCATTCTAACCGCGATGGACAAGTTGATCGAGCTGGGTTACCGACGCATCGGCCTGTGCCTGACCGAGCACATGGACTTGACGGTTAATCAACGCTGGCAGGCCGGTTACCGGGTCTACCGGGCCAACCATCCAATTGAGCGGATTGAGCCCCTTATCGTTCGCGACCTCTCGGCCTCTGCCATTCAGGAATGGATCGATAACAATCAGCTCGATGCGATCATCGGCGCGGAATTGCGCATGCCGCGGTTCTTTCAAGAGATGGGATTGCAGATGGGCAAGGATCTCGCCTATGCGGATCTTGATCTGGATATTGATAATCCCAGTCACCGCCATATCAGCGGGATTGTACAGAATTCCGGCATGCTCGGCATGGCCGCCGTCGACCTTGTGGTTTCCAGCCTCAACCGCAACCAGCTCGGCGCACCCGAGGTCCCCTTCGTCATGCAGGTCGAGGGAACCTGGAAGCTGGGCCCCTCGACCCCAAAAAGAAAAAAACCGAACACGCGGCGTAAACCTGCCAGTAGGTCAAAAAAGTAGCTTTGTCATAAAGATAGAGGGTTCCTTCTGAGTTTTTAGATAACCTGAATGCTTGAAATCGCAATCCAGCATGTGCGATTTACGTAAACTCAGGGCGCGCTTCAACTCGGGCGGAATTTCCTGAAAAGTTTCGGGTATAGGTCGAGAGCGGCCTGCTAAACCTCAATCTTCTCAGAATCTAAATCCTATGAAAAAGCTACTCCTTACCCTGACGCTTGCTGCCCTTTTCTCTGGTAGCAGCTTTGTACATGGTCAAACGAAAGTCCTGATCGATATTGGCAACGACTCCAGTTTTCGGGGTGCGAGTGTGACCAGCCCGGATGGTAATGGCAATCACTGGAACAGTGTCTGGTCGGGCGCCTTCTATGCCGACATGGTGGACACCACTGGGACCGCCACAACGATCGACTTTGGATTTACGGCTGCAGGTGGTTCCGACTATTTCAATGGTCCTTCCGGGGCGACACAGGATCCAACTGCCACAGTCTACAACGCCACAGCCCTTGGCGATCTTGGCGTGAACGAGGCGGTTTACGATTATTATACGAACTCGTATTGTCTGATAGGCGGCCTTGATCCGGACAAGTTCTACAAGATCACGCTCTATGGGTCCCACAAATTCAATGTACCGGGTACAACGGTTTATACCATTTATGCTGACAACCCCGGTGGACTGGACAATTCAAACGGGGCACAAGTCCTGGGCTCAGCCAGTTTGGCGGTCAACAATGACCCGATAACGGGAGCGGAGTGGCAGCACAACGAAGACCGTGTGGCCACAATCACAGTCGGTCTGGACAGTTCTGTTTATCTGAGCTGGGTAGCCGATGATGGCTCGAGCAGTGGTTACCTGAATGCTTTTTCGATCGAGGAAGTACCGGCACCCCCCATTCCCGCATCCCCGACGGATTTGGTACTCATTGATTTTGGCAATGACGGCACATTCCAGGGTGCAACTCCAGCCAGCCCGGACGCCAATGGCAACATCTGGAACAGCACGGCCTTTTCCGCATTGAACAACATGGTGGATTCCAACGGCAGTGCCACCACCCTCGACTTTGAGGACCTCAACCTCTGGGGAACCGGTAGCTCGGGATCATGGGGGCTCACTACTTCGAATCCCCCGACTGCTCTTGAGATTGCAGATGTCCAGACTGCTGTCGACGGCTCTTCAATCAGTGGAACGGACTTCGATATCGCCGAGGTTGCAATGGACTTTTACAACTCCTCAATTGATACCGATTCGGACAATATCCCGGATTATTTCAAAGGCGAATTCAAGATCAGCCAATTGGAAGAAGGATCCACTTACGAACTCTCATTCCTGGCCGCCCATGCATTTACTGGCGATTCCACACTTGTTCAGGTGTACGATGATGCCACCTTCACCAATTTGCTCGGCTCGACCACGATTACCCAAGGGGATGGATCGGGGACGCCGACTCCCAATGTCGGTCAGATCATCGTCACGGGTCCGGCCAACACGGACAATACCATCTACATCCGCTTCGAAGGAACGACAGTTTCCGGTGACGGCATCCTCAACGCCATGTCCATCAAAAAATTCAAGTTCCCGACAGGACTTGTCTTGATTGACATTGGTTCCGACAGCAACTTCCGCAGCGCAACTGCCCCCAGCCCGGACATCAATGGAAACCACTGGAACAGTGTGGGAGCAGGTTTTGTGGAAGACCTTGTCGACTCAAACGGCTATGTCACTCCAATCAACTGGTCTGGCAATGGCTATGGCACAGGCGGATTCGACAGCACAAATTCCCTCGGATTCGGGACAACCAACCCGTTGACCGCAGACGAGCTCAACAATGCTCATTATTTGCTCAACACGGTTGGCTCCTTGTCAGGAACGACCTTCAACGTGGCTCAGGCTGCCATCGACTTTGTTAATTCCAACAATGTCGCTAACGGCGGGGTTGGCCGCGTCGCTCTTGAAGATGTGACTCCGGGTCAGTCCTACGAATTGTCCTTCTACTGCAGCAAGCAGTTCAGCGGCGAAACACAGACCCTCGTCCGCATCTTTGATGACAATACCTTCACAAATCAGATTGGGACGGTCTCCGTCACCCACGAGGATGGCAGTGGTTATGGGAACCTCTCCAGCGTCGGGCAGTTGACCCTCCTTGCTCCGGCTTCCGGTCAGTTCTTTATCCAATGGGAAGGCGCTACCGATCCAACAAAAGGTTATCTCAATGCCCTCTCCATCGAGGCAGTTGGGGCGGCACCCGTTGTGGCCCCCGAGGTTTCCATTTCCGAGAGTGGGGGTACCCTCACCATCGCCTACAATTCCCAGTCCGGGGTTGATTACCAGCTCCAGTCCAGCACTACCCTTGGAGTTGGTTCATGGAGTAACGATGGCACGCCACAATCCGGCGATGGAGGCCCGCAGGACTTCACCCGCAGTACACCCGCCTCCGGCGCCAAGTCCTTTTATCGCGTCGAGGCCACTGCCGCTCCCTGATCTTCCTTTTTTCTCCCGTCCGGTGGGTGTTTTACGTAAAGCGTAAAACACCTTCCGGCGGGCTGAGAATGCTGTTTATCCTCACCTCGTTTCTATTTCAATTATCAGCTCTCAACGGACCAATAAATCTCAATTAAATTCTAATTAACACGATGAATAACACATCACGTACCCTTCTTCTCGCCGGTGCCTTGCTGGGTGCCTCGATTCTCAGCGCACAGGTGACTGTGCTTGTTGATTTTGGAAATGACTCGAGCTTTCGCGGAGCGAGTGTGGATGCTGGAGGTGCTGGCATTGATGAAAATGGCAACTATTGGACAAGCGTCTGGTCGGGAGCCTTCTATCCCAATATGGTTGATTCCACTGGTTCTGCTACTACCATTGATTTTGGATTTGATGGAGCGCCGGCTGGTACCGATTATTTCAACGGTCCGTCTGGTTCCACAGCGGATCCAACGGCGACGGTTTACAATGCGACAGCATTAGGGGACCTCGGTGCGGATGAAGCCGTGTATGACTATTATGTAAGCGGTCGTTTCCAGATTCAGGGCCTCGATCCCACCAAGACCTATGATTTGGCGTTTTTTGGGTCACACAAATTTAGCACGGACGATGCCACAGTTTATACTGTGTATACAGACAACACTTACACCACGTCAGTTGCCTCTGTGAGTTTGAACGTGCAGACACCTGGTTCCCCTTGGCTACACAATCAAGATACGGTGGCCAGCCTTACAGGACTTTCCCCCCAAACGAGTAATATTCTGTATGTTGAGTTTGCCGGTTCCGGGGGTAACAGCGGATATTTGAATGCGATGCAAATCACCGAGGTTCCCGAGCCGTCGACCTACGCGCTGTATGCGGGCTTCCTGGCCCTCGGGATGATTCTTTTCCGCCGCCGCCTCAAGGACTGATTTTTTTCTCACCTGGATTAGGGTAATTAGGGTATTAACAATGGGCTCGGGGTGATCTGCTCCGGGCCCTTTTCTCTGCCTCCCTAATTTACGTAAACTCCTGATTGTGCTGTAAGGGGGGAACATGTAATGAAAACTGGGCACATAGGTACTTGGAAGCTGGTGCTAATCACTTGTAAAACCCCATAACAAAATTAAAACAAATGAAGATGAAAGCCGAACTACCCCGATTGAGCTTGCCGCTTTTGATGGCGCTCCTGGTCTTGGCGACAAACGTGACGACGGCACAAGACGCTGTTGTGGAAGACGAAGCGGACGATGACGTCTTCGACTTGAGTCCCTTTGTGGTGGAGGAGGACGGCAATGTTGGCTACACGGCAACGCAGACCCTAGGGGGCACGCGTATCCGGACGCAACTCGAGGACGTTGCGGCGTCGGTCTCGGTAATCACTGCGGACTTCCTCGAGGATACCGGTGCGACGGACAACCAGTCGCTGCTGCAGTACACCGCGAACACGGAAGTGGGCGGCGTGGACGGAAATTTCGGCGGAGCGGGGGACGGTCCTGGGGTGTATGAAAGCTTTGGTAATCCATCGAACGAGACACGGGTACGCGGTCTTGCTGCTGCGGACAACACGCGCAACTACTTCCTCTCGGACATTCCGTGGGATGTTTACATCGTCGAGCGCGTGGACATCCAGCGCGGGCCGAACGCGATCCTCTTTGGCTTCGGGAGCCCTGCGGGGATCATCAACACCGGCTTGATCAAGCCGCAGATGGCAGACAAGTACAAGATTCAGGTGATGACGGACAGCAACGACAGCATACGCGGTAATTTTGATTTCAACAAAGTGATCCTTGAGAACGAGCTGGCCGTCCGGGTGGCCGGCGTGAAGGAGCGGGAAAAATTCCGTCAGGATCCGGCTTTCGAAAATGACGAACGCATCTGGGCGGGCGCCGAGTGGCAGCCGGATTTCCTGAAAAAGAAATGGTCCCGCACGACCTTCAACATCTACTACGAGGACGGTAGCATTGATTCGAACTATCCGCGCACGATCACGCCGATCGACCGTATTTCCCCATGGTTTCGTCCTGTTCGCACGGTGGAGAACGACCTGACTTCCCCCTTCAATCCGGAGGGTGGGGTTGGCCGGCAGTTTTTCACCGCGAGTCAATTGTGGAACAACCGCCTGCCCCCGACACCGAACGCGGGACAAATTTATTCCTACTACGAGGACGGTTCGCCCAACCCGTATCACATCCCCTCGCTCGGATCGTTCGGCGCTGTTTACGGCGGGCCGGCGGGCTTTGTCGCCGACCCGGCAACCGGGGTCGTGACGAACAGCCAGATCCTCCAGTACCGTGAGAAGAACGGTTTGGGCCCGGACGGGCAGATCGACGGCAAGATTGACGGGAACTACTTTGAGCAGCCGTCGAGTATCGACACCTTCAACGAGTTTGCCCGCAAAGCCGGTTTGCCCTTTGCCGAGTTTGGCCAGTACAAGCAGAAGACCTTTACCGACCGTTCTGTTTTTGATTTCTACAACAACCTCCTTGACGGGCCGAACAAGGAGGAGGGACAGGAATTTGATAACCTGAATATTTCCTGGAGGCAGACCTTCCTGGACAACAAGTTCGGCTTTGAGTTGTCCAAGGACAAACAGAGCTACTACAACTACAGCACTCGCCTGCTGGTCGACGACCGACAGGCGATCCTGGTTGATGTCACGGAGACCCTGATCGACGGGACACCCAACCCCAACGTCGGGCGCCCGTTCATTTCCGACAGTGGGCAGTTCGGCAACTGGTCTTATGAGCGCGACCGTGATGTGACCCGATTCACGGCGTTTGCGGAGCACGATTTCAACGACTACAAGGACAGCTTCCTGAATCGCCTGCTCGGTCGTCAGAACCTGACTTTCCTGCTTTCGCGCGAGGAGGCCGAGACGCGGAACCTGTCATGGCAGATGTTTGCCATGGGCCAGGACTACCGCGATTTCATGGGTAACCCGAGCATTGTCGATAACGTCAATGCCTTCAGCCCGGTGGTGTATCTCGGCCCTTCCGTTATCGGCGCCGATTCCGTCTCGGACGTGCAGATTCAGCCGCTCAAGTCGCGAATCCAGATCCCCGATGAAGTATCAATCCGCTTCTGGGATGACACCTGGAATGCGCCAAGTGTTAACCCGGGTGATTCCTGGCAACATCCGGGTGGCTACCTCTCCACCCAGTCGGAAAACCCGGCCAATTACGTAGGCTGGAACGAGCGCTCCTTCAGCATCGAAAAGGTTGGCCCGCGCAACCCTGAAGCCCTGGCCCGTGCCGGCAGCTTGACCCGCGGTATTGTCGATTCCGAGGCGCTTGTGCTGCAGAACTACTTTTGGGACGGCGCAGTGGTCGGCACCTACGGGTGGCGCCGTGATGAAGTGCGCGCCTACAATACAAACGCATATATCAATCCTGTTACCCAGCGTGCGGAAATTGAGAAAATGGTCCTTCCGTCGTCACCGAACAATGAATGGGAGCAGGAGACCAGCAGTTGGAGTGCGGTGGTCCATCTCCATCGCCTGCCTTGGTTCATGGATATCCTCCCGATCAATGTGAGCCTTTACTACAACGAGAGTGAGAATTTCCAGCCCAACGCCAATCGTCTCGATCTTTTTGGACGGGCCCACGACCCGGCCATTGGCGATACGGTTGACCGCTCGGTCCTCCTCCAGACCAAGGACGGGAAATACAGCCTGAAGGCCACCCATTACACCACAAAGGTGACCAACGCTTCCAGCGACTACCTTTACGGGCAGTGGTTCCTGGGTAACTTCCAGGCATGGGGCGAGAACTGGAAGAACATCTTCGAGCTCGACACGATCCAGGGAACTGACGGTACCGGTCGGACCATTTTCAATACCTACGCACCCCGTGCTGGACAGACACAGGCGGATGCGCGGGCTGAGGAAGCCGCTGCGGTCGAAGGCTGGAAACAACATATCGAAAACCTGCGCGCCCTCTCGGCTGAGCTCACGGGTAATCCCGATGCATTCGACCAAGCGTATCAACTGGACCGTTCGAACACGACCTACAATGGTATCACGGTGACTGAGCCAGCAGGCTTTACGATCACCGAGGATGTCGAGTCCGAGGGCTGGGAGTTTGAATTCACCGCGCGTCCGACAAAGGACTGGGATATTACCTTCAACGCCTCCAAGGTTGAGTCCACACGCACCAACTGGGGCGACGAGGCCCTCATCCGCTACATTGACCTGGTCAATGATGACCTGAATAACACAGATGCCGGAATGCTGCGAATTTACGGAGGCTGGCCAAGCGCCCCGACAGCGCTCACCGAGTGGAATTCAATCCTCAATGGCAACTACCAGTTCCGGAAGCAGCTCGAAGGCAATCCCGCCCCCGAAATCCGCAAGTGGCGGTTCAACCTTGTGACGAATTATCACTTTGTCGACGGCTTCCTGAGTGGGATCAATATTGGCGGCGGATACCGCTGGCAGGACAAGGTCATCATCGGATTCGAGCCGGAGTATACGGACGAGTCAATGACCTCCATGGTCTACAACCTCGACAAGCCCTACTACGGTCCCTCGGAAAGTAACATCGATCTCTGGATCGGTTACTACAAGCGTATCGGCGACTGGCTTGACTGGCATGTCCAGCTGAACGTCCGCAACGTCTTCGCCGACAAGGATCTCATCCCGATCAATACCCATCCCGATGGAACAGTCGGGGCGTGGCGTCTTGGGGCTGCCACTACCTGGACCATCACGAATACCTTTACCTGGTAATCCTCTCAGCATGCTGAAATCGTGAAGCGGTATCGAGCGAATCGCCTATTCCGGGCTCCGGGGGCAATAGCATTGTTCTGGCATGTCCTGTGTGCGGGCGGGCTCCTTGCTTCACCGGTACCGCTGGAACGTGCCGCCCTGGTCGGGGAGGGGATTGCATGGTTTCTTCCAGAGGGAGTTGACGAGGGGAATCTTCCCTCCCTCGCCCTCGAAGCTTTGCCCGTGGAAATTGGACCCCTTCCTGACGACTGGAGCCTCGTTCCTTCGTTTTCCAGCGTGGACGGCAATTTCCAGACGATTCTTAATCTGCCCCCCGGAACCGATCTTTACGGAACCGGCGAGGTGACTGGGCCGCTGCGACGTAATGATACTGTCATTACACTTTGGAACACCGACAACTGGGGCTATCACCGCGACGATGGCAAGCGCCTTTACCAGTCGCATCCCTGGGTTATGGGGATGCGTGAGGATGGGAGCTCATTCGGAGTGATCTTCGACTCAACCTGGCGTGCAAGCCTTGAAACGCATGATACGAAAATTGTTTTCACCAGCGAAGGGCCACCCTTCCAGGTCCTTGTGATCGATCAGGATTCCCCGCAGGCCGTGATGGAGTCACTTGCCTCGCTGACCGGGCACATGCCCCTGCCGCCTCCATGGGCGCTTGGGTACCATCAATGCAAGTACTCGTATTTCCCTGACCAGCGTGTCCGTGAGATTGCCGATGAATTCCGTGAACGGGAGCTTCCCTGCGATGTCATCTGGATGGACATCGACTACATGGATGGATTCAGGATCTTCACTTTTGATGAGAGCCGCTTTCCTGATCCCGCCGGAACTAACGGTTATCTGCATGAAAAGGGATTCAAATCAATCTGGATGATCGACCCGGGCGTAAAGGCGGAGCCGGGCTATTCCGTATTTGACACGGGGACGGCCGCGGATGTCTGGGTCCGTGGTACGGAGGGAACCGAACCTTTCATCGGCGAGGTCTGGCCGGGGCCCTGTGTGTTCCCGGATTTTACGATACCGTCTGCCCGGGACTGGTGGGCCGGGCTCTACACGGACTTTCTCGCCACGGGGATCGATGGTGTTTGGAACGACATGAATGAGCCAGCGGTCTTTGATGGTCCCGACGGGACCATGCCAGTCGACGCCCTTCACCGGGGCGGTGATGCGCTGCCACCGGGTCCCCATTTACGCTACCACAATGTCTACGGCATGCTCATGGTACGCGCCTCATTTGAGGGCATCCTGGCTGCCCGTCCGCAGAAGCGTCCCTTTGTCCTTTCCCGGGCCAACTTTCTCGGGGGGCACCGATATGCCGCCACATGGACCGGAGACAACCGCGCCATTTGGGAGCACCTCAAGATGTCTGTCCCCATGTCCCTCAACCTTGGCCTGTCCGGCCAGCCCTTTAATGGACCCGACATTGGTGGGTTTTCCGGGGGTCCGGATCCGGTTCTCTACGGTCATTGGATTGCCCTCGGGGCCTTTTATCCCTTCAGCCGGGCACATGCGGACAATCATTCACCGGGAAACGAGCCATGGATGTTCGGTTCCGATATTGAGCGGGTTGCCCAAACTGCCCTTTTTCGACGGTATCGACTTCTTCCCTACATCTACACGGCCATGGAGGAAGCCTCACGGACCGGGATGCCTGTGATGCAGCCACTTTTTTTTGCTGATCCGTCAGATCCCCACTTGAGGGACGAGCAGGAAGCTTTTCTGTTCGGCGAGGATCTCCTTGTGGTTCCCCTTTGGGCGAAGAGCCCTGACTTGCCGGAGGGCAACTGGCGGGTTATCCAGCTACTTGATGGTGATCGCGAAAGGGACGCCTACCAGCCGGTTGTGCGTATCCGCCCTGGCGCGATCGTGCCCCTTGGACCCGTCGTGCAGAGTACGGAGGGATATGCACCGGATTCCCTGACTCTTGTGGTTTCACTCGATGAATCGGGCCGGGCCGATGGCACCCTGTATGAGGATGATGGGGATGGCTTTGCTTACAGGGAAGGAGTGTTTTTGCGCAGTATCTTCGAAGCCCAAACGAACGGTGATACGGTAACGGTAAAACTGGGTTTCCGTCACGGGGCTCTCCCTGACTCATCAAGAGAGGTATGGGTCCGTTTGATCACGGACAAGGGAGTTTATTCGGCAAGCGGCAATCCCACCGAGGGGATCAATATCCCGCTTTCCCAACCATAGGCGCCTTGGCAGTGCCAGAAAGACTAGTGTTCCGGCCCGGCCTCGATATCGACTGCTGGTGACCAGCCTTCCGGTTCGCGGACCTTGTCGACAAGCTCCTGTATCCGGGCTGGTGGGGCCGGGAAGAACGGGGTCAGGATCATCGTCACGGCAAAGTTGACAAACATTCCGATGGTACCGATTCCCTGCGGATCGATTCCCTGGTCGCTGAGCCCGAAGGTCCACTTGTCCATGCCGAGGAAGACGACCTGGATGATGTAGAATCCTGTCAGTCCGATTCCACAGAGCATGCCCGTGACAGCCGGGATCATGCTGACCCGCTTCCAGAAGATTCCCAAGACAATGGCTGGGAAGAAGCTCGCTGCGGCGAGCCCGAAGGCAAATGCGACGACCTGCCCGACAAAGGCGGGCGGATAAATCCCGAAGAGACCGGCGATGATGACCGCCACGCCGATGGTAGCCCGACCGACAAGGAGTCGCTTCTTTTCCGAGGCCCTTGGATTCAGGACCTTGTAGTATAAATCATGGGCAACGCTTGAGGAGATGACGAGAAGGAGTCCGCTGGCCGTGGAAAGGGCGGCCGCCAGTCCACCGGCGGCAACAAAGGCGATTATCCAGTCAGCCAGCTCGGCCATTTCGGGCGTGGCAAGAACAATGATGTCCCGGTCTGGTCCGCTTAGGCCGCGCGCACTCAACAGCGCCCGGGCATCCTTTCCTTGAAGCCCTTCCGAATCGAGCCAGCGTTGGTGATCGCGGGCAATCTGTGTTTGCTCGACAGGGCTAAGATTACCAGCCCGGAAAATTTCGTTCCTCTCATCACCAGTATAACGAAGAATCCCGTCACCGTCATCATACCAGAGAATAAGGCCCGTCTTTTCCCAGCTCTGGAACCAGTCCGGGATAGACTCTTCCGTCGCCCCGTTGAGGGATTCGAGCATGTAATAGCGGGCAAAGCCGCCGACCGCCGGTGCGGTGAGGTAGAGCCCGGCAATGAAGAAGAGCGCCCAGAAGCCGCTCCAACGGGCCGCCTTCGGGCTTTTCACTGTGTAGAAACGAACAATCACATGCGGCAGGCCGGCTGTCCCGACCATCAATGCAAGAGCGACAAAGAAAACATTCACCTTGTCCCATTTTCCAGTGAACGTATCCGTGTAGGGACCAAAGCCAAACTCCTTCTGGATTCCATCGAGTTTTGCCAACAGGCTGATGGATTCCCCGTGCAGTTCCGCACCAAGTCCTGCCTGCGGCATGAAGTGTCCGGTCAGCTTCAATGAAATGGCGATGGCTGGAACAAGAAACGCTGTAATGAGAACCCAATACTGCGCGACCTGGGTCCATGTGATGCCCTTCATCCCGCCAAGCGTCGCATAGATGAAGACAATCATCATCCCGATGATGACGCCGATGGTAATGTCGACTTCCAGAAACCGGCTGAAGACAACCCCGACGCCGCGCATCTGGCCCGCCACATAGGTGAAACTGATAAAGAGCGCGCAGAGGACCGCAATCAGCCGGGCAACGCGGGAGTTGTAGCGGTCTCCGACAAAATCCGGGACCGTGTAATGCCCGAACTTTCTCAAATAAGGGGCCAGAAGAAGCGAAAGTAGCACGAACCCACCGGTCCAACCCATCAGATAGACGCCGCCGGCATAACCCATCGTTGAGATAAGCCCCGCCATGGAGATGAATGAGGCGGCGCTCATCCAGTCGGCAGCGGTGGCCATGCCGTTTGCAGCGGCCGGGACACCACGCCCGGCAACGTAAAAGCCGCCGGTATCCTTGACCCGGCTATACCAGGCGATGCCCAGGTAGAGCGCAAAAGTCATTCCGACAAAGAGATAAGTCCAGATTTGTACGGTCATGTCAGTGCTCTCCGGGTGTTAAATGCCTTCGCCTGTGAAAGATTCCTCCTCCGGCTTGACCGGACCAAGCTCTGCCCGTTCCTCGTGGTGGATCCGGTCAAGACGGTTCATCGCCAAGGCATAAACAAGAATCAGGACTACGAAGGTCACAATGGATCCCTGCTGCGCAAACCAGAAACCCAGCGGATAGCCGGTCCCGGGGAGAGTATATTGATTCAACACGTCGGCAAAGAGTACCCCGCAGCCGAGTCCAACAAAGGCCCAGATTGCCAGAAGGACCGACATCAGGCGTAAATTGCTCCGCCAATAGCTGCGCAGGATGGCCTGCTCACGGGTTTGTAGTTTTGATTGGGGTAGTGGAGTCGTTTCCGTGCTCATACCGTCTTCTGGCAAGATATCGACGCCTTGTCACATAAAAAGTAATCGAGCCAGTGAGTCGG